>NZ_JBHTDM010000009.1:0-406289 GCF_042666535.1 Brachybacterium sp. GCM10030252 | reverse complement strand
GGTGACCATGCGAATGGCACGGTCCCGGAACGACTGTGGGTACTTGCTCGGCATGTTCCAATCCTCCTCGTATCAGGATCGGAACGAAACCCAGGGCGCTTCAAAGAGCCTCCTGGGCAGTTGCGTCTGGGCTTCGGCCCAGCCTTCGGTCAGCGGGGCCCCGGTGCAGGGGATCTGCGCCGGGTCGGTGAGCGCGGCGAGCGCGGCCACCTGGGGTTCAAGCCGCACGCAGGCCTCGAGGACGAGGCGGGTGGCGGCGCGGGGATCGGACGGTTCGAGCTTCAATCCGGCGGCGACGACGGTCTGGGCGTCGTCGTAGGCGACCAGACGGACGAGGTCGGCGGCGCCGAGACCGGCCGCGGCGGCGATGAGTCCGAGCACGATCGGTCGGGGCAGGCCGGCGGCGGGGACGGCGCCCGGCCAGAGCACGTCGGCCAGGCGCCGCAGGCCATCGCCGAGGGCCACGGTGATCTCGCGCTGGGCGCGGCTCGGGGTGCGGGCGGCCCATTCGGCGTGCAGATGCTCGATCCGCGCGTCTTCCGGAGCCGTGGGCGCACGCGGGCTCAGCAGCCCGAGCTGCCGGGCGACCACGGCGGTGCCCGCCTCGACCGGGACGACCGTGAGCATCCGCGAAGTGAGGTAGTCCCCCACCTGGGCAGGCTCGAGCTCGGTGCGCAGAGCTGCCTCGAGCGCATTGGAGGTGACATGGGCGCCGACGGGCAGACGGGAATCCGCCAGCAGCATCGCCAGGGTCGAACTCATCGATCAGAACATCTGGTACAGCTGGGCGAGGGGCAGCTCTGTGGCGGGCGCGGGCTCGACCGGCTCACCGTCGATGCTGATCTCGAAGGTGTCCGGCCGAATGTCGATGCGCGGCAGGGCATCGTTGTTCTTCAGGTCCGCCTTGGTGACCTCGCGGGTCGAGGCGACCGGGAGCAGCTGCCGCTGCAGCCCCAGGCGATCGCGCAATCCGTCCTCGAGGGCCGACGGCGCGACGAAGGAGACGGAGGTGCGTGCCCCGATCGCGTCGCCGAAGGCGGGTCGCATGAGCACCGGCTGCGGGGTGGGGATCGAGGCGTTGGGGTCCCCGAGCGCTGCCCAGGCGATAGTGCCGCCCTTGAGCACGAGCGAGGGGCGGGAGCCGAAGAACCTCGGATCCCACAGCACGAGATCAGCCATCTTCCCCGGCTCCACGGATCCGATGTGCGCATCGACGCCGTGGGCGACCGCGGGGTTGATCGTGTACTTCGCGACGTAACGGCGGGCGCGTTCGTTGTCGGCCGGGAGGGTGTCCCCGAGCGACCCGAGGCGCTGCTTCATCACGTGGGCGACTTGCCAGGTGCGGGTGATGACCTCGCCGATCCGGCCCATCGCCTGGGCGTCCGAGGACGTGATCGACAGCGCGCCCATGTCGTGCAGGATGTCCTCTGCGGCGATGGTGGTGGCGCGGATGCGGGACTCGGCGAAGGCGAGATCCTCGGGGACGGACGCCTTGAGGTGGTGGCACACCATGAGCATGTCCAGGTGCTCAGCGACGGTGTTCACGGTGTGCGGAAGGGTCGGGTTCGTCGAACCCGGCAGCACGTTGGGCAGGGAGGCGATCTCGAGAATGTCCGGGGCGTGACCGCCGCCGGCGCCTTCGATGTGGAAGGCGTGGATGCTGCGCCCGCCGATCGCCTCGATCGTGGACTCGACGAACCCGGCCTCGTTCAACGAGTCCGAGTGCAGGGCGACCTGCAGGCCATGCTCCCCGGCGGCTCGGAGCGAGGCATCGATGGCGGCGGGCGTCGCGCCCCAGTCCTCGTGGACCTTGTACCCGGCGGCGCCTCCGAGCGCCTGCTCGGCGAGCCCCTCGGCGGAGACGGTGTTTCCTTTGCCCAGCAGCAGCAGATTCACCGGCAACTGATCGAAGGCCTGGTGCATGGTGGCCAGGTGCCAGGCACCCGGCGTGACGGTGGTGGCGCGGCTGCCCTCGGAGGGGCCGGTGCCTCCGCCGCCGACGGTGGTGATCCCGGTGGCGAGGGCCTCGTGGATCTGGGACGGCGAGAGCAGGTGTACGTGCATGTCGAAGCCGCCCGCGGTGAGGATCTTGCCCTCCCCGGCGATGACGTCGGTCGACGGGCCGATCTGCAGATCCGGGTGGATCCCGTCGGAGACGTCGGGGTTGCCTGCCTTGCCGAGCGCGACGATGCGCCCCTCGCGCAGGCCGACGTCGGCCCGCACCACACCCCAGTGATCCAGCACCACAGCATTCGTGATGACCGTGTCCGGTGCGCCCTGGGCACGGGTCGTCCCGCCCTGGCCCATCGATTCACGGATCGACTTGCCTCCGCCGAAGACGGCTTCCTCACCGCCGACGGTGCGGTCCTCCTCGACCTGGATCCACAGGTCCGTGTCACCCAGGCGCAATTGGTCGCCGGCGGTGGGGCCGTACAGGGCGGCGTAGCGTGCAGCGCTGATCGTGACCATCACTCACACCTCCTTCTTGCGAGCGGGCGACGGGGCGGATCCGCCGTTCGCCGACGGGCCGGCCCCGTCAACGGCTGGGGCCGACTGCCTGCCGTCGGCCGAGGGCTCCCCTGGTCGGATCTGTATGCCGGGCACGCGGCGCGCCCCGCCGAGCCGCACCAGGTCCAGCTCGCGGGAGGCGCCGGGCTCGAAGCGCATCGAGGTGCCGGCAGGGATGTCGAGCCGGAACCCCCGGGCGGCCTCGCGGTCGAAGGAGAGCGCGGAGTTCACGTCCGGCAGGTGGATGTGCGAGCCGATCTGGATCGGTCGATCCCCCGTGTTCTCGAACACCAGGGTCAGCCGGTCCTCCTCCGCGCGCTGGTTCAGGACGCGCTCCCCGTCGGCTGTCCTCAGCGCGCCGGGGCCGTCACCGGCGCCGGCTCCGTCGATGGGGTCGTGGATGGTCACCAGCTTGCGACCGTCGGGGAAGGTCGCCTCGATCTGGACGTCGGCCAGCAGAGAGGGAACGTCTTCCATCACCTGCTCCCGGGTCAGAACACGCCGGCCCTCCACCATGAGCTCCTCGACGCTGCGGCCCTCACGGGCACGCTCGATCACCCAGCAGCTCAGCAGCGCGACCGTCTCGGGGTGGTTCAGACGCACCCCGCGCTCGAGACGGTCCCGTGCCACCATGCCCGCGGTGGCCAGCAGCAGCTTCTCGGTGTCGGCCGGCGTGAACTTCACGAATCACTCCTTGGGGAGAACATGCTCTCCGGTGCGGTCGGTGGTCAGGGCGAGGGAGCTGAGGTAGAGCTTCTCACCCTCGGGGCCCACCTTGGCGGAGGCGATCATGTCCGGCCGCTCGAAGTCCATGCCGGTGACATGGCAGTACAGGGTCTCGCCCGACGGGTTGCCGTCCTCGTCGTACATCGGCTCCTCGATGCCGTCGTCGGTGCGGCGGAGGTAGAAGCGGCCCTGGGTGGCGATCGCCATCAGCGGCGTGACGACCACGGCGATGCCGACGGCGAACAGCGGGGAGAAGGGCTGGACGGCCGGGCCGAAGGCTCCGAAGAAGATCGCGATCGAGACACCGGCCGAGAGCACCAGCGCGACGATCCCCACGGGATTCCAGTCGTGGATCATGCCGCGGCGGAACTCCGGCTTCTTCGGCGAGAGCTTCAGGATGTACTTGTTGATGACGATGTCGGTGGCCACCACGATGATCCAGGACATGGCCACGTTGGCGTAGAAGCTGAGGATCGAATCGAGGAAGTCGAACATGTTCGCTTCCATGAGGATCAGCGCGATCCCCAGGTTCACGCCCAGGAACACCAGCCGGCCCGGGTAGCGCTTGGTGACGCGGGTGAAGGAGTTCGTCCAGGCCAGGGACCCGGAGTAGGCGTTGGTGACATTGATCTTGATCTGCGAGATGACCACCAGGATCACCGCGAGCACCAGAGCGATCCACCCGGGCATGAGCTGCTCGTAGGTGGTCAGGAACTGCTGGACGGGCTCGTTGGCGTAATCGCGGGCGCCGGGGATGTTGGCGACCAGGTACACAGCCAGGAACATACCCAGGATCTGCTTGATCGCTCCGAAGATGACCCAGCCGGGCCCGCCCAGGATCGTCGCCGCCCACCACGAACGGCGGTTCTCCGCGGTGCGCGGCGGCATGAACCGCAGGTAGTCGATCTGCTCGGCGATCTGCGCGATCAGTGAGAGGCACACGCCCGCGGCGAGCATCGCGGCGGCGAAGCTGACACCGCCCTCACCGTCCTCGCCGCCGTAGTCGAAGAAGGTCTCGACCGAGCCGGGATGGGAGAAGACGAGGTAGGCGACCGGGATGACCATCAGCACCAGCCACACCGGGGTGGTGGCCACCTGCAGCTTGGACAGAGCCTTCATGCCGTACATGACCAGCGGGAAGATGATCAGGGTGGAGACGAGATAGCCGATCCAGCGAGGGATCCCCAAGCCGAGGAAGAGACCCTGGGCCATGATCGAGCCCTCGGTGGCGAAGAAGATGAACGTGAACGAAGCGAAGATGACGTTCGTGATCACCGAGCCGTAGTAGCCGAACCCGGAGCCGCGGGTGATGAGGTCCAGATCGAGGTTGTAGCGGGCGGCGTAGTAGGCCAGCGGGAATCCGCTGAGGAAGATGATCCCGGCGGCCACGAGGATGCCGATCAAGCCGTTGATCGTGCCGTGGTTCAGGGCGATGTTCGCGCCGATGGAGAAGTCGGCGAGGTAGGCGATGCCTCCGAGGGCGGAGGTCGCGACCACGGCCGGGGTCCACTGGCGGTAGGAGCGCGGGGCGAAGCGGAGGGTGTAGTCCTCGAGGCTCTCGGCGGTGGCGGCGCGGGCGTCGGCCGACACCGTCGGGGCCGGAGCGCCGGGCGGTGGGCTGGCGGGGGTCGCGTTGTCGGCGTCGATGCTCATCGCGCCTCTCCTTCGGGGGACGGGGCCTGCGGGGACAGACTCTGCGGGGGACGGATGCTGCGGGGAGCAGTGCGGGGACGTGCCGCGGGCGAGAGGAGGAACCGCCTCGCCCGCGACCTGGGAACCGTAGGGATGTTGTGGAGCCGACGCCTCCCGCGGAATGCGCCGTGACCCGACCGTGACCCGCCGTCTCATGAATGCAGCTCTTGAATCGATCCGGCGACGTGCTGCGCGCTTTCCGAGAGCCCGCCGGCCTGTGTGCTCCGTCGCGGGAAGCGGCACCCTGCGCTGTGACGTCACGGAGCGCTATGCCAGCCGGCGTCTACAGTGACCGTCATGAGCAGCCCTGCGCCCGCCGGCCCTCTCCCCGACTGCCCGACGCACACCCGCACGGGCGAGAGCGCCGCCACGGACGACGCACTGGTGGGCGAGCTGCGCGACATGCTCGCGAGCGTGGGGAGCATGGAGGAGATCGCCTCTCGGATGGCGCTGCTCTCCGATCCGCGCCGGCTGCAGATCCTGTTCTGCATCCACGCTCATCCCGGAGTGCGCTCGACCGATATCGCGCGCGCGATCGAGGCTCGGGAGTCGACCACCTCCCACGCCCTCGCCCTGCTGCGTGAGGCCGGATGGGTGAGTGCCGAGCGTGCCGGCCGGGAGATCCGCTACGAGATCAGTGATGGCCTCGCTCATGAGCTGTTGCACCGTCTGGGTTCGGCGCATCTGCCGGGAGTGCATCACCCCGAGTGAGGGCGTGGTGCCGCGCCGGTCACGTTCGGGTCACGGCGCGGACGGAGCCGGTGCCCCGGCGGCGATATTTGTACCCTCATGCAAGTGACCTCGAACCTGCCGTCCGTCCCGCAGCCGCCGGACGCGGTTGCCCCGGGACGTGCAGCCCGCTCCCCAATCGCGCTCCCGTCCGCGCACGACCCTGTCTCACCGCCGCGCGATAGGGGTCCCGCCAGGGATCGCCCCACCCAGGACTCCCTGGGCGTCCGCGCCCGCGACCGCCGCTCAACCCTCCTGCTCCTCGGCCTCGCCCTCGCCGTGCTGGCCAGCCTCGTGCTGACCATGGGCGTCGGCCCCGTCGCGATCCCCGCGGCCGCCACCTGGCAGGTCCTCACCCACCATCTCGGCGCTCCCGCCTGGCTTTCGCCGCAGGCCGCCGCCGCGGCCGATCCGGCGACCGACGCGATCGTCTGGACTGTGCGCCTGCCCCGCGTGCTGATGGGCGCGGCCGTCGGCGCCTGCCTGGCGATCTGCGGCGCGACGCTGCAGGCTCTGGTGCGCAACATGCTGGCCGACCCTTACATCCTGGGCATCTCCGGCGGCGCCTCCACCGGGGCTGCCGGGGCGATCCTCTTCGGCGTCGGCGCAGCGCTGGGCGACTATGCGCAGGGAGTGCTCGCCTTCGCCGGAGCGCTGGGGGCGGCGCTGCTGGTGTTCCTGATCGCCCGCACCGGCGGACGCGTCACCTCGCTGCGGCTGCTGCTGTCCGGCGTGGCGGTGGGCTACGCCCTCTCGGCGGCGACGAACCTGCTGATCTTCTCCTCCGACTCCGCGGAGGGCTCCCGCTCGGTGATGTTCTGGATGCTCGGCTCCCTCTCGCTCGCGCAGTGGAACGCATTCCTCGTCCTCGCCGCGGCGGCCGCGGTGCTCGGCGCCGCCGTGCTGACCTTCTTCTCCACCACCCTCGACGCCCTCAGCGCCGGCGACGAGACCGCCCACGGCCTGGGCATCGACCCCGACCGCGCCCGCATCGGATTCCTGGTGGTGGTCTCGATGTGCACCGCGGCGGCGGTCGCCGGCGCCGGCGCGATCGGGTTCGTGGGCCTGGTGATCCCGCATCTGGCTCGCCGAGTGGTCGGGGCCCGGCACCGGGTGCTGATCCCGGCGAGCGCGCTGCTGGGCGCGCTGTTCCTGCTGTGGGCCGACGCGCTGGCCCGCGTGATCATGCCGCCGCAGGAACTGCCGATCGGCGTGCTGACCGCGGCCGTCGGCGCTCCGTTCCTGCTGGTCCTCGTGCGCCGGCTCTACGCCCAGCGGCACTGAGCCGGCCCGCGCGGCTCGCCATCGCCTGTCCGACGCACGTCTCTCACCGCCCCTCTGTCCCCGCCCCCACCTCCGTCTCTCCCCGCACCGCTCCCCTATCTCCCCGCTCCCTCGTCTCTCCTCGCCCCGCACACTCTCGCCCCTCACTCCCGCCGCACCGTGATCGGAGGTCCCATGGACCGTCGCCGTTTCTCCCTCACCGCTCTCACCGCCCTCGCCACGCTCGGAACGGCCGCCTGCTCCGGCGGCTCGGCCACGGAAGCTTCGGACGCGGGCGGCACCGGCGCGGGTCGGTCCGCTGCGGAGGGGTCCGACGGCGGCGGCACGACCGCGACCGGCTTCCCACTGCAGATCGAGAACTGCGAGAGCCAGCTGAGCTTCGATGCCCCGCCGCACCGGATCATGCTGCTGGAGACCGCCCCCGTGACCACACTGGACGGCCTCGGGGCACTCGATCTGGTGATAGGCCGCGCGGGAACCTTCTCCCCCGGCTACTACAGCGAGGAGCTCTCTGCCCGCATCGAGCAGATCCCCGCGCTGTCGGAGGACGTCGACGCCGCAGGCCACCTCCAGATCTCCCAGGAGCTGGTCATCGCCCAGCAGCCGGACCTGGTGCTGGGCCTGCCCGATGGCATCACCCGGGAGGGCATGCGGGCCGCCGGCGCCGAGGTGCTGGTCCAGAACGTCTTCTGCGCCGGCACCGAGCGCGCGAGCTTCGAGCAGCTCGATGAGGAGATCGCCGTGTACGGGCAGATCCTGGACCGCGCGGAGCCGGCCGAGCGGCTCACCACCGAGCTGCACGAGCGCATCGACGCGGTCACCGCCGCCGCGCAGCAGAACCCGTCGGCCGCCCGCACCGCCGCGGTGCTGTACCCGTCGGTCGGCGGCGGCCCGCTGTACGCCTACGGCGCCGCCAGCATGGTCACCGCGCAGCTGGACGCCGTGGGTCTCGCCAACGTCTTCGAGGACACCGCCGAGCGCGTCTTCGAGGTCGGCGCCGAGCCGCTGTTGGAGGCGGATCCGGACGTCGTCATCGTGCTCCACAAGGGACAGCGCGATGGCAGCGAGATCGCCCGGGAGATGGTCGCCTCCGACCGGCTCTCCAGTCTGCGCGCCGTCACGGAGCAGACGGTGCTGCCGCTGCTGTTCAACTTCTGCGAACCGGCCTCACCGCTGGTCGTCGACGGGTTGGAACGGATCCACACATGGCTGGCCGAGCAGGAGCCCGCCGCGTGAGGCCGCTGCTGGAGGCCACTGGGCTGCACCATGCTTTCGGGGACCACGCCGTGCTGCGCGGGGTGGACATCACCGCCGGCGAGGGCGAGGTGGTGGGCCTCGTCGGCCCCAACGGCAGCGGCAAGACGACCGCCCTGAGAATCCTGCACCGGGCGCTGGTGCCCCAGTCCGGGCGAGTGCTGCTGGATGGCCAAGATCTGGCTTCGTGCACGAGCCGCGAACGCGCCCGGCAGATCGCGGTGATGGCGCAGGAGGCGCCCGGCGATGTCCCGCTGACCGTGGCCGACGTGGTGCTGCTGGGACGCATCCCCCATCGCGGATCCTTCGGCGGCCGCACCGAGGAGGATCTCGCCGTCGCCGCCGACGCCCTGCGCCGCACCGGCGCCCAGCAGCTGGCTCGCCAGGAGTTCGGCAGCCTCTCCGGCGGCGAGCGCCAGCGCGTGCTGATGGCGCGCGTGCTCGCCCAGCAGGCGCGTTTGCTGCTGCTGGATGAGCCCACCAACCATCTGGACATCGGCTCCCAGCACCAGGTGCTCGCCCTCGTGCGCGAGCAGGGCCCGGCCACCGTGGTGGTGCTGCACGATCTCAACCTCGCCGCCCGCTACTGCGACCGGGTGATCGTTCTGGCCGACGGACGGATCCGGGCCGACGGCCCACCACAGGACGTGCTCCGCCCGGAACTCGTCGGCTCGCTGTACGACGTCGGCGTGGACCGTCGCATCGCCGAAGATCTCGTCCCGCAGTTCCTGTTCCGCCCGCCGAAGGAGACCTCATGACGGGTCGAGGGCCCTCGCAATCCGGGTGATCGCCTCGACCATCAGCGGGCGCGGCATGGCGTAGATGAACCGCACGTACCCGTCCCAGGCCCGCCCGCATGCCGTGCCGTCGGTGCATTCGACCCGGGCGTGCTCGAGCAGGTACGAGTGCAGGGACCCGTCGACGTCGTAGGCGCGCAGATCGAGCCAGGCGACGTAGGTGCCTTCCATCGTCGTGACCGAGGCGCGGGGAAGCAGTTCGGCGACCAGGGCAGAGAGCTCGTCGCGGTTGCGCCGCAGATATTCGACGATGTCGCCGAGCCAGTCCTCTCCCTCCGTGTATGCGGCCGAGGTCGCGGCCAGGCCCAGGTTTGCGGCGCCGTGCTCGACGAAGTGACCGACTGCGCGCCAGTGCTTCCGGTCGGCATCGTTGCTGGTGATCATCTGGGCGCACTTCAGCCCCGGAAGGTTGAAGGCCTTGGAGGCGGCGACGGCCGTGATGGTGTGGTTCGCAGTGGTTTCGCTGAGGGAGGCGTAGGAGATGTGGGAGCCGCTGAGCACCAGTGGCATCCAGATCTCGTCGGAGAAGACCCGGCCGCCCTTGCGGTCCACGAGCTCGGCGATCTGCTCGAGCTCCTCGCGGGTGAGCACTCGCCCGGTGGGATTGCCCGGATTGCACAGCACGAGCAGCTCCCCGCCGGCGTCGAAGGCCGCTTCGAGGGCCTCGAGGTCGTAGCGGTACTGGTTCGTCTCCGCATCCAGCGCCATCTCGACCTCGATGACCTCACGCCCGATCAGCGGCGGCAGCAGCAGGAAGGGCATGTAGGCCGGGGTGGGGACGATGATCTTCGAGTCCGGAGACGTGAACGAGTCGATGGCCGCCTGGTACACCGTGATCACATCGGGCATCTCGTGGATGTCCTCGGGCGGGACTTCCCAGCCGGCATGGCGCCGTACGAACTCCGCCGTGGCCGCCTGCATCTCCGCCTTCAGGTCACCGGGCAGGTATCCGAACGCGCCGCGGTCGACCTCGCGGTGCAGACGGTCGGTGATGGGCTGGGCGACGCCGTAGTCCATCTCGGCGACGAACGCGCCGATCACGCCGTCGCCCCGGACCCATTTGGTGGCGCCGGTGGCGGTCAGATCCTCATAGGTGATCGCATCGAGCTGTTCGGTGGTGGGCACTGGGGCTCCTGGGGTCGAGGCATGCGGCGCACAGAGGTGGCGGTTCCGACGGCGCATCTTCTCACGGAGCCCTCGGTTGCGGTCCCTTCGGTGCGCGCAGTCGGGCTCTCCCGCCCTTCGCCGGCCGTATTCGGCCAGGCGAGCGCACGATAGCGCTCACAGTCGCGAAGCGACCTCGCGGGCCAGGAGCGGCTGCTCCCCGGAGCATTCGATGCCGATCCTGCCCTGGTAACCGCGACGGCGCAGATCGTGGAGCCAGGTCCGCAGAGGAAGCTCGCCCGTACCTGGCCACCCGCGTCCGGGGGCGTCGGCAACCTGGACGTGGCCGATCAGCGCCGGGTCGGGCATGCCCCCCTCCAGAACGGCATCGCGCTGGACCGCCGCGTGATAGATGTCGAGCAGGACGTCCACATCGGCAGCTCCCGCGCCGCGGGCCTCCACAGCGAGCGTCCGAGCGTCCGCGAACGAGGTCAACGCGGCACGGGCGAACCCGGAGAGCGGCTCCAGCACGATCCGCGCCCCGCTGGCGGCGACCATCGGGGCGATGCGCACCAGGTTGTGCAGCGCCGTCTCGAACTCTTCCGGTGTCGGCGGCCCCGGTTCGGCGAGGTTGCCCGCCATGGGGTTGTACCGGCGCACGCCCAGGCGCCGGCCGACGCCGATCGCCGTCTCCGCCGCACGGGCGAAGTCGTCCTCCCGCCCCGGCACGCACAGCAGACCGCGGTCGTCGACCGAGGGCCCGCCACCCGGGAAGTTCAGCAGCACCAGCTCGACCTCGGCGCGGCGGATGCTGTCGACGAAGGCGGCGATCTCGCTCTCGTCGGGGTGCTGGGCCGCGAACGGCCACCAGAACTCCACGGCCTCGAAGCCCAGGTCTCTCGCCCGAGCGGCGCGCTCACGCAGTGGCGTGGACTGCAGCGACAGCGAGCAATTCAGCGACAGGTCACGAGCGTCCATGGCTCAGAACTGGTCGATCAGCGTGACGATGCCGATGCCGAACGCGACGACGGCGGAGAGGGCGAAGTAGACCGTGAAGGCCCATCCGTCGCGCAGCCGCGCGTCGGTCTGCGTCCGTCCCAGGTAGACCACCGCGATCACCACCGCCATCAGCCAGAAGGCGTTGACGATGCCGGCGATGATCACCATCGTCAGCGGTGCCTGCAGCCCGTAGGCGAATCCGCCCCAGACCAGAGGCAGGCCGACGATGAAGATCCGCACCCACCGGTCACGCGCCGCGGCGTCCTCCCACCGGAACGCACCGACCATGGCGAGGGTGTTCGTCATCTGGCGCGCGAAGCCGGGCGTGTTGGCCAGCACCGTCTTGAAGAGGGCGACACCGGCGCCGAGCAGGAAGAACACCTCCGCCCAGGTGCCGAGGGTGTCGGTGAAGATCCGCGAGATCGTCGCCAGGACGTCGGTACCCTCGGGCCGCAGTCCCTGGGGGTGCAGCACGGCGGCGCCGAGGACGTAGAACGCGACGGTCGAGACGGTGTAGATGACCCACGAGAGCCAGGCGTCCTTCTTCATCACGGAGATCCACCCGCGGGCGCGGTCGGCCCACTCCTGGGAGCCGTCATTCGGTCCCGCCCAGGCGGCGTAGCCCTTCTCGACGCACCAGTAGGTGTACTTGGTGATCTCGTCGGCGCCGATGCCGGTGAAGCCGAAGACGGCCAGGGCCAGACCCATCGCGCCGGCCGAGAGCTGGAAGGACAGCCCCTGGCCGACGTCCATCAGGGTCCAGGAGAACTGGGTGAACTGCAGACCGATGACCAGAGCCAGCACGCAACCGGTGACGACCACGACCAGGACGGTGCACAGCCGCTCGACGAGCTCGTACTTGTTGGTCACCTGGATCGCGATGGTGGCGGCGACGATGGCGATGATCCAGAACGCCAGGGACGGGGCCGACAGCGGTGCGCCGAGCACGGGCAGGGCGGCGGAGAACGCGAAGGCTGCGGCCGACAGCACCCCGCCCTGCCCGATGATGCCCTGGGTGAAGTTCAGCAGACCCAGGTAGGTCATCCAACTCCTGCCGAACAGCTTCGGGGCGACGTCGTTGTAGCCGGTGACCGAGGACTTCCCGGTGGAGATGCTCCAGCGGGCCAGTTCGATCTGGACGCCGACCTTCACGATGGTCGACAGCAGGATCACCCACAGCAGGATGAACCCGACCTCGGCGCCGAGCGCGGTGGCGGTGATGAGCTCACCGGAACCGACAACGGCGGCGCTGGTGACCATTCCGGGACCGAGGAATCTCAGCGAGGGTCTCCAGCCCCGTGGCGGCTCGAGGATCTTGCTCGTGTCGCGCACGTAGGGGTCGGCTTTGATGACGGGCATGGTCGCGTCGGTCACGTCGTCTCCGTTGATCGCGTGGAAATCTGGGCTGGGGTGGGAGTAGGTCAGTGCTGGGTGGCGCCGGCGGAGGGAGGGGCGCCGAGATCGTCCTGGAGTCCCTGCATCCGCACGTACGCGTGGTCGCGGTAGCCCTGGATCGCGGCGCGGGTGTCCTCGTCGTACTCGCCGAGCAGACCCCGGCCGGACTTCATGCCGAGCGCGCCCTCGGCGACTGCCGACTCCAGCGCGGCAGGCGGGGCCATGCGGTCGCCGAACGCGTCGCGGAGTATCCCGAAGCACTTGGCGTAGACGTCGACACCCGCCTGGTCGACCATCGAGAACGGTCCGACCAGGCCGAGCCGGAATCCGAAGCTGTTGCGCACCAGGGTGTCGATGGCCTCCATCGAGGCCACGCCTTCCTCCACGACCCGGAAGGCCTCGCTGACCATGGCGTACTGGATGCGGTTGACGACCATGCCCGGAGTGTCCCCGACCACGGCGGGACGCTTTCCCGCGCGTTCGAGCACACGCACGACGGCCTCGACGACGGCCTCGTCGGTGTCCTCGCTCGCGACCACTTCGGCTCCCGGCACGAAGGGTGCCGGGTTGAAGAAGTGGATGGTCAGGAAGCGCTCCGGGGCGGTCACGGCGGATCGCAGGGTGTTCACCGAGATGGTCGAGGTGTTCGTGCCGATGATCGTGTCTGGGCGTGCATGGGCGGAGGCCCGCTCGAGGACCTCGCTCTTGACGTCGACGTCCTCGAACACGGCCTCGATGATGAGGTCGGCCTGACCGGCGGCCTCCTCCACGGAGTCGGCGGCGTGCAGATGACGGTCGACCGCGTCTGCCGCGCCCGAGGCGAAGAGCTCACGGGCCTCGAACTCGCGGCTCTGGGCGACGAGGCGGTCGCGGGCAGCCGCGGCCACCTCGGCGCTCTGGTCGGCCAGCTGGACGGTGAATCCGGCCGCGGCGAAGACCTGCGCGATCCCTCCTCCCATGTAGCCGGAGCCGAGCACGGCGACCGTGCGAACCTCGCGTGGCATGGTGTGTCCTCTCGTGTGCTGTTCGGCGCGGGGCGCCGTGCTGACGGTGCGACCGACCGCCCTCGATGTCTGCAGGACCGCCTGCACGGGACGGCGAGGACGAACGGCTGAGCGACTCCGGCACGGCCGGCTCGACGGTGAGTGCCAGGGGATGAGTGCGCGATGCGATTCGCGGCGTGCGCCACGCAACACGATCTCGTAGAGAATATACGATCTACGATCTACGTCAAGCGCGATGACGCCCGTCCGACCATCGGGACACGGCTACCCTCATGGGCATGGAAACTCGCGACGAGCCCGGGGTGCCGGCCAGTTCCCTCATGCCGACGTCCCGCAGTCCTGCTCGCTCTGACCTGCGTGAATACGTCTACGACAGCATCTTGGAGATGCTGCTGCGCGACGACGCCCCTCCGGGCGCGCGCCTGTCGATCAGCACCATCGCCGAGCAACTCGACGTCTCCCCCACCCCGGTGCGCGAGGCCCTGGTCCAGCTGGAGCGCACGGGCCTGGTCACGCGCACGGTCCGCAAGGGATACCGGGTCTCTCCGCCGCTGGGACAGGATCAGCTGGCCGAACTGTTCACGGCGCGCGAGATGCTCGAATGCACCGCCGTCCGGCTCGCCGCGGCCGCGTCCCCGGCGGCGCTGCTCCCCGAGCTGCGCGCCGCACAGGAACAGCACCGCCGCGCCGGGGAGGCCGTGATCACGGCGCTCGACTCCGGGCGGCGCGACGTGTCGCTGGCTGCGGACTACTTCGCCCGCGACCGCGAGTTCCACGAGGTGATCTTCCGTCACTGCGGGAACCGCTACCTGATGGAGATGTCGCAGGATCTCGGTTCGCTGGTGCATCGGCTGCGACGCATGGTCCACCGGGGCGTCACCGACGTCCGGGAAGCGATCGGCGAGCACGAGGCGATCATCGACGCTCTCGAGAGCGGCGACGCAGCGGCCGGCGAATCGGCCATGCGTGAGCACATCCGGAACGTCATCGAGCGGTCGACGAGCGACCAGGCGTAGTCCGGAGCCGCCGGGCTCGGCTCCCGGTGCGCGGCTACGTGCTGTCGTCGCCCGGGCACCGCCCCTCAGCGCCCTACACGTCAGTACCCCGCATCCCGATCCACGATGTTGCGCAGCTCCTCGCCCCGCACCCACCGTCGGACGTTCTCGAGCATGATCTGCCGGCCGCGTTCGACCGTCGCCGGTGTGGTCGCCGCATTGTGCGGGGTGATGATGGCGCCCGGGGCGTTCCACAGCGGGCTGCTCACCGGCAGGGGTTCGACCGCGTGGGCGTCTATGCCGGCCCCGCCGAGGTGACCCGAGCGCAAAGCATCGACAAGGGCGTCCTCGTCGACGATCCCGCCGCGGGAGGTGACGATGATCGCGGATCCCGGCGGCATCAGCGCGATCTCCGCGGCGCCGATCATTCCCGTCGTCTCAGGGGTCAGCGGGGCCGTCACCACCAGCATGTCGCTGGTGCTCAGCAGATTGCGCAGCCCGTCGGCGCCGTACCGCAGACTCACCAGTCCGTCGCACTCCGCTTCGCCCCGGCGGCGCAGGGCCGTCACCTGCATGTGGCAGGCCCGGGCCTTGGCTGCGAGATCCTTGCCGCTGTGGCCGTACCCGATGATCCCGAGGCGCGTCCCGGCGAGTTCTCCGTGCACACGCCGCTGCCAGACGTGACGCTGCTGCGCCGCGGCCCAGGCGGGGGCATCGCGGCTGATCATGAGCATCAGCATGAGGGCGTGCTCGGCAAGGGGGATCGCTCCGTTGCCGGCTGCGGAGGTCAGCGTGACCATGGCGGGCACGGAGCCGGGCCGCAGCCACGCGTCGACTCCCGCGGCAGTGCTGTGGACCCATTCGAGGGACGGGAAGGCTCGCAGGTCGCTGCTGGGAGACGCCCCCAGCAGCGCGCGGACGTCGTCCGCGGGCTCGCCCGCGTCCAGGTCCGCCACGCTCTCGCCGGCGGCCTCCCGGATCGCCTCGAGGTCCGCACGAGCGCTGCCGGTCACCCCGATCCGCGCCGGGCTAGCGGCCCACGCGCTCATGCCGCTGCCGCTGCTCAGCCCGCTCACTTCAGCCCCGTGGTCGCGATACCGCGGATCAGGTGTTTCTGGGCGAACGCGAAGAACAGCAGCAGCGGGATCAGCGACAGCAGGGACATCGCCATGAGAGTGCCGGTCCCCTGCTGTGACTGGGAATCCACGAGCGCGTTGAGCGCGATCGGGACGGTGAACACCGAGGAGTCCGTCAGGTAGATCAGCTGTCCGAAGAAGTCGTTCCAGGTCCAGATGAACGTGAAGATCGTGGTGGTGATGAGGGCGGGCTTCATGAGCGGCAGGATGATGCTGCGGAACACCCGGAACGGTCCAGCGCCGTCGATCGCGGCCGCCTCGTCCAGCTGGCGCGGGATCCCGCGGATGAACTGGACCATGAGGAAGATGAAGAACGCGTCCGTGGCGAGGAACTTGGGCAGGATCAGCGGCACGAACGTGTTCACCAGCCCGAGGCTCGAGAAGACGATGTACTGCGGGATGATGACTGCGTGCATCGGCAGCATCACCGTGACTAGTACGATCGCGAAGTAGACGTTTCGTGCGCGGAACTCGAGCCGGGCGAGGGCGTAGGCGGTCAGCGAGCAGGACAGCAGATTCCCCAGGATGGCGCTGACGGCGACCACCGCGGAGTTGCTGAAGAACACCCAGAACGGAAACCCTCCCACCATCCAGCCGTTGATGAAGTTCTCGAGTGTGAGCTCGGTGGGGATGATGCTGGGGTCGGTGAGCACCAGGTGCGAGGGCTTGAATGCGCTGACCGCCATCCAGATCAGTGGGTAGAGCATGAAGAGCCCGAAGAGGACCAGTCCGCAGTGCCGGATGATCGCTCCACGGGTCCGGGATCGGCGCATCGAGGGCGCCGCGGCGAGCCGTGGCGCGGTCTCCCCGGCGGCCGGGGCGGGGTCAAGGGTGGAAGTGGCCATATCAGTCTCCGTAGAACACCCAGTACTTGGACAGGGTGAAGTGCAGGGCGGTGATCAGCGCGATTGCGAGCAGCAGCACCCAGGCCAGAGCTGAGGCGTACCCCATGTCGAAGTTCACGAAAGCCTGCTGGTAGATGTACAGGGTGTAGAACAACGTCGAGTCGACGGGGCCGCCCGTGCCGCTGCTGATCACGTGGGCCTGCGTGAACGCCTGGAACGAGCCGATGGTCTGCAGGATCAGGTTGAAGAAGACGATCGGAGTCAGCAGGGGGATGGTGACGTGACGGAACATGTGCAGCTTCGAGGCCCCATCCACTCTCGCCGCCTCGTACAGCTCCTCCGGGATCTGCCGCAGCCCGGCCAGGAAGATCACCATCGGCGAACCGAAGGTCCAGACGTTGAGGACGATCAGCGTCCACAGGGCGCTGTCCGGATTCTGCAGCCAGTTCGCGCCGTCGATGCCGATCAGGGCGAGAGCCTGATTGACCAGGCCCTCCTGTCCGAAGATCTGCTTCCACAGCACCGCCACGGCCACACTCGTGCCCAGCAGAGAGGGCAGGTAGTACGCGCTGCGGTAGATGGACAGCCCGCGCAGTCCCCTATCCAGCACGAGAGCCAGCGCGAGCGCGAAGACCAGCTGCAGCGGCACCGAGACCAGCACGTACATACTGGTCACGCGCGCCGACGCCCAGAACCTGTCGTCGCCGAGCATGCGCTGGAAGTTGTCGAGCCCGATGAACTCGGGCGCGGTCATGATGTTGTAGTCGGTGAAGGAGAGGTACAGCGAGGCCAACATGGGCGCGGCCGTCACCAGCAGCAGTCCGGTCAGCCACGGCGACATGAACGCGTGCGCCGCGAGCTCCTGATTGTGCCGCGTCTTCCGCCGCGGCCGCGGTGAGCCGGCCGAGGCCTCCTCCGCCGCCGGCGCCGCCGCGGGCGCGCTCATCCGTCCTCCTCACCGCTGGCGGCGCGATCGATGCCCTGGTTGATCTCAGCGATCATGTCTGCGGCCCCCTCGGGGATCGTCGAGCTGCCGCTGGTGATCTCCTCCAGCACCCGGGTCATGACGGTGCGCCAGGTGCTCGATCCGGCGGGTGCCTCGTACCGGGGCTGGCGATCCACGTCGCGATCCTCGGTGACCACGTCGAGCATCTTCTTCTCGTTGTCGCTGGCGAACTCCCTGTACTCCTCGGTCACCCTCGGGTTCACCGGAGCACCCATCGTCAGGCCCACGATCTTCAGCATGTCCACGGTCCCGTGGGTGAAGTTGAAGACTTCACCGGCCAGCTCGGCCTTCTCGTCACTGGCGTCGGCGTAGATCGCCTGGCGGGGATAGTAGAGGAACTGGTGCCCCTCGGGCGCCGATGGGTCCACGGGCAGGTGCGAGAGACCGAACTCGAAATCGGGGAACATCGTCGCGTCGTCGACGATGTGGTTGGAGTTGCTGAACCAGGCCAGGCAACGGTCGCCCACGTCCTCCCAGCCGGCCGCCACGCCGTCCTGCTCCCCGATGCTGGGGGTGGCGCCGGCCTCGCGGAGGTCCTCCCACCAGGCGAACCAGCTCTCGAGACCCTCCTGGGTGTAGCCGATGCGGCCGTCCTCGGTCCACAGCTGTTCGCCGTGCTGGCGCAGCCATCCCTCGAAGGGCAGGTCGGCGTCGGCGGCGTAGGCCACGGCCCAGCGATCCTCCGTGTTCGAGGAGTAGTCCTTGGCGAACTCGGCGAAGCCGTCCCAGTCCCACGACTCGGGCCAGTCCACGCCGTCCTCTTCGGCGAAGGTGGCGTTGTAGCGGATCACGGGCACGAAGATGCCGAACGGCATCGTGTTGTGCTCGCCGTCCAGGGAGAAGTCCTCGATGTCCTGCTCGGAATAGTCACTCAGGTCCAGGCTCCCGACGCTGTCCAACGGCCGGTAGAGGCCATTGGCGTAGTAGGTCATGACCTGCGCGGAGGGGATCCAGAAGATGTCGGCGACATTTCCCGCCGCCATCTGGGTCGTCATGCGCTCCTGGAACGCGGAGTATTCGGCGAACTCCACCGTGAGGGTGAGGTCCTCGTTCTGCTGCTCCATCAGGTCGAAGGCTTCCTGATAGTTCTGCTGCCTGACGTTGTTGCCCCAGAAGGCGTAGCGGACGCCGCCGTCAGCGCTACCGCCTCCACCTCCTGCCACACCGCCGCAGGCGGCCAGCGCGCTCGTGCCGGCTATCGCGCCGGCTCCGGTGAAAAGACTCCGTCGGCTGAGGTGACGCATTGCTGTGCTCCCGTCGTTGGAAGGACCGAGGGCTTCGTAGCCCCCATGTGGACAATCCTCGCGAATGACAGATTGTCTGTCAAGAGTACATGCCTATCTGGCTCAGCTTCCTTGGGCCGCACGGTATGGCCGTGCCTCAGCACCGGACGGAGAGAGCCTCGAAGACGTCGACCGGGGGCGTGCGCACGCTCAGCGTCCCGGCCGACCAGTCCCACTCGAGGTCCTCACCGGCCACGAGCGCGCGGACTGCCCGCGGCTCGGCCTCGCACGGGATGTCCAGCTCCGCCACCCCGGTGGTCACGGGGTCGACGAACCGCTGGGGTCGTTCCCCGCTGCGGTTGATCAGGTGGATCAGCGGGCCCTTTGCGCCGCGACCCGGCACGATTCGCACGAACGAGGGCACGGTCGCCGACCACCGGAGGTTCGCAGGCCCCGCGGTCGCCACCGTCTCTGCGAGCGCCGCGGCCACGGCCGACAGGCCGAGCTCGCGCAGCACCTGTCCGGGCAGCCAGGGCAGCACCGTCACCGATCCGCCCGTGGGGCACCGCCGGCGGATCCGGCCGGCATGACCGGTGGGTTCGTTCCCATAACACTTCTCCGGCGGGCCGTACAAGGAACGGCCCAGAACGGGCCAGTCGACCTCGAGCGCGGCGGCGTCCCCGGCCGTGCCGTCTGCCCCATCGTCGCCCGACGAAGCAGTCCCATCGATCACGCCAGTCACACCGATGGCCCGGAACTCCCCGATCACGGGCACGTGGAGGGGTGCCGCATCCCCGGACTGCGGCCCGTGGGAACGCGTGGTACTTTCCGTCGGCCGCATACCGCCGGCGACGGACCGACCGATGTCCAGGTGCAGAGAGCGCAGCGATTCCTCGGTGTCGAACACCGCCTTCTGCGCGAGGTGCTCGCCACCGGCATCGAACTGGTGCCCGTTCGGGGACCAGCCGGAGCTGCCGGTGGCGATCACGGCTCCGCCGGCGGCGACGAAGCCGGTCAGGGCGACAGTCGCCTCCTCGGGCAGGTCGCCGAGGTCGGGCAGGACGATCAGGTCCACCCGGTCTCGGGAGATCGTCGCGAGTGCAGGCTCCGCGAGCACCACGAAGGGGATGTGGTTCTCGCTGAGAGCGCTGTGCCACCCCTCGAATTCACGGCGGCTGCGGACGTGCCCGCCGCGCGGCCGTACCAGTGCGGTGCGCGCCGTGGCGACGAGATCGGTGTATTCGCTCTGATGGTCGCGGTGGAAGCGGGTGATCGCCTCGCCGGCCTTCAGAGCCTGGAACGGACTGTCGGCCGGCGTACCCATGATGTAGGTGGACGGCTGGGCGCCATGGGCGATGGACTGCACGGCGTACTGCTCCATGTGCCGCGGGTCCTCCCCCGCCCAGCGGTACGGCATGTCCATGAAGGCCACAGCGTTGACGAAGACCGTTCGGGACGGGTCCTCGGAGCGCGCGACGTCCACGGCGTCGGCGGTGGCCTGGTGCCACAGCTCGCGGCCGACGGCGTTGTTGGCCTCGTGGAACGTGATGTCGGCACGATCGCCCTGGATGAGCGCGGCGCCGGGGGCGAGCCGGCGCACGTGTGCCCGCATCCGCTGATTCAGCTCGGCGAGCACGGCCGCGGTGTATACCTTCCACGTCCCATAACCCTCATCCTCGGGCCCGGCCGGAAGTGGCACGCCGGGGGCGAACCGCGCGAAGCCGCGACGGCACGCCTCGCACTGGCACACACCCCAGTAGCGGCGGCTGTAGTCGACCTCGTTGAAGGACATCCAGTTGAAGAAGAGCCCGCAGATGGGGTACCTCTCCAGCACCTCCGCGACGACGTCGAACATCTCGCGCTGGTAGTACTCGCCGCTGGGGCAGACGCTGCGATAGCCGTTGTACACCTGGGGCCGCCCGTCCGGGGCGACGAAACACCACTGCGGATTCCGCTCCGCGCGCCGCGCGTCGACCTTCGAGAAATCCATGCGGGCCAGGACGCGGATGCCGCGGGCCTCTGCGGCACGCGTCGCGTCCCCCACGAGGTCGCCGGAAGGGCGCCGGTCCAGCCGCGGGTTGACCGTCTGGGCCTCGAGGCGACTGGGGTAGTTGGCGATGATGCCGCCGACGCTCAGCAGCCAGGTGTCCGCCCCGTAGGACTCGATGGCCGTGAGCACGGCCTCGACGTCCAGCTCGGCGTCGATCTCCCGCAGGTTTGTCTGGAAGGTGCGGAACGGCTGGTGCCACCACTGCGCCCCGTCGCGGGGGTCCTGGCCAGCAGCGGGCTCGCCCCCTGCCATCTCGCCTGTCATCGAAAGTCCTCGCCGAACAGACGGAACAGCGCGGAATGGTCCAGCTCCTGCCATTGGCGGGAGATGGCCTCGTCCATCTGGGCGGCGACGACCTCAATCCCCGGCAGCGTGAGGCCCCGGTGCGCGGCAACGTCCTCGGCGAGACGCAGGTCCTTGCGGTGCAGCCGCAGCCGGAAACCGGGGTCGAACGCGCGCTCGACCATCCTCTGCCCGTGCAGTTCGAGGATCCGCGAGCTCGCGAAACCGCCGTCGAGAGCGGCGCGCACCCGTTCGGGATCGATGCCGGAGGCCTCGGCCAGTGCGAGCCCCTCGGCGACGGCCTCGATGGTCATGCCGACGATGACCTGATTGACGACCTTCGTGGCCTGGCCGGCGCCGGGTGGTCCCATGTGGGTCACGCGGGCCCCGAGGATCTCCAGCAGGGGCATCGCCCGCTCGACGTCGGCGTCCTCACCGCCGACGAAGATGGTCAGGGCACCATCGCGCGCGCCCACCTCGCCACCGGAGACGGGAGCATCGACCCAGCCGCCGCCGGTCTCGCGCACGGCCGCGGCCAGCCGCTCGGTTCGCACGGGGGAGATCGAGCTCATGTCGATCACCAGCGCACCGTCGGCGAGCCCAGCGAGCACACCGTCCTCGCCGCGGAGCACGGTCTCGACGTCGGGAGTGTCCGGCAGCATGAGGATCACCGCTTCGGCCTCCGCGGCGGCTGCGGCTGGCGTCGACGCGGCGGTGGCTCCGGCGTCGACGAGGTGCTGCGAGCGTTCCTTGACGCGATGGACCTGCAGGTCATGTCCGGCGTCGAGGAGGTTCTTCGCCATGGGGGTGCCCATGACGCCGAGTCCGATGAATCCGATTCTCATGCTTGCCCTCCGTGTTGCACCGCATCGGTGCGGGTCGGTGTCCAGGTCACGTGGACGACCTCGAGGTCGTCGACGGTCTCGAGCGGGATGTGCAGCCTGCCGTCCCGCTCCTCGGTGCGGGCCGGCCCACCGGCAATGACGAGATCGGCGGTGCCGAGTTCAGCGCCGTCGGGGATGGTCAGCACGACCTCCTGGTCATGCAGAGGCAGAGCGTCGTGGCGCTGCCCGCGCATCGCCATGGGGTCGGTCAGGTTCACCACGGTCACCGCGATCTCGTCCTCGCCCTCGCGGACCGCGAGGTCCACCAGGCCCTGCCCGTTCACGCTCACGCGCGAGGGCTGCTGCCCCAGTACCCAGGTCACGGAGTCGGCGATCAGACGGCCGTGGTCGGACTGGAGTGCGCGCCAATAGACCTCGCCGATGTCGAAGGCGATGTGCACGGTGCGCCCTCCACCCGCATGCTGACGTGTCACCACGGCGGGCGGAGTCGGGCCGGGGCGGGGGTAAACCTCCTCCATCGGCAGGTCGGGATAGTCCGGGACGAAGCGGAAGGCGACGTCCGCGTCCGGCAGCGCTTCGATGTCCAGTACGTGGGCGCCGGCGAGTATGCGCTGGGCGCCGTCATATCCCGCGGTGAGCGGGTGGCCGGCCTCGAGGCTCATGTACTTGTTCTTCAGCGGGCCACGCACGCCGCCGGTGAGCCGGACCCCGAGCAGGTCCCCGAGGGCCAGTCGGCCCGGGCTTCCGTCCGAGCCGCCGGTGAGCCCGGCGTCGTACCCGGCCACCAGGCCGCCGCCGTCGGCGACGTACTGCTCGATGGCAGCCACGGTCGCCGGGACGAGATCGGCACCTGTGGGGATCACGAGCACCCGCACGCCGCGCAGGCGCTGGGCGGTCAGTGCCTCCTCGGCGATGTACTCGAAGGGGATCCGGGCCTCGATCAGGGCCTGGTAGACGCCGTCCTCGTGCGCTCCCCCGCCGTGGCCCTGCCCGAAGGGGGTCGCCGAGGCGCGGTCCACGCAGTCCAGAAGCGCTACCTCCGCGGTGTGGCGCAGGTGGCCCGTGGCCTGCTCGACGCGAGCGTGCAACCGGAAGGCGTCGGCCATGGGTTGGACCCACCGCGTGTCGAAGCATTCGCCCTTGAACTTCGTGAACCACGGGAGGGCCCCGTGCGCGAACCCGTCGACGACGAGCCCGCGGGTCTCGTGGGGGTCGGCGACGGAATCCTTCCAGCGCAGCTCCCCGTCCTCGGGGCCGACGGAGGTGATCAGGGCGACGGGCCGGTCGGGGTACAGGCCGCGCGCACGCTTGCCCACGCGACCCGGAGTCCATGAGGCCTCGAGCCCGGACCGCCCCTGCTTGTCGACGAAGAACATAGGATACCGGTCCTCGACGAGATCGCTGTCCAGATCACGGGTGAGGGCGCCTCCGCGGTTGGGGATGAACCGCACGTGAGGGCGGATCTCACGGACGGCGTCGTCCCAGTGGACGACGAGCTCGCTGAGCTGTCGGCGCCGCCACGCGGTGAAGGCGGGCCAGGCGGGATCGGAGGGGTCCGTCTCTACGGGCAGCTCCTGCCCGGTGGCCGAGAGGAAGGCGGCGCGGGTGAGCGGGTTGTAGCTGACGCGGCGGCGCCCCTCCCAGCGGTTGGCGAAGACGGCGTCCACGTCGTACTCGCGCACGATCTCCTGGGCGATCTGCGTGGTGAACTCCCAGTGCGAGGGGCTCATGGGGTCGGTCCACCACAGGCCCGGCATCGACTCGTGCTCCACGGGCGCTCCGTCGAGACCGTGGTCCAACCACTCGGGATGCGCCTGCGCGGCTTCGGCGTGGACGGCGTGCGGGTCCACACGTGCCATGACGTGCATGTCGAGGCCGCGAGCAGCCTCGACCAGCTCGCCGAACACGTCCCGGTCCCCCAGGTGCGTACTGCGGTAGTGGTATGGGATCTGCGTGGGATAGAAGGCCATGTACCCGCCGGCGCTGAGACACAGCGCATTGGATCTGGTCCGCGTCATGACGTCGACCCAGAAGTCGACGTCGAGCGCGGAGGGGTCGTCCTCCGTGAGTGTCAGCTGCGTCCATCGTGTCGCGCTGAGGTACCACTGCGGGCTGCGCACTGCACTGGTCAGCTCGGGCTGGGCTTCGTCGATCGTCACTGATCCCCCTTGAGATGAAGTAATTGTTAGACATGCTGACATGTATAGCTTCATATGACAAGATGGCGGCATGGATTCCCACGTACAGACAGGATTGACCTGGCATCGATATGACGTCAGCGCGAACGTCTCCCTGCTCTTCACCGAGCTGCCCCTCCTTGAGCGCTTCGCCGCGGCACGGCAGGCCGGTTTCACGGCCGTGGAGTGCTGGTGGCCCTTCCCCACCGCCGACCCGGACCCCGGTGCGGTCGAGGAGATCCTCGAGACGATCGAGGACTCGGGCGTGAGACTGACCGGCATGAACGTCTTCGCCGGGGACATGGCCGCCGGCGAGCGCGGCATCGCCTGCGCCCCGGAGCGCGCGGACGAGCTGGAGGCTTCCCTAGCCGTGCTGCGCACCATCGCCCAGCGCACGGGCTGCCGCGGCTTCAACCTGTTGCACGGACAGGTGCCGCCGGACGCCGACCAGGCGGCGCAGGAGGCGGCGCAGGAGGCGGCGCGCGAAGCGGCCGTGCACGCCTACCGTCGGGCCGCCGAGACCATGTCGGGCCTCACCGCGCGCGACGGCAGCGACATCAGCGACGGAGTGATCCTGGTCGAGCCGCTCGCCCGCGGCCTCAACGGCGCATACCCCCTGGAGACCGCGCAGGACGCGCTCGAGCTGATCGACGAGGTCGGCGCGCCGAACGTGATGCTGCTGCTGGACACGTTCCACCTCACCCGGAACGGGGTCGACATCGTGGATCTCATCGAGGGCGCCGCCGACCGCATCGGTCATGTCCAGCTCGCCGACTCCCCGGACCGCGGCGAGCCGGGCGGCGGCTCCGTGGATTTCGCGGCGATCGGCTCGGCTCTGCGCGCTCACGGCTATACCGGCACCGTCGCCGCCGAGTACCGGCCCACCGAGGAGACGCTGCGCACTCTGGACTGGCTGACTCCGGCACCGGACTCGCAACCGCTGGCATGATGTAAGCCCGGGAAACATGCCGGACATGTGTAGTGTCCGCAGGGAACGTCGCCGGTGTTGGCGGCATGGACGGAAGAGGAGTCGCCGTGTCGACACCATCGAGCCAGTTCAAGCTCGGGCCAGCGTCACTGACCGAGGCCCTGTTCGCCTCGTTGCGTGAGCGCATCATCAACGGCGAGATCGTCCCGGGCGAGAAGGTCACCGAACAGCGGGTGGCCGGCGAGTACGGCGTGGCCCGTCCCACGGCGAAAGCATGCCTCGAGCGTCTCACCTCCCTCGGCCTCCTGCGACGCACCGCGCACCGCTCCGCCTCCGTGCCCGTGCTCGACGCGAGCGAGATCGAGGACCTGTTCTTCAGCCGGGAGACGTTCGAATCCGCCGCGACGGCGCACCTGGCGCAGGCTCGGAATCTCACCGACGACGTCGCACGTGCCCAGGCAGCAATGACCCAGGCCGCCGAACGAGCGGATTTCCGCGATCAGGTCCAGTACGACATCGACTTCCATTGGGCTCTGGTCAACGGCGTCGCCAGCGACCGGCTCAGCCGCATGTACGAGATCATCGCCGGGGAGATCCACTTGACGATGGGGCAGTACGCGGCGCATCGACGCACCTCCCCCACCACCGTTGTCAGCGAGCACGACGCCATCATGACGGCGATCCGCGACGGCGATGTGGACGGTGCGCGAGCCGCACTGGCGACCCATCTGAGCCGGGCGCGCGAGAGAGTCCTAAAGCAGGTCGCGGGCGGATCCACTCCGGCGAAGAGCGGCGCTGGGCCCGGGGATGACTGACACCGGAGCGCGAGCGCGGTAGCCTCACCGGCCCACCCGGTCACCGCACGCCGCGCGGCGCTCCCAGGGTCCGGCCCGTCAGGAACTCGCCCGCGAATCTCTCGTGCTCCAGCGAGAGCGGCTCGCCGCGCATCAGTGCTGACATAACGCGAACGCGCGATCATGCACGCTGGGCGCTAACGGCTACCGCGGGCGATGCGAGCGGAATCTCCTCGCGCCGGCAGTGCACGGAGAACGCCGCTGTCAGGACAGGGTGCGCCGGGCGCCGCCGTCGCTGCGGTCACGCCTCATGTCACCGAGCGTCGGATCACCGGGCGTCGGATCACCGAGCGTACGGCGACGCGTCCTGTGCAGGGGCCGACGCGTCGACGGGGGCGGCGGGCACCGCAGCAGGAGCTCCCGCCGGCACCTTTGCGGCGTCGTCGGCCATCGCAGCACCCAGACCGGGCGCAGTCGCTGCTGCCGCCGCCTCCCGGGCACGCTGGGGAACGCGGGCACCGTCGAGGCTGGGGAAGGCATAGAGGAAGGACGTCCACGGCCGCAGGCGGATCGCCAGCAGGCAGACGCCGAGCGTGACCGTGAAGGAGATCGCGAAGCCGACCGAGCCGGCGGGAAGAGCCAGGTAGCGGGCCAGGAGCTCGGCGATGGGCAGGTGCACGAGGTATGCCACCACCGAGTTGCGGCCGATCCATTCGAGGCCGCGCACCAGCCAGAACCGTGGCAGGCGCTGCGCGATACCGATCGCAGCGACCACGCCGATCAGCATCGCGATCTGAGAGATCACCGGGGTCAGCGGGGCGCGGTCGAGCCAGACGGCGTAGGCCGCCCAGCCCAGAGCCACCACAGTAGCGGGCACGAGAACCGGCAGCGGCACGTTACGGGAGGTCAGCGGTTTGCGCAGAGCCGCTCCGGCGAAGAAGAAGACCGCATAGAGCAGGAACTTGTCGGGCCGGTAGATGTAGGGGTCCAGGTGCACCCCGATCGGCGGCAGCAGCGTCCACAGCGCCACGCTCGCCACCGCGATCCAGGCGGGGTTGATCTTCTGGGTCACGAGCCCGATGACGTAGTACACGAACAGCGCCAGCAGGAACCACGTGTACATCCCGTTGCTCCACCAGTACGGATCCTTCGCCATCTGCCAGCCCGCCAGGGGCAGCATCACGAAGGACCACAGCAGCCAGGGCCACAGCAGACTGCGTGCCTTGCCGGCCAGGAACCGCGGTGTGGGCTTGGCCAGTGCCCTGGGAAGCAGGATCCCGGAGGCGAACAGGAGGATCGGCATCCGGAAGGGGGCCGCGGCCTCGGAGACCAGGACGGCTCCGTGCGGCGCGGGACCGTCCCACACCTGCTGGACGAGGCTGATGTGGAGGGTCATCACCAGCAGGATGGCCACTCCGCGCAGGAGGTCCATCCATTGCATCCGCCCGCGGGCAGGAGCCGGTCCGGTTCCGTTCATGGGGAGTCAGACTAGGCCGGATACCGCCCCGATAGGTTGCGCCACGGCGTCGCGAACGCCACAGAGTCGTCCCGGAAACCGTGCGGATCGCGCCAACTCGGGACATATCGCCGCCGCTCCCGCTGCCGGGACGAGCGGGCCGGGCCCGTCCGGGAGGCCCGGCCCGCCGGCATGAGTCCGCGGAGGGCGCTCAGCCCTCCCGCAGCACGGTCTCCGCTCGGTTGCCGGCGTAGTCCTCCAGCACTGCGACCACACGGGACTCCGCGGAGGCGAGCTCCTGGACCAGGGAGCCACGGTCGGCGCGCCCGCGGATCCAGTGGTCGCGCTCGCCCTGGCTGTAGGTGGTCTCGAAGCGCAGCGGCTCGCCGTCCTCGGTCACGGTCAGAGTCGACCAGTCATCCAGCGCGGGCCGGCGCAGGGTCAGGGTGGTGCCGTCGAACTCCGCGAAATCCTGCGGGTAGGGCTCGACCTCGGTGTCGACGAAGGCGGCGATCACGGAGACCGGCGTGACCCGGCGATCGTCGACGGTGGCCAGGAACCGTCCCCCGGCCGTGGGAGCGCCCGTGATCTGCACGCTGGTGGCACCCTTGGCGGGCTTGACGGTCGCCGTGAAGGGGCTCGTGCCGGCGTCCAGGGCCTCCACGGTGACGCGGGTGCTGGGGTGGCCGGGCTGCGACCAGCGGACGGTGATGGTGCCGTTCTCGGCGGCCTCGGCCTCGACCTCGCCGGCACCGGCGCTCAGGTCGTAGTCGAGAGTGGCGGGGCGGCTGAGCTGCCCGTCGTGCCCGACGGCTACCAGCTCGAGCGTCCCGCTGGTGCCGGCGAAGTCCTTGACGTACAGCACGTCGGAGAACACGGCACCGAGGTGCTCCCCGTCGGCGGAGACCTCGTAGCGCGAGATCTTCGCGAAGTCACCGAGCTCCCAGCCCAGCAGCAGCTCCCCGGTGGCGGTCAGGGCCTGACGGACCGCGAAGCCGTGCGGCCGCTTCGGGGCCTTCAGGGTGTCGGGGGCCACGGTCAGGGCGCCGAGGTTGATCTGCACTGTCTGCTCCTCGGCAGTGTGCAGACCGGCCGCGAGGGCGATGAGGGTGCGGCCGGCGTGCTCGGCGAGGTCCACGCGGAGACGACCCCACTCCCCCGCCGCGAGCTCGCCGTCCAGCGGCAGCCGGACCAGCGTGGCCGGGTCGTCGGCGAAGGCCACGGCCAGAGACAGCTCCACGTCCCCGGCGGGCACCTGGGCGGTCAGCTCGGCGGCGCTGGTCGCGGTGACCTCGAGCTCGGTGCGGAACAGTCGCAGGGTCGCCTCGCCCTCCAGGGTGCCCTCGATCACCAGGGAGGAGCCGCCCTCGTAGGCTCCGACGGGCATGTAGCCGAAGCGGTCTGCGGACACGTAGTCCGGCCCGTAGTCGAAGTCGGCGCGCAGGTCGCCGTCGCCCTCGAACCACCACTGCCAGGTCACCGGGTGGTCTTGGACGCCGATGTTGCCCCACTCGGCGCCGGAGACCTGCTCGCCCTCGCGCCAGTACCCGAGGCCGTGCCCGGTGGAGAAGCCGGTGTGGAAGGCGGTGCCGGTGATGGCGCTGCGCTCGGCGATGTAGGAGCTCATGCCCTGCCACGCGTCCTCGGCCGGGGCGCCGGCGCCCTCGCGGGTGCCGGTCCACCACTGGCGCGCCCGATCGAAGGCCTCGTGCTGGAGGGCGTTGTCGGTCTTGCCGTCCATGTCGGAGTGGGTGAAGTCGCTGCCCAGGGTGGCGATCGCCGTCATCGGCGTGCCGTCCTCGCCGCGCACGTCACGCAGGTCGTAGGGCTGGTCGAACTGGTACATGCCGGCCTCGACGCCGGTGAACACGGCCTCGCGCGGCGCGAGGCCGAGCGAGCGGGCGTGATCGGCGGAATCGGTGAGCATCTCATGGTCCCACCAGTAGTTCAGGAAGATCGAGTCGGCCACGCGGCCCTGCTCGTCGTTGATCACCCAGGGGCTGTTGTTCGCGTTGAACTCGTTCTGGTAGTCGATGGTGCCGGCGTCGGTGACCGAGTCGTACCACTGCACGTACAGTCCCTCGGCGCGCAGGGCGGCGAGGAACTCGCGGTAGGTGGTCCGCTCGCTCTCGTCCATGGACACGCTGACCTGCTCCTGGTTGACGAAATACCCGTCGAACCCGAAGTACTCGGCCATGCGCGCCAGCTGCCGCACCGCGGGGAAGCTGCCGTCCTCGTCCCGCACCAGCAGCTCGGCGTAGTGCTGGGAGCCGCGGTCGTTGTCGGAGAAGAAGACGGTGCCCAGGATGCGCACGCCATTGCGGTGGGCGGCGTCGGTGTAGCCGGGATTGGGGAGGTTGACCGCACCGAACTCGAACCAGCGCTCGGTCCACTCCTCCTCCGGGTCGTAGAGCTCCTTCGGGGTGCCCACGGCGGCCATGCCGTGCCAGGAGGCGTGGACGTCGGCGTACTGCCAGTACTCGAACAGGTGCTGGGCGAAGACGTCGGTGTAGGGGTGGCTCTCGAAGAAGGCGTTGCCGTAGTCGCCGGCGAGGACGAGGGACTGCGTCTCGGCCGGCAGCTCCGGATCGCGCTGCGCGGCGGCCAGCACGGCGGCGCGCTCCTGCAGCGGCACGCGGGCGCGCAGCAGCTCGGCATCCGGATCGGTGCTGGGATCCCAGGCCAGGACCTGGTCGGGGTTGTAGGCGCGCTGGGAGGGCTGGTTCTGTCCGGGGGCGCGCTCCCCGGTCCACGGGAGGGTGTCGGCGGCGAGCACCTCGGTGGCGGTGGCGCCGAAGGCGGCCAGGGCCGCCGCGGTGGCGGTGGCACCGACCAGCAGGGTCCGGCGCGAGCAGCGGGCCCCGAGCGGGCCGCGGGCAGCGGCCTGCACCGAGGAGACGGCGGAACGGGAGGCGGGCGCGCCGTGGACGGTCGCGGGGTTCGAGGGGGTGGGCTCAGGCATGGGTACTCGGTCCTTCCGGAGTTCAGGCGGGGACGACGGTGCGGGTGCAGCCGTCGGCGTCGAGCTCGGTGACACAGGTCGGGTCGGTGGGATCGGCGAAGAATCGCTCGAGCGGGCAGGTCAGCTCGATCCGTCGGAACTGGCCGGGCTCGAGCTCCACCCGGCCCAGGGCCAGCAGCTCGCGCCGGCGGGGGATGCGGGTGCCGCCGCGACGATGGCCGAAGACGGCCACGGGGGCCGCGGTGGGCCGGTCGGCGCCGCTGGTCACGGTGATCGTGAGCCGAACCTGCTCGGGGCCGACGGTCGCCTCCAGCGCGGTCACCTCGACGCGGTGATGGCGCAGACCGTGCCCGAAACCGAACAGCACCGGATCCGGCACGTCCTGGTAGGAGGCCTCGTGACGGTCGTTGTACCGCAGCGGCAGCACCGCGGGGTGCCGCGGCAGCGTCATGGGCAGGCGGCCCGCGGGCTCGGCCCGGCCCAGCAGCAGGTCGGCGATCGCCTCGCCCCCGAAGGGGCCGGGGTAGCCGGCCCAGAGGGTGGCGTCGGCCTGCTGGACCACCTCGGTCAGCACGTGCGGGCGCCCCGCCACGATCACGGCCACCACGGGCACCCCTGCGGGGGCGGCCGCGCGGACGGCACGGATCAGGGCGTCCTGCTCACCGGGCAGGGAGATGTCGGCACGGTCGACGCCCTCGCCGCCGGTGGCGCTGCCGGCCCGGCCGGCGATCGCCCCGTTCTCGGCGAACTCGTCGTCGTAGGAGCGGTGGCTGGTGCCGCCGAGGACGGCCACGATCGCCGAGGCGCCGGAGAGGTCCGCGCGGGCGAGCTCGCCGGGAGCGGCCGACGGGATGGCCTGGACGTCGGCCTCCGGCAGGGCCGCGGCCAGCGCCGCGGCGACCGAGAGCGCGCTGCCGGCGGGCTGCGGGGCGACATAGTCGCCGAGCAGGCAGGGCACGTCGTCCGCGTAGGGGCCGACGACGGCGAGACGCTCCAGGACCGAGGGGTCCAGCGGCAGGGCCCCGTGGTCGTCCTCCAGCAGCACCAGGGAGGAGCTCGCCAGCTGCCGCGACGCCGCGCGGGTGTGTGCCCGGGCGACCTCCAGACGCTCGGCGGCGGCCTCCGCCCCGCGCTCGGGCGGCGGCGCGAGCAGACCGAAGCGGTCCTTGAGGGCGAGCACGCGCGCGGCGGCGACGTCGACCTGGGCGGCCACCCGCTCGTCCGTGGCCGCGAGCTCGTCGAGCGTGGTGAAGCCCTCGTCGCACAGGGACAGGTCCACCCCCGCCAGCAGGCCGGCACGGCCCGCGGTCGGCAGGTCGCCGGTCATCCCCGCCAGGCGGTCCACGGCGAACATGTCCGCCATGACGATGCCCTCGAAGCCGTGCTGCTCGCGCAGCAGGCCGGTCAGCAGCTCGGGATTGCCGCAGCAGGGGACGCCGTCGATGTCGTTGTACGCAGCCATGAACCCGGCCGCGCCAGCCTCGATGCCGGCCAGCACCGGCGGCAGGTGGATGTCGGCGAGGTCGTACGGGCCCAGGTGGGCGGACTGGCCGTTGCGGCCGCCGACGGCCTCGCCCTGGGCGGCCAGGTGCTTGAGGACAACGCCGACGCCGTCCCCGCCCAGACTCGCTCCGCCGATCCCCTGCATGCCGCGGACGATCGCGGCGGTGAGGGTGGCGGCCAGCAGCGGGTCCTCGCCGAAGGTCTCCTCGGATCGTCCCCAGCGGCCGTCGCGCAGCATGTCCAGGGCGGAGACCAGGGCCAGGTGCACGCCGCTGGCGGCCAGCTCCGCGGCCACGGCACAGGACGCCTCCTCGAGGGCATCCGGGTCCCAGCTCGCCGCGGCGGCGAGGTTCACCGGCAGCACGGTGCCGCCGAGCGCCTGGTGGCCGTGCGGGGCCTCCTCGGCGATCAGCGCGCCGACGCCCTGCGGGTGGGCGGCGCGCACGGCGTCCTGGATCGTGGCCATCGCCTCGGCGCGCTCCTCGGGGCGGATTCCGCCGTTGGTCCAGGAGCGGCCGGACCACGCGTCGGCGCGCATCGGGGCGTACAGGGCGCCCATCCCCTGCCAGTGCTCGATCTCGGCGAGGGCCTCGTCCGTGAGGGCGAAGCCGTCGGCGCTGCGGCGCAGGGCGTGCCATCCCAGCAGCCGCTGGTTCAGCTGGCCGACCTTCTGCCGGGTGGTCATCGCCGCCAGCGCGGACCGGACCCGGGGCGCGGAGGCGGCGCTCATGAGCCCACCCCCAGCGCCTCGGAGTCCGACACGGCCGAGTACCCGCTCCCCTCGCCGGGCTCGACGCGGTGGACGCGGTCGATGCCGCGCTCGGCCAGGGCCTGCGGGTCGGCGGCCACGCGAGAGGTGACCACGGCGGGCCGGATCCCCTCGGCGGCCAGGTCGTTCCAGGCGGTGAACACGGCGCCGCCGGGGGCTGCGTCGGCCCGCCGCAGCGGGACGTCCTGCTCGTCGACGTCGATGACCACGGCCTCGCGGCGCGCGGCAGGAGCCTCCGGGCGGCCCCGCAGCTCCGCGGCGACCTCGGCGAAAGCCCGACCGATGGGCTTGACCTCCCCGGCGGCGTCGATGAGACCCAGGGAGTACTCCAGCGGCGGGAAGTCCGCCAGGGAGCGGTCCACGTCGTGCGAGCACCACCAGGTCACGCCCCACAGGTCGGGGCTATCGGCCGCGTGACGGGTGGCGGCGGTGCAGAAGGCCGCGGCGTCGGACTCCTCGAGCACGCTCAGCGGCGCGCCGATCTCCTGAAGCCACACCTGGCGTCCGGGAGCGGCGAAGGCGCTCGAGAGCTCGGTGAGGTACTCACCGTGGCGCAGGCTCTGTCCCGACATGCCGCCGTACTGCTGGGCGGTGCCGTTGAAGATCCAGGAGTGGATGGCGGTGACGTCCCCCAGGCGCGAGGCGTGGGCGGGTTGGAAGGGATGGTCGTCGAGGTACCACACGGCGTCGTACTCGGCGTGCAGCCGCAGCCGGCCCTCCTGGGAGGGCACGGCCCCCAGCAGGGAGGTGATCCAGTCCTCGGCCTGCTGGGCGTCGGCCCTCATCGGCGAGGGATGAGGATCCCCGGAGAACTGGTTGACCTCGTTGCCGAGGGTGAGGGCGAAGTAGGCCGGCAGGTCCGCGAGGGATTCGTGGACCCGAGCGGTCAGCTCGACCTGCGCCTCGACGACCTCTGGGTCGGTGAACATGTTGCGCGCGTGCCAGGAGGTCAGCCACGCCGGCAGGAAGTCGTAGCTGGACATGTGGCCCTGGATGACGTCCACGGCCACGTCCAGCCCCGCCTCGGAGGCGATCTCCGCCATCCTGCGCACGTCGGCCAGAGCCTCCTCGCGCACCAGGGTGCGGTTGGGCTGCAGGATCGGCCAGAAGGGGAAGATGCGCACGTGGTCCATGCCCAGGGAGGCGATGGTCTCCAGGTCGCGACGTACCTCCTCCCAGCGCGGGCTGAGCCAGGAATGGAACCACCCATCGCGGGGCACGTAGTTCACGCCGAAGCGCAGGGGTGAGGCAGGGGTCGTCATCCCTTGATCCCTCCTTGTTCGAGACCGCGCATGAAGTACCGCTGCAGTGCCACGAAGAGCACGATGATGGGGATCAGCGCGATGATGGTGCCGGCGGCGATGAGGCGCGGGTCGTCGTAGAACGTGCCCCGCAGGTAGTTCAGGCCCACCGTCAGGGTGTAGTTCTGCTCGCTGGTGAGGATGATCAGCGGCCACAGGAAGTCGTTCCAGGAGCCGACGAAGGCGAAGATCGCCACCACGGAGATGACGCCCTTGACCTGGGGCACGCACACGCGCAGGAAGCGCTGCCAGGCGTTCGCGCCGTCGATGACGGCCGCCTCCTCCATCTCGTCGGGGATGCCCAGGAACGCGTTGCGCATCAGCAGCACGTTCAGCGGTGTCACCAGCATCGGCAGGGCCACGCCCAGCAGGGTGTCGGTCAGGCCGGCCGAACGCACCAGCAGGAACTGGGCGATGATGATCGCCTCCAGCGGCACCAGCATGGCCGCCACGAAGGCGCCGGTCGCCACCGGGCGCAGCTTCCAGCGCAGTCTCCCCAGGGCGAATCCTGCAGCCGTGGCCAGCACGATGTTCCCGCCGATCACCAGCGCAGCGACGATGAAGGAGTTCGCCACGAAGGTCAGCACCGGGATCCGCTCGGCCACTCCGGTGAAGTTCTCGAACGTGGGATCGGAGGGGAGCAGCTGCGGCGGCCGCTGGTAGAGGTCGTCGTCCGGGCCCTTGAAGGACAGCGACAGCTGCCACAGCAGCGGTCCGGCGAGCACGACCAGCATGATCGTCAGGACCGTGTAGCGCAGGACCGTCGGGCTGCGGAGCGTCGGCCGGGGGCGCCGGGTCGGGCGGGTGGCCTCACGGCCGGTCTCCTGCCGGGCGGGGCCGTCCGGGGACCGCCGGTCGACGGTCTGCGGCGTAGTGCCGGTCATGACTTCTCCACCTGTCGGTTCTGCACGACGATCTGGATCGTCAGCAGCACGGCGAGGATCACGAACATCACCAGGCTGATCGCGCCGGCGTAGCCGGTGCGCGCCTGCAACCCGGTGCCCTCGCGCTGGATCAGCATGGTCATGGTCAGGACGCCGCCACCGGGGCCGCCGGTGCCGCCGGTGAGCACGTAGACCTCTCCGAACACGCGGAAGGCCGCCACCGAGGAGAACATCGCCACCAGGGTCATGGTGTTGCGGACCCCGGGAATGGTCACCGACAAGAACTTCCGCACCACCCCGGCGCCGTCCATGGCGGCCGCGTCATACAGCGAAGGATCGATGCTCGCCAGGGCGGCGAGATAGATGACCATGTAGTACCCCAGACCCATCCACACCGTGACGAACATGGCACTCAGCAGCAGCAGCCATCGATCGGTGAGGAACGGGATCGGCGCGGAGATCATCTGCAGCCACTGCAGGGTCTCGTTGACCAGGCCGCGGCGCTCGAGCAGGTTGGTCCAGATCAGACCCACCACCACGGCGGACATCACCACGGGCATGTAGTACGCCGTGCGGAAGAAGCCCATCAGCCGCCCGTCGCCGGCAGCGAGAGCGGCCAGGATCAGCGGCAGCACCACGATCACCGGGACCACCACGATCACGTACAGGGTGGAGTTCAGCAGGGCGGTGGCGAAGCGTTCGTCACCGAGCAGGTCCCGGAAGTTCTGCAGGCCGACGAACCGGCCGCCGCGGAGCATGGTGGCATCGGTGAACGACAGCGCCAGCGTGTTGAAGAACGGGAAGATCGTCATCACGGTGACGACCAGCAGCGCTCCTCCGCTGAACAGCAGCGGGACGTACCAGGGCGAACGCGCCCAGTGACGGGACCGGCGCCGACGGCCCGCCGGGTGCGGCGCCGCCCGCTCCGCCCCGGCCGCTGCGGGCCGGGACGGTTCGGTGGTGGTGGGTGTCTGACTCACAAGGACCTCTCTCGATGGCGCACGATCGATGTCAGGACTGCTCGCCCTCGATCCGCTGGTTCGCGTACTCGACTGAGGCATCCAGTGCCTCCTGCGGGGTCTGCTGGCCGAGCACGGCCTGCGCGATCTGCTCGCGCAGGTACTCCGCGGAGCTCTCGCCGGAGAACGCCGGCGGCCACCACACGACGGCCTCCTTCACCTGCTGGGCGGACTCGACCCGGATGGTCGCCTCGTCACTGCCGTCGTCCTCGGTGAAGTACGGGTCATCCAGCGAGCCGGCGGTCGAGGGGAAGACGGAGGCCTGCTTGGCGAACTCCATCTGGTTCTCGGGGTTGGCCACGAAGGCTGCGAAGGCCAGGGCCGTCGCCCGGTTCTGGGACTGGGCGCTGACTGTCAGCGACTCGATGTACATGTTCGGCGCGGAGTCGGCGATCGCCGGAGCCACCGCGACGGTCTCGTACACGTCGGGAGCGGTCTCCTTGAGCTCGTTCATGGTGTACGAGCTGCCGGGCAGCCAGCCCAGCTCGCCGGCCTTGAAGGAGTCCAGCTCCCCCGTTTGCAGGGCGTTGAGGGACTCCTCGGTGAAGCCCTGACCCTCGTAGAGGTCGACGTACTTCTGCAGCAGCTCCACGCCGCGCGGCTCGTTGAACGTGAAAGCCGTGCCCTCCTCGTTCATGAGCTGGACGCCGTAGGTGCCGAAGGTCTCGATCGCGGGCAGGCGCCCGATCATCGAGGCACTGGTGTTCTCGGCCATCACGGCGGCCTGCTCGAACAGCTCGTCGTAGGTCGCCGGCAGGTTGTCCGGGTCGAGCCCGGCCTCCTCGAACAGGGCAGTGTTGAAGAAGGAGGGGCCGGTGTTGAGGTACCAGGGGAAGCCGTAGGTGCCCCCGTCGATCCCGGCGAAGGTCATCGACTCCCACGCCGCCGGCAGGAAGTCCGACTCGAGGGAGGAATCCTCGGCGGCGATGTCCAGCAGCATGCCCGCGGAGGCGAGACTGTAGGCGGCCTCAGGCCCCATATCCACGACGTCGGGCAGGTTCCCGGCGGCGGCATCGGCCGACAGGCTGTCCTGGTAGCCCTCGGCCGGCTGGTCGATCCACTCGATCTCGGTGCCGGGGTGCTGCTCGGTGAAGGCGTCGATGAGGGAGGTGAAGTACTCCTCGTAGCTGCCTTTGAGGTTCCAGGTCTGGAACCGGATGGATCCTCCGATCTCGCCCGAGCCGCCGGCGGAGCCGGACGAGCCCCCGCCGATCCCACAGGAACTGATCCCGAGGGCCGTCAGGGCGGCGGCGGAGCCGGTCAGGGCGGTACGACGTGCGATGCGATGGTGCAACGTGAAACTCCTTCGTTCAGTGATGGTCGAAGCCGGTGTAACGAGTGGGTCGGGAATGGTCGGGACGGATCACGCCGGTCGGGGCAGGCGGATCCGCACGGTCAGCAGTTGGAACGGCCGCAGGCTCACCCGCGCCCCTGCGGCCGGGCCGTCCCGGTCCAGTCCGCGTGGCAGCTCACTCGCCGGGGCGGGCCGTTCGAGCAGATCGGTCTCGTGGACCTCTGCCCCGTCCAGGTCTGCCGCTACCCGCAGGCGGCCGCGGGCACGTCCGCCGGCGAGCTCGGCGATGCGGGCGATGACGTCGCCGGAACCGTCCTCGGCGGGCTTGATCCAGTCCACGGCCGCAGTGCCCTCGTCGAGATCGAGCTGGACCAGCGGGTCGAAATCCGGGACGTCGGCGAGCGCCGGCGCGTTGAGGCGATAGGCCTCCTCGAGTGTGGCGGACAGGCCCCCGGCCACCAGCGCGAAGCGCATCCGGTGCGTGCCGAGATCACCGCCCGGGTCGGGGAAACGGGCGGCGCGCAGCAAGGATGGCCGGACGACGGTGCCGCCGGACACAGCCCGCACGTCCAGACCGTAGGAGGAATCGTTGACGACACCCACGCCGTAGCCGGGCTCGTTCAGGTGGACGTACCGGTGCTGGCTCACCTCGTACTGCGCCTCGTCCCAGCTGGTGTTCGCGGTGACCGAGCGCTCCACGAACCCGTACTGGGTCTCGTAGCGGGCGGTGCGGGTGTGCAGGTCCAGCGGCAGGGCGAGCTTGAGCAGGTGCTCGCGCTCGTGCCAGTCGACCTCCACGGCCAGGTCGAGGACGGGGGCGTTCTCGCGGAGGGAGACCGTCAGATCGACGGTGGAGGCGCCGCGGGTGCGACGCACGGAGACGGCCTGACCGGCCGCATCCGGCCCGTCGGCCGCGCCGGCCCCGTCGGCTCCGCCGGTTCCGTCGGTTCCGTCGGTTCCGTCGGTTCCGTCGGCTGCGCCGGCGGAGTGAACCAGCACGAGCACCTCGGGATCGAAGTCGGCAGCCAGTTCGAGCACGTGGCGGTCCACGTCCCAGGCGTCCCAGCGCACCGGCTGGTCGCGCATGAGCTCCAAGACCCCCAGCGCGTGCCCGGCCGGCACCAGTTCGCGGTCGGCCCGCAGGTCGCGCAGGGAAGTGATCGCTCCGCGGTGGTCGATGTCGGCGGCGAGATACCCGTTCTCGAGACGGTGGGTCTGCCCCGCGGCCAGGGCCGTGCCGGCGACGGGCGCGACACCCTCGGCCGCACCGCCCTCACCGTCTCCGCCGCCGTCAGCGCCGTTCGCCACGGCACCAGCGGGCGGAATCGACGGCGCCGGAGTGCGCCGCCAACTGCCGTCGGCGGCCGGGGCCAGCAGCGCGGGACCGGCGGCCCCGGACGCGGTTTCCCTCCCGGTCAGCTCGGCCGCGGCGCGACCGGCGAGGACTCGCAAGCGCTGCTCGAGGTCGGCGTAGGTGGCACGCGCCTCCCGGTGGACCCAGGCGATCGAGGTGCCGGGCAGGATGTCGTGGAACTGGTGCAGCAGCACCGTCTCCCAGATCTCGGCGAGCTCGCGCTGCGGCACCTCGGCGCCGGTGCGCACAGCTGCAGCGGCCCACAGGTGCTCGACGGTGCGCAGCAACGCTTCGGTCCGACGGTTCCCCTGCTTCATGGCCAGCTGCGAGGTGAAGGTGCCCCGGTGCAGCTCGAGGTAGAGCTCTCCCGCCCACACGGCGGGGCCGCCGGCCTCTCGCAGCTCCTCGTCGGCGAGCTCGAAGAATCGCGACGGGTCCCGCAGCTCCACCCGCGGGGAGCCTTCGAGGTCGGCGGCGCGGTGGGCGCGGCCGAGCATCTCGCGGGTGGGACCGCCGCCCCCGTCGCCGTAGCCGAACAGCAGCAGCGAGTGGGAGGAGCGCATCTTGTCGCGGAAGGTGCGCTCGGCATGGTGCAGCTCGGCCTGGCTGACCTCGGCCGCGTACGTCTCCACCGGCGGGAAGTGCGTGAAGATCCGGGAGCCGTCGATCCCTTCCCAGTCGAAGCTGTGGTGAGGGAACGTGTTGGTGTCGTTCCAGGAGATCTTCTGGGTCAGGAACCAGTCGAACCCGGCGCGACGGGCCAGCTGGGGCAGCGCGCCGGAGTACCCGAAGCTGTCCGGCAGCCAGACGCCGTCGGGCTCGATCCCGAAGCGTTCGCACAGGTAGTTCGTGCCGTGGAGGAACTGGCGCACCAGCGACTCCCCCGTGGGCATTACCGCGTCGGATTCGACCCACATGCCGCCGACGGGCAGGAAGCGCCCCTCGGCGACGCGCTCACGGACCCGCTCGAACAGCTCGGGCTGGTCCTGCTCGAGCCAGGCGAACTGCTGGGCGGAGGACATCGCGTAAACGAATTCCGGGTCCTCGTCCATGAGAGCGAGGACGTTGGAGACGGTGCGGGCGACCTTGCGGCGGGTCTCCCGCAGCGGCCACAGCCAGGCGGAGTCGATGTGGGCGTGTCCCACGGCGCTGATCCGGTGGGCGGAGGCATGCGCCGGGGCGGCGAGCACCGGCGCCAGCTCCTCACGGGCGGCGAGCGCCGTGCGCGGATCGGCGTCGTCGAAGGCGTCCAGCGCCCTGCCCACGGCGTCCAGCAGCCGCCAGTAGCGGGTGCCGTGGTCGGAGAGCTCGGTGAGCAGGCCGCGCGTGATCTCGAGATCGCGCAGCAGATCCCAGATCACCGGGTCGAAGGCGGAGACCGCCGCGGAGCGCAGCACGTAGGGGCGGAAACTGTCCGCGGTGTCCTTCTCGCCGACGTCCGTGACCACGAAGGGCGGCAAGCCCAGGACCAGCGGGTTCGCGGCGGCCTCGAGGTAGAGCGTGAACGAGCCGTCCTCGGCCAGCAGGTCGCGGGGCGCGCCGGGCCCGCGCAGGCGCAGCCAGCCGTGCTGGGGGTGGAGGGCCTTGACGACGCTTCCGTCGGCCCGATGGACCAGTGCTTCGCCATGGCCGCCGACGGAGTGCGGCTCCCACCCCAGGTCGATGGTCAGCTCGACGATCTCCGGGGCATCGGCCGGGACCCTGCCCTGGACCCGGAACCACGTCGTGGACCAGGCCGGGCCCCAGGTGGACCCGATCTCGAACGTCTCGTAGCGCGGGCTCTCCCGGCCGGGCAGCGGCGCCACGCCGAGGGCGTGCTCCGCGGGGACCGGCTCGCCGTCGCCGTCGACCTGCCACGCCGAGAGCGTGACAGGGGCGATCGCCGTGTGCAGGGCCGGGGCGATCCGGTCGCGCATCACGCGCTCGATCCGCTCGAGGGTGAACTGCGGGTGGGTGTGCATGATCCTCCGTCGGATCGAGGCGATCGGGACCGGGCGACTCCCCGGGCACGGGCTGTGGGCCGGGCTCGCGGGCCTCCGCTGATCCATGTGTGGCCTGGGGAGACAGGGAACTAAATCCCTTTAGTTCGAGGAACATACAATGTCTGCCGGGGCGCGGTCAAACGGACCGATCTCAGGAAACTGCGCTCGGACGTCTCATCACGGCTCGGTGACACCTGCCGCCTGCCCCTCGACGACGAGGTGCCCGGCGGGTCGCAGTTCGAGCCCGGGAGAGCCGGCGCAGCCTCCCCGGGCGACCAGGACTCAGTCGGCAGGCGCTGCCGTGCTGCCCCGCACGATGAGCTCCGGCACCCGCTGCTCGGCGCTGCGCGGCTCCTGGCCGCCGATGATGCCGAGCAGTTCACGCGCCACCTCCGCGCCGAACCTGGCCGTGTCACGGTGCAGAGCTGTCAGCGGCGGGCGCATCGCCTCGCACACCGGCCCGTCCTCACAGGAGACGATCGCGACATCGCCCGGGACATGGTGGCCCCGCGACCGCAGCGCGAGCTCGACGGAGACGGCGACCACCTCGTTCTCGCAGATGATCGCGGCGGGTCGCTCCGGGCCCTCCAGCAGCTGGACCGTTGCCCTCTCCGCCGCGGAGGCAGTGAGGTCGGTGGCCACGACCTCCCCGGTGAGCCGACCGCCGCGTCGCGCGGCCGTGAAGGCCTCGATGCGTCGAGAGACATGCACCAACTCCGGCGGGCCGCAGAGGTAGGCCACCCGATGCAGGCCCTGCTGCTGCAGGTGGTCCAGGACCGCGGCCATCGCAGCACCGTCGTCGATGGAGACGGAGGGGATCCGCGCTTCGGGGTCCGGTCCGCCCGCCAGGATCGCCGGCATGCCCAGCTCGTCCAGAAGCGCGGGACGGGCGTCCTCGGCGCGCAGATCCACCAGGACGACACCGTCGACCCGTCGCTCCCCGTCCCACTGGCGGTAGACCTCGAGCTCGTCGTCGGGGGTCTCGACCATGCGCATCAGCAGGCTGAGCTGCGCAGGACCCAACACCGACTGCAGCCCGACCATCAGCCGCATGAAGAAGACCTCGGAGTCGTCGGCCGGGGTCTCGCCGGCGTCGCCGTGGGACGCCGTGCGCAGGGGCAGCACGAGGCCGACGGTCCCGGACTTCGCACCGGACAGGGTCCGGGCAGCATGCGACGGGCGCCACCCCATCTCTTCGACCCTGTCGAGAATCTTCTTGCGGGTCGCTTCCGAGATGCCGGGCCTGCCGTTCAGGGCGAAAGACGCCGCGGTCTCCGAGACACCGACGGACTCAGCGATGTCACGCAATGTCGGCCGTCTGCCCGGCTTCCGCATTCTCCACACCCCGTCCTCGAGAGCCCCTGCCGACGGGTGCCGCTCGTCGGCCAGGTCACTGTACCGGGAAGGATCGCCGTCTCGATGTCAGCCGGCTTCCCGCTCACTGCAGGTGCAGCTGTCCCGTCGCGTCGAACATCGTCTCCTGCAGCACCAGCGCTGCGGCGCCGATCGCCCCGACCGGCCCGCCGACGGAGGTGCCTCGCACCTCGACGGAGCGGAACGAGCGAGCGATGAACGCTCGATTGACGAGCTCGGGCACGACCCGCAGGAAGGTCTCTTCCAACGCCGGCCATTGCGACCCTCCGAAGACGATCGCATCGAGGTCCAGCAGGTTCGCCAGCTGCACGGCGACCCGGGCGAAGCTGCCCGCCGCGCGCTCGAGGACCTGGGCAGCGGACGAATCCGGCACTTCCCGGCTCGCGCGCGCCAGCTCGGCCAGCGCCAGCTCGACAGCGTGCGGATCGCCGGTGTCCACGGGCTCCAGAGCACCCGCGGCCATGCCGTCGGCCACGATCGCGCCCGGCCAGGCCGAGACGTTGACGCACCCCCGCCCGCCGCAGGAGCAGTGCGGCCCGTCGGGGTCAGCAGCCATATGCGCGATATTCCCGAAGCTTGCCCCGGAGCCGCGCAGCACCTCGCCGTCCCGCACGATCCCGGCGGCCGCACCGGTTCCCAGATACAGGAAGGCGAAGCTCTCGCCGTCCCGGGGGGCTTTCCACACCTCGCCCATGGCGGCCGCGGTGTTGTCCTTCTCGAGCACCACGGGCATCTCCAACCGCGCCTGGAGATCGTCTCGCAGGGGGACGAGATCCCAGCCGGGCAGCTGGGGCGGGGCGACGACCACCCCGCGCGGAGCGTCGATCGGGCCGGGCGTGGCGACCCCTAGCCCGGCCACTCGATCCATCGGGATCTCGAGCTCTCTCAGTACAGCGCGTACGCCGCCGTCGATGGCGTCGAGAACGTGCGGCGGGTCCGAAGGATCCGGCACCGGCGATGTCCGCTCGGCGACCACCTTCCCGGCGAGGTCGAGCACGGCGAAGGTCAGCCGGGCAGGATCGATGTGCAGGCCGACGGCGTACCGCCCCTCGGGCTCGACCTCATAGACGATCCGCGGTGCCCCCATGCCCGAACGCACTCGGCCGGCTTCGCGGATCAGCCCGGCCTCCACCAGGCGACGGCAGATGTTCGAGAGTGTCTGCATCGTCAACCCTGTGCGCCGCACCAGGTCGCTGCGGCTGAGCCCGGGCGCGCGCCGGATCAGGTCGAGCACCAGGACCTGGTTGTATCCCGCGACTCGAGGAAGGTTCGTCCCGCGACGCACCGCGCCTGTCATAGCCGTCTCGCTCGCCCCGCTCATCTGCCCGATGCTACGGGCCGCCGTGCCGCGAAGCCCTCGCGGGCACCTATTGACTATGTCAAATTGATCATGTCTACTGGCGCGCACCGGATCCCAGGACATCCGGTGCGCGCCGGGTTCGCCCCGGCAGTACTCGACGGGGAGGCGCCATGAGGAGACGTACCGTGCTCGCTGCCGGATTGCTGGCGGCGCCGCTATCGGCATGCAGCGGCGGGGACACCGACGGGGACCGGGTCTTCCGCCAATTCGATCCCGCGGACCAAGCCGCTGGACTGGTCGAAGCGATCGACGCCTGGAACGCGGAGCATCCCGACTACCGCGTCACCATGGAGACCCTCTCCCCCAACAATCCCCAGCAGTTCGCCCGCGAGGCCAACGCCGGCTCCGGACCGGACATCGCCCAGCTCGCGTTCACCGACGTCTCCTTCATGGCCGAGCCCAGGATCCTCACACCGCTGGACGATCTGCTGACCGGCTCCCCGCCCCAGGGCGCCGACGAGCTGTTGGCCACGGATATGACCACCTATGACGGGTCGATGTGGGCCATCCCGTGGACGGCGGACACCATGGCTCTGGTCTACCGCCCCGATCTGCTCGAGCGCGCCGGGATCGACCGCACGCCCCAGGACTGGGAGGAACTCGCCGAGACTGCCGCACGGATCACCGAGGATTCCGACGGGGAGATCCACGGATTCGTCTTCCCCGCCGGGGCACAGTTCTCCAGCGCCCAGTGGTTCCCGATCAACTACCACCTATGGGCCCACGGCGCCCAGCTCATCGAGGCTGACGGTGACCTCTGGCGTGTGGGCGTCGACCCGGAGCAGCTGACCGCGACAATCGACTACTTCGCCGCCTTCTTCACCGAAGGCATCACTCCCACCGCGATGCAGGCCGTCACCGACTACGGCGATCCGAGCATCATCGGCGCGCTCGATGACGGCTCCTGCGCGATGACCTTCATGCCCCCGGCGGCCTTCCGCACGGCCCGGGACAGCGTCGAGGCGGAGCTGCTCACCGCGCCGATGCCCGCGGGCCTGAAGGACGGCGCGACCCATCTGGGAGGCCGGGCCCTGGGCATCAACGCGAACTGCCAGGAGCCGGAGGCGGCCTGGGAGTTCGTCACCCATCTGCTCAGCCCGGAGACTTTCCGGACCTACCCGCAGTACCCCGCGTCGGCCGGGACCCTCACCCAGGTCGACGTCGACCCCTCCGAGCAGGGATTCATCGACCAGCTTCCCCACGCACGATCCTTCGCGCGATACGCGGACGCTCCGATCACCATCGCCGCTCTGCAGGAACTCGTGAACCAGCAGTTCTCCGCCGTCTACTCGGGCCAAGCGGAACCCGCCCAGGCGGCCGACCGGATCATCACCAGACTCGCCGACGAGCTGGAGGAGTAACGCATGGCACCGCCGTCCGCACCCGCGCAGAAGGACTCACGCCCTCCCACGCGACGAGCTGCCCGACCGCTGCAGCCGTACCTGCTCAGCACGCCGGCGCTGGCCGTCATCGCCCTTCTGTTCCTCGTTCCCTCGGTCTACAACGTGGTCCTGGCCTTCCAGAGCCTCTCGCCGTACCAATCCCCCCGCGACGGCGAATGGGTGGGTGCGGAGAACTTCTCGGAGCTGTGGAGCAATGGCGACTTCGGCGGAGCCGCGGTCAACACCGTGGTCTGGCTGACGGCCATGACAGTGGTGCTGCGACTGCTGATAGGGCTCGCCCTGGCGCTCGCGCTGCAGTCCCCCGTCCTGCGGCGCTGGAAGCTGCGTGGGGTGTCCCGCACGATCATCCTCATCCCGTGGATGGTGCCGCAGGTGGTCGCCATCGCCGCCTGGCGATGGATCCTCGATGGCAGCTCGGGAGTTCTGAACCAGGCGCTGACCGGACTGGGCCTGGTCGAGAACGGGATCCCGTTCCTCGCACAGACCAGCACCGTGTGGTGGTCGATCGTGGCGATCATCGTCTGGCGTGAGCTGCCGTTCGTGGTGATGGTCCTGATGGCCGGACTGCAGTCGATTCCGTCCGAGCAGTACGAGGCCGCCTCGGTGGACGGTGCCGGTCGCTGGACCTCCTTCCGCAGCGTCACCCTGCCCGGCCTGCGACCGGTGATCACCATCGTGGTGCTGGTGACCGTGATCCAGACGTTCAACAACTTCGTCTATGTATGGCTGACCACCGGCGGCGGCCCCGGCCGATACACGGCGGTGCTGGCCACCGAGCTGTACAACGCCGCGTTCTTCGACAACGAGCTCGGCGCAGGCGCCGCGATCGGCCTGGTCATGACCGCGATCATGGCGGTCTTCGCTGTCGCCTACATGCGCCTGACCTCGGACCGGGAGGAGACGCGATGACACGGACGGCATCTTCCAGAGCTTCCGCTGCTCGGCCGGTGCGACCGCGCCGCTCGAGTGACGCGCGCAGGCCTCGTGATCTGCTGTTCCTGGCGCCCTTCGCCGTGGTGCTGGCGGTGATCCTCTTCCCTGTGGCGTGGATGCTGTACAGCTCGCTGCGACCGGTCCAGGAGATCTCGCAGGGCGTGACCTGGTCGAACGCACTGTCCGACCTGAGCCTGGATTCCTACGCACGACTGTTCGAGGCCACGAACTTCGGCAGGTACCTGCCCAACAGCCTGCTGGTGTGCAGCGTCGGCACCGTGATCACGGTGGCCATCGCGACGCTGGCCGGCTTCGCACTGTCACGTTTCGCGTTCCGCGGCAGGCCAGCTGTGATGCTGGTGCTGGTGGCCACGCAGTTGCTGCCGTTCGTCGTGCTCATCACGCCGGTGTACCTGGTCTTCGCGGAGCTGCGCCTGCTGAACTCGTACGCGGGGCTGATCATCGTCTACGTCGCGATGACCACGCCCCTGGCGGCGCTGCTCATGACCGGGTTCCTCAACTCCGTGCCACGCACCCTGGACGAGGCCGCACGGATCGACGGCGCCTCGACCCTCACCGTCATCACTCGGGTGATCGCGCCGCTGGTGTGGCCCGGCGTGGTCACCGTGGCCGTCACCGCGTTCATCGCCATGTGGGATGAGTTCCTCTTCGCCCAGGTGTTCCTCACCAGCGAATCCGTCAAGACCGTGCAGGTAGGCATCGCCGGCCTGTTCGGGGAGTACGGCACCGACTGGGGCGTGGTGATGGCTGCCTCCGTGGTCGCCGCACTTCCCACCATCGTGCTGTTCTCGCTGTTGCAGCGCCGACTCGTCGCCGGTATGACCGCCGGCGCTCTCAAGGAGTGATCATGACCGCCGACCGCCCTCAGGACGGCCAGCGCCCCGTCGACCCTCGTCCCGTCGATCCCCGCCCGAACGTCATCGTCCTCTACGCGGACGACCTGGGCTGGGGAGACCTCGGCTGCTTCGGCTCCGAGGACATCCCGAGCCCGCATCTGGATTCCCTGTGCGCTGACGGGGTGAAGCTGTCCCAGTGGTACGCGAATTCTCCCGTCTGCTCGCCTTCGCGGGCCTCGCTGCTGACCGGTAAGTACCCGGCGCACGCCGGGGTCGAGGAGATCCTGGGAGGCCGCCGGGACACCCCCGGCCTTCCTCCGCAGGAGACCATGGCCTCGCTCCTGCGTGATCGCGGCTACGCCACAGGCCTGTTCGGCAAGTGGCACCTCGGGGTCGACGCCGAGTATGCGCCGGGAAACTACGGTTTCGACGAGGTCTTCGGCATCAGGGCCGGCTGCGTGGACTACTACTCGCACATCTTCTACTGGGGCGATCACGATCCCGTCCACGATCTGTGGGACGGCGAGGACGAGGTCTGGCTCAACGGCGAGTACCTCACCACCGTCCTCGGTCGCCGCGCGGCGGAGTTCATCGCCCGCCAGGCGCCCCGGAATCCCTTCTTCTGCTACGTGCCCTTCAACGCTCCGCACTATCCGATGCACGCCCCGGCCGAGCACATGGCCCGCGTCGCCCACCTTCCTGAGGGCCGGCGCGAGATGGCCGCCATGATCGCGGCCCTCGACGATGCCGTGGGCGAGATCCTGGCAGCACTGGAGTCCGCCGGCGCCCGGGAGAACACGCTGGTGGTCTTCTCCTCCGACAACGGACCCTCGCGCGAGAGCCGAAACTGGCTGGGCGGTGAGGAGATCTCCTACACAGGAGGCTCCGCGGGCGGACTGCGCGGCTCCAAGGGCTCCGTGTTCGAGGGCGGCACCCGGGTCCCGAGCATCGCGGCCTGGCCCGCCCGATTGCCGGCCGGCACCGAGGTCAACCGTCCGGGCCTCATGATGGACCTGCTGCCGACGATCCTGCATGCGGTCGACGGTGCCGAGCCCGAGTTGGCGGACGTCGACGGGGTCTCCCAGCTGGAGACACTGCGCGGTGCGGACCGGGTGCACGACGCAGAAGCCCCGGGCCATGGCCGAGCGGAACCTGCCGCGACCGAGCCCGGCCCCGCGGAGACGACCGGGCCCGGCGACGAGGCATCCCAGGAGCGCACGGTGATGTGGACGTACGAGGACCAGTGGGCGGTGCGCCGCGGTCGATACAAGCTGGTCATCGGAGCGCGGGAGGGTATGGATCCTCCGATCACGGTCTCCCGGGCGGTGTTCGACCTCGACCTCGATCCGGCAGAGACACGGGATATCTCCGCAGACGCGCCCACCCTCACCGCCGAGCTCGAGCACGCCCTATCGGGGTGGCAGCGGACCCATCATGCATGGGTGGCCGCCACCTGACCCGTGCCGGGCCGTTGCTCCGGCCAAGGCCTCTCACGAACCAGGGCCGGGAGCGACCATCCGTTCAGACCATTGCCCCTCCCCCGCTCCCGGCCCGACAATGAACCATGACGGTCACTCTCCGGTCCCTGGAAGTCGCAGTCCCCTCCACCGAGCTCGCCCAGGACGACGTCCGCGACGTCTTCGCCGCCCAGCCCGACCTGAGCCGCCTCGGCCAGCGCCTGGTGGCCACCTCGTTCAACTCCTCCGGGATCGAGCGCCGCTACAGCGCCATCTCCGAATGGGACGGCCCGTCGGCCGATGAGGAGCCCGTGTTCTTCGAGGTCGGCACCGGCCGGTTCCTGAACCCCACCACCGGTACCCGCAACGAGATCTTCGCCCGCGAGGCCACCGAGCTGTACACCGGCGTCGCGGCCGCCGCCCTCGAGGTCGCCGAAGGCATCGAGCGGGCCGACGTCACCCACGTCATCACCGTCTCCTGCACCGGGTTCTTCGCGCCGGGGCCGGATTACCGCATCGTGCGCGCGCTCGGCCTGGAACCCTCCGTCCAGCGCTACCACCTGGGATTCATGGGCTGCTACGCCGCCCTGCCCGCGCTGCGCCAGGCCCAGACCATCTGCCGGGCCGATCCCGACGCCGTGGTGCTGGTCGCCACCGTCGAACTGTGCACGCTGCACGTGCGCACCTCGAACGATCCCGACACCATCGTCGGCTCCTCACTGTTCGGCGACGGCGCCGCCGCCGCGATCATCACCGGCAAGGACCTCCCCCACAGCTCGCCGCTGCTGCAGCTGGACCACTTCGAGACCGTGCTGACCCCCGTGGGCGAAGAGTCCATGGCCTGGAACATCGGTGACAACGGCTTCGAGATGGTGCTGGGCACCTACGTCCCGCACATCATCGACGAGCACATCACCGGCGCCCTGATCCCGCTGCTCGCCCACGACCCGTCGGTGGCGCAGCGGCCCTACCGGGAGATCGAGCGCTGGGCGATCCATCCGGGCGGCCGCAGCATCCTGGACAAGGTCGAGGCCAAGCTCGAGCTGGACGAGAGCCAGCTGGTCCCCGCCCGCGAGACGCTGCGGGACTTCGGCAACATGTCCAGCGCCACCGTGATGTTCGTGCTGCGCCGGATCCTGGACGAGGCCGCCCCCGGCGCCGAGGAGCGCGTGTGCTCCATGGCATTCGGTCCCGGGCTGACGGTCGAGACGGCCCTGCTGACCACGATCGGCGCCCCCGTCGCCGCCTCCGCGCCCGAGCCCGGGACCGGCGCCCTGACCGACGCCGCACTGAGCATCCACCCGTGACGGCGCCGCGCGTGCCTGGTCGACCCCGCGTCTCCGGTCGTTCTCGCGCGGCGCAGCGCCCTCGCATGCCGGAGCGGCTCCGCGTGCCAGACCTGACCGAGCGAGACCGCCACGCCGCCGAGCGCATGGACGACCCGGACTGCGATCTGCGCCGGCTCGAGCGCACCTACGCCCAGTTCCGCGTCATCAACTCCCTGGTCACCGGCTGGCGCACGACCTACCGCCGGCACCTGCGCCCGCGACTGCACCGCGCGAGTCCCACCACGCTGCTGGACATCGGCAGCGGCGGCGGGGACCTCGCCCGGGCCCTGGCCCGCTGGGCGCGCCGCGACGGCTTCGACCTGCGCGTGACCGGCATCGATCCCGACCCGCGGGCGCACGCCTGGGCGATGCGTCAGCGGCCCGTCGAAGGCGTGCGCTTCCGACGGGCCCTCTCCTCCGACCTGGTCACCGAGGGTGCGGAGTTCGACCTGGTGGTCTCCAACCACCTGCTCCACCACCTCGAGGACGCCGGGTTGCGGGACCTGCTGGCCGATTCCCGGCGACTGGCCCGCACCGCGGTGGTCCACAGCGACATCCAGCGCGATCGCCTCGCCTACGCCCTGTTCTCGGTGGGCACCTGGCCCTTCTTCCCCGGCTCCTTCATCCGGGAGGACGGGCTGATCTCGATCCGCCGCAGCTTCACCGCCGCCGAACTGGGCGCCCTCGCGCCCGAAGGCTGGGATGTGAGCGAGCTGGGCCCATGGCGCCTGCTGCTGACCCACGACGTTCCCCGGCAATGACCGCGCCGGAACGGACGGCATCCGGCGGGGATGGGCCGACGGACCGGCAACCGCCGCTGAACTGCGACGTGCTGATCGTCGGCGGCGGGCCGACGGGCCTGTTCCTCGCCTGTCTCCTTGCGGCCCGCGACGTCGACGTGCTCGTGCTGGAGCGCCGCGCCGCCCCCAGCGCACACTCCCGCGGCATCGGCCTGCATCCTCCGGCGCTGGCGGCGCTAGAGATGGTGGGTCTGGAGAGTGCCGCGATGGCCTCCGGTTCACGCATCAGGCGCGGCGTTGCGCGCAGCCGTGGGCACGACCTCGGCCAGCTGCACTTCGCGCAGGCCTGGCCGAACCGGCCGTTCGTGCTCAGCGTGCCGCAGAGCCGCACCGAGAAGCTCCTGGAGAGCCGTCTGGTCGAACTCGCTCCCGAGGCGCTGCGGCGCGGCTGGGAGGTGACGTCACTGCAGGAGACGACCAGCGGAGTCGAGGTGACCGCGCAGCCCCGCGACCAGTCAGTGCCCGCCGTGCTCCGTACCCGCGTCATCGTGGGGGCCGACGGAGCCCACGGCCGAGTACGCGATCTCCTCGGCATCGGCGCCACCGGCTCGCAGTACCCCGACGCCTATCTCATGGGCGACCTCGCTGATCCGGTCGGCGAGCGCGTCTGCCGCAATGCCTTCATCCACCTCGAACCGGGCGGCGTCGTCGAATCCTTCCCGCTGCCCGACGGACGTCGCCGCTGGGTCGTGCACATGGGGCCCGCTCCCCCATCTGCGGCCACAGCCGCCGCCCTGGTCGAGAAGGTCCGCGAACGCACCGGGGTGCAGCTGGACCCGGAGTCGGCGACGATGATCAGCGCATTCACAGTGCGCCGACGCACTGCGAGACGCCTGGTCAGCTGCAGCGGGGCGCTGATCGGGGACGCCGCCCACGAGATCAGCCCGATCGGCGGACAGGGCATCACACTCGGTTGGCTCGACGCCCTCGATGTCGTGCCGGTCCTGCTGCGAGCAACGACCGCGACAGACGGGCCGCTCCACAGCAGCGCCGCCTGGCAGGCGTTCGCGAGGCGCTGCCGGCGCCGTGCCCGCACCGCCGGGCTCCTCGCGTATGCCAATACGGCACTGGGGCGCCCGCTGCCCGTGCCGCTCGCGAGGACCCGGGACATCGCCGTACGGGGCGCTCTAGGCACTTCGCTGCGGCACGTCCTCGCCTGGGCGTACTCGATGGGGTGGGCGTGGAGTTCACGGCAGCCCCCTCGGCGGATGGACGCTTGACGATCCGAGGCGACCGCGACGCTGAGCGTGGTCGGTGCAACCCATTGCTCTCGCCACGACTGACACGTCCTCGTCTTTGGGTAGCTTGATCTGTCATCCATAAAGTCGACTAAGCTCCCAAAGGACCGGCACACGGTGACGCCGCGTGCACGGTGCCGCACTTCGACAAGTTCATGCGCCGAGCATTGCCCGAGCTCGCGATCCCTCCGGTGCGTCGTCGTCGATCTCGCCGCGACACGCAGCGCGCACGCTCCGCTCGTCCCGTCGCCGAAAGACGCGCAGGGCCCCATCCCCGACCCGGCAGAGGAGCGGGGTCCCGATACTCATGCCACTCGTGGCGGGGTGAGGCCCTGCCGGAACGTCCTCGGCGCCATCCCCACCTCACGTTTGAAAGCGGCACTGAAGGCGCTCTCGGAGGAGTAGCCGAGCTCGCGGGCGAGCACGGAGATGCGGGTCCCGGCCTCGCGCAGTGCGTGCTGGGCCAGCAGCATCCGCCAGCGGCTGAGGTAGGCCAAGGGCGGCATGCCGGCGACCGCCCGGAAACGTTCGGCGAAGGTCGTGCGGGACATCGCCGCGGCACGGGCGAGCTCGGCCAGGCCCCAGGCCCGGCCGGGCTCGTCGTGCAGGAGACTCACCGCCGGGCGCAGACGCTCGTCGGTCAGCAGTCGCAGCCAGCCGGGCAGCAGCTCGTCCTGCTCGACATAGGCGCGAAGCATCTCGAGCAGCAGCAGCTGGCCGTGCTGGCGCATCGCGAAGGCGGAGCCGATCCGGTCGGTCGCGACCTCGAGGAACATCCGGTGCACGCTGCCGCGGAGGTTCGTGGCCGACGGGCCGGTCCCGTGCACATGCGCCACTTGCGGCAGTGCGCTCGTCAGCAGCGTCCGGCCGGCCGGGCTCAGTTCGACGTGCCCGCCGACCAGCACGTCGTGAAGGCCGCCGGCCGGGGTGAAGCGAGCCGTGGAGAAGCCCTCCTCCGGCACCATCTCGCGTCGGGGCCCGGCGCCCTCCCCGCCCCATGCCTCGAACCAGCGGCTCTCGTTGAGCAGGAGGACATCACCCGCGCCCACCTCGAGCGGCTCGGTCAGCCCGTCGGCCAGGACGTGAGCTCGTCCGCTGACGAGCGCGAAGAACTTCAGGCCCTCGATCGGCGCCCTGGAGACCCACGGTCCCTGCACCGCGAAGCCGCCCGAGAGGACGCCCCGCACGTCGACGACATCGAAGACCTGGGACAGATGATCAGGGCGCATGCCCGTACTCTCGCGCAAGAAATCCGGACTGACAAGTATTCAGAGTTCGCCGCACTCGCCGCACAGTGGAGACATGACCACACAGATACCCGCCGCACAGGCCACCGACATCCAGCTCCCCCAGTCCGTCCTCGATAAGCAGCGCCCCCTCGGCAGCGGCTTCACCGCTGCGAATACGGCCGACGACGTCCTCGCCGGTCGGGACCTCACCGGCACCCACGTCGTCGTCACCGGCGGTCACCACGGCATCGGCCGCGAGACCACCCGCGCCCTGAGCGCGGCCGGCGCCTCCGTCACCGTCGGCTCCCGCGATCCAGAAGCGGCCGCGGCGAAGCTCGCAGGCATCGACCGGGTCGAGACCAGCCGGCTCGACCTCATGGATCCGGACTCGATCGACGCCTTCGCCGAGCGTTACCTCGCCACCGGCCGCCCCCTGCACGTGCTGCTGAACAACGCCGGGCTCATGGCCGGGCCCCTGGTGCGGGACGCGCGCGGCTACGAGTCCCAGTTCTCCACCAACCACCTCGGCCACTTCCAGCTCACCCTCGCACTGCTGCCGGCACTGCGCGCGGCCGGGGGTGCCCGCGTGGTCAACGTGACCTCCGGCGGGCACCGGCTCTCCGGCATCCGCTGGGAGGACCCCCACTTCGAATCGGGCTACGACGAGATGGGTCTGCTCGGTTACGGGCAGTCCAAGACCGCGAACGTGCTCTTCGCCGTCGAGCTCGACCGTCGATGGGCGGCCGACGGGATCCGCGGCTACGCCGTCCACCCCGGCATCATCGTCACCACGAGCCTGGGCCCGGCCCGGGCTCCGGGGGCGACCGCCAGCGGCGGGATGGACTCCGAGGCGCTGCGCGCGCAGGGGCTGATCGACGAGCACGGCCAGCAGATCATCGACCCCGAGCACGAGAAGAAGACGCTCCAGCAGGGCGCCAGCACCAGCGTGTTCACGGCGACCAGCCCGTTGCTCGCGGAGATCGGGGGCGTCTACCTCAAGGACAACGACATCTCCGAGCTCGACCTGGATCCTCAGCCGATCGACATGACCGCTCCCGAGACCACCGTGGTGCCGCACGCGGTCGATCCGGCCTCGGCTCGCCGGCTCTGGGAGCTGAGCGAGACGCTCATCCGGAGGTGAGGCGGGCGATCAGCGCGGCGATCCTGCGCTGGCGAGTGCGCTCCGTGGCCGCGGTGAGGATCGGGCTCAGCGCGGAGAACCGGGCCGAGCGCGTGAGCTGCTCGAACGCTGCCTGAGCCTCGGGCGCCGCGGCCAGCGCGGCGAGGAGATCCGGCGGGGGTTCGGCCGTGGCGGGGCCGGCGTAGGCGCGTTCCCAGCGCCCGTCGGCCTTCGCCCGGTCGATCTCCGCCTGGCCGCGCTCGCGCATCCGGCCCTCGTCGGCCAGTCGCGCGACGATCACGACGTTGCGCTGGGACCAAATCGACCGGGTCCGCCGCGGCGTGAATCGCTGCCGGAAGCTGCGCTCGTCGTAAGTGGTGCGCTGGCCATCGATCCAGCCGCTGCACAGTGCTTCGTCGAGGGCCTCCTCGTAGGTCAGCGTCGTCGGCGAGTCCCGCTCCTTCTTCGCCAGCAGCAGCCAGACGCCGTCACAGGTGTGCTCGTGGTGGTCCAGCCATCCGCGCCAGGCCGCGCGGTCGGCGATGACCAGCGGGTCCGGTGACCTGTTCTCATCCATGTCGTGCAGCATCCCCGACGGTGCGGACCGAAGCTGTCCGGCCGTCATGCCGCCGACGCACCGATACAGCCTCCGCCCCGTCGAACTTTGGCCACTGGCGTCGCAGAATCGTCCAAACATGCGACGTCGTGTGCCAATGCTGGGCTGCTGCGGCGATCAGCCGCGCGACAGGGCGAATGTCGACGACGCCCCTCCGACGACAATGATGCGGTGCTCGCCGCGCGCCGAGTCAGGGGCTGTCGGGGGTGGATCTCTTCACTCCTCCGGGGCTACGGAATCCGCCTGTCCACGATTTCCGGCGCCCCGGGCGCCATTTTTGATGCGGCGGCCACCACAAAGGCGAACGGAGCAGGCACCAGCAGGAACAGCGAGTTGGAGACCGTGAGGGACAGGGCGATTCCCAGGCCGCCGACGACCGCAGCTGCGAGGAATGGCAACGGTGTTCGGGCCGCGAGGTGCAGGCTCAGCAGCCAGAGATGCGGATTCACCAACCGGACGCGTCGGCCCGTCATCCCCGCAGCGCTCGCGCGCATCGGCAGCAGCACCAGAGCACAGACCAGCGCCATCACGGTGGCGGTAGCCCCGAAAGCGGCCGGGACGAGCATGACGGCTCCGCCACCGCGCCCGTAGGCGAGCAGTGCCGTCATCGTCAGCCCGGCAAGTATCAGGGGCACCGCACAGATGCCGATCGCCGGAACAGTCAGGCGCCGCAGATGTCCGAGAAGACCCGAGAAAGAGGGCTCGGCCTCGTCGACGATCTCGCAGCACACACCGACCAGCGCCATGAGCGGCGGCGGAACGACCACTAACGCCAGCGACAATGCAGGAAGCAGACCCACACGTCCGGCCCCTACCGTCGCGAGCGCCGCCAGGGTGACCAGGGCACTGCCCAGCAACAGAACCGGCAGACTCGCCCACGCTCGGCGCAGGGCTGCGCGCAGATCTACATCTCCGCCGTCGGCGCCCCTACGGCCTGGACGCTCGGGCAATCCGGCCCCGCGGCCGGCCTCACGGGCATCCGCCTCACCGAGACCGGCCGCTCCCCGCCTGCGTCCCGCACCCATCTCAGCCCTTCAGCCCGGCCGTGGCGATGCTGGCCACGAACTGTCGCTGGAAGATCAAGAAGATGATCAGCACCGGCACGACGATCATGGTCATCGCGGCGAACAAGGTGGCCGGCGCCGCTCCGGCCTGCGCGTCCTGCAGGGTCACCAGGCCCAGCGGCAACGTCATGTTCTCCGGAGTACTGATGAAGATCAGCGGTGCGAAGTAGTTGTTCCAGGAGGCTTCGAACACGAGGATCGCCAGCGCCGAGAGAGCCGGTCCGGACAGGGGCACCAGCATCCGGAAGAGGATCCACAGATGCCCGGCACCATCGATGATCGCGGCCTCGTCGAGGTCGCGCGGAATGGAGTTGAAGTACTGCCGCAAAAAGAAGATCGAGAACACGTGGATGAGGCCCGGCAACCACAGTGCCACGAGCGTGTCCACGAGGCCGAGACTTCGCATCAGGATGAACACCGGGATGATGAGGAGCTGCGCCGGCACCATCATGGCGCTGAGCATGACCATGAAGGCGCTGGAGCGGCCGCGGAACCGAAACCGCGAGAAGGCATAGGCCGCCAGCACGCTGACGATCAGGGACCCACCCGTGGTGACGACGGCGACGATCAGACTGTTCAGCGCCATCTGCCCGAAGGGAATCAGTTCACCCACCGAGGCCGCGTTGGCCAGTGTGGGTTGCTTCGGCAGCCAGTTCGGCGGGATCTGGAAGGCCTCGGCGGGGTCGGTGAAGCTCGTCGATATCAGCCACACCAGCGGGGCGGCCATGATCGCCGCGAACACCAGCAGACCGATGTTCAGCAGGATCGCGCCCGGGCGCGGGCGTCGCCGCGGCCAGCCTGGCCTGCCGGCGGGCGACGACGAGCTGCTCGCCGCGGTGGGCGCATCGGCTGCGTGAGGGATGGAGGCACCGGTGGTCATTGTTCGTACACCCACTTCTTCGAGCCCCAGAATTGCAGCAGCGTCACCACCATGATCACCACGAAAACGAGGAAGGCGACGGCGGAGGCGTAGCCGATCTGGAAGGCCTGGAAGCCCTGTTCGTACAGATACATGACGAGCGTGAGAGTCGCGTCGTCGGGGCCCCCGCCGGTGATGATCTGGACCGGATCGAAGATCTGGAAGGCCCCGATGAAGGTGACGACCATGGCGAAGAACAGAGTCGGGGACATCATCGGCACGGTGACGTTCCAGAACACCTGCCACCGGCTCGCCCCGTCGGTCTTCGCCGCCTCGATCAGCTGATTTGGGACAGTCTGCAGGCCGGCCAGCATGATGATGAAGGTGAATCCGAGGGTGTGCCAGAAGTCGATGCCGATGATCGCCGGCAATGCCCACGCGGGGTCCAGGAACCAGTCCGGCGGGGTCAGGCCGACACGCTCGATGTAGTGATTGACCAGCCCGAACCCGGGGTCGAGCATGTACTGCCACAACAGTGCCACGGCAGCCCAGGAGATGATGAAGGGGAAGAACACAGCGGTTCTGACCAGGTAGGAGATGACGCGGCTGGCGACGGCGTTGACGGCGAGCGCCAGCAGCAGCGCGCCGACGACGTGGGTGATGACGGAGGCCAGGGCGAACAGGAACGTGTTGGCGAAGGCCTGCACGAGAACGGGATCCTGGAACAGCTTGACGAAGTTCTCCAGGCCGACGAACTCGGGCGTGGTCAGCAGGTCCCACGAGTACAGGCTCAGCACGATCGCGACCAGGAACGGCCCGCCGATGAACATCAGGAACAGGATCGCGGCCGGGGACAGGAACACGTAGCCCAGCCAGTTCTGCCGCAGATCCCGGCGACGGGTGCGGGCGGTAGACGCGGCGTCGGAAGACCTGTCGCCGGCGCGGCGGGCGCCGGCGGGTTGAGGGACGGATGGTGGGGTGCCGGTCGTGTGGGTGGTCATGACAGCAGCGGCCCGATCTTGTCGTAGGTGCGCTGGAGCTGGCGGCGTGCGTCGGAGTAGCCGGCGATGATCTGCAGCCATCCCTCCTCGACGATGTCCTGGATCTCCGGGCCACGCTCGGGCGAGGGCACGGGAGTGGCGGTCTCCAGGGCGTCCACGAGGCATTCGCTGCCTTCGGGGGCGCCGGCGAGGAAGGCATCGCTGGTGGCCACGGAGCGCCGCGCCGGGACGATGGTGCCCCCTGTCTCAGCGAAGAACGAGGCGGCCTCAGCGGAGATCAGGTACTTGATGACGGACCAGGCCTCGTCGGTCCGCTCCGAGGCGGCGGTGATGTCCCAGGCGTCCCAGCCGACGGGGGAACCGTGGACGCCGTTGTTGGGGAACGGCACCACCCGGATCGAGTCGGTCATCTCGATGCGGTCGGCATTGACGATGCCGTAGGCGCCGTCGTGAAGGTGGCCAGTTCGCCGCGCTGCATGAGGGTGGGAGCGTCATAGCTCCCGCCAGGTTCGGGGGCGTAGCCCTTCGCCACCAGCTCGCGCGCGAACTCGGCGGCCTCGATCGCTTCGCGGGAATTTATCGTCGCACGGGCCCAGTCCTCATCAAGGCTCGACGTGCCGTTGTTAGTCAACCAAGGGAGCACATCGTGCCAGTAGCCGTTCCCCGCGGTCATGAGGAAAGCGCCCTGAGATTTGACCTTCTTCCCGGCGTCCATCAGGTCGCTCCAGGTGAAGCCGTCCTCGGGCAGGTCCACGCCGGCGCCGGTCAGAAGGTCCATGTTGCAGAACTGGACGACGGGGTTGTACCCGCCGGGCATGTAGTACGTGCTGCCGTCCGGGGAGCCGTACTGTGTCGACCATATCCGCAGGTTGTCGTGGATGTCGTCGTAGTAGTCCTCCACGATGTCCTGATCGCCGGCGATCAGATCATCCAGCGGGGCGAGGACCCCTTTGGAGGCGAACAGCCGCTGGCCCTCAGTGGCCATCTGGATGATGTCCGGCGGCTGGCCACCGGCGATCTGCGTGGCGACCGTGTAGGTGAACTGGGCCCAAGAACCCGACTTCGCGGCCGTCTGCAGGTCGATCTCGGGGTGCTTCTCGGTGAACGCGGCGAAGAGCTGATCGAACTGCTCACGCTGGTTGACGTTCCCGAGGAAGACGAACTCGACAGCATCTCCCCCGGCCCCCTCTGTGGCGGCCCCCGGGTCGCCGCCGCAGGCGCTGAGGGCCGCGAGCGAGGCAAGCCCGGTGGCCCCCATCGTGCCGAGGGCACGGCGGCGGGTCACGTCTCGCCTGCCCGGCGGTCGGCGCGGGGGCAGCGACACGGTCATGACGGAACCGTCCAGCCGGCCGACCGCACAGGCGAGGACCCGCCGAGCATGACCAGTTCGACGTCCTCGTGGGTCCCGTCGCTCCCATCGGCTCGGGCTGCCCGCGCGTACCCCCACGCGGTCCCCAGCAGCACGGGCACCCGGGCCCCGTCGGCCGGTCGCGTCAGGCGCAGGATCCCCGTCGTGGCATCCCAGGACCGTCCCGTCTGCGCATCGAGCACACTCCAGCCGGACATCGAACGCACGTAGTGGTCTCCGCACTCGATGTGGTTGAACGGGTTGCGCCGGGAACCGTCGTAGCGGTTCCACAGCCCGTGCAGGATCGCGCTGGCCTCCTCCGTCAGGCCCTCGCGCAGGCAATGCGCGGCGACCTGCTGCTCGGTGCCGGTCCACACCTCGTCGGCGTAGCGGATCGGGACCTCGGGACGGCCACCGGTGGGCCAGGAACACACCAGCAGGCCGGTGTCGTCGCGGTCGGCGAACACGCGGAAGGTGTGCTCGAAACCATGGAATCCACGGCGGAGATTGTGGCGGACGATCGCGCGTAGCGCAGAGCGGACGTGCTCGGCTGGCAGGAGGTGGCCGAGGTCGAGCTCGTGGGCCCACCACTGGCCGATGAGCTGATCGGCGAGACAGCCGCGTCCCCATTGGAACGCACGCTCCTGCTCCTCCGGCTCGAGGTGCTGGATGTAGTACTCGCCGTTGAACAGCAGGGCGTCATAGGCGTTGCTGCCGCCCTCGAACAGTTCGCGCAGCTCATCGGCGTAGGCGTTCTCGCCGCACAGGCGGGCCATCTCTTCCTGAGCGCGCAACGCGGCCAGCCACAGGGTGCCCATGAAGGTGTTCACGCCCGTGAGGTCGATGTCGTGGGTGCTGGGCTGGATGCCGCGCAGGACCCCGGTGCCGTCCGGGTCCCACGTGCTGCGGATGTGGGCCATCAACAGGCGCAGCCGGTCCCAGTACCGCTCGAGCCACGCGGTATCCACGGCGCCGGAGCGCAGCTCCCGGTAGGTCTTCAGGATGACGCCGAGCATCCCGTCCAGGGCGGGCGTCCGGGGACCGCCGATCGGGACGTCCCACAGCTGGGGCAGATAGGTCGGGGCGATCAGCCGGTGGGGCACGGATCCGTCGGGCGCCTGCAGGGTGTCGAGCTCGGTCTCGCGCATCGAGCGTTCCAGCTGCGGGAACAGGGCGGCCACGGCGTGGGCGTAGTTCCATACGTGGGTGCAGTTCAGCGGGCACGAGCCGCCCACGACACCCGAATGACCGCCGGTGGAGGCGCCGTTGACGCCTTCGAAGCCGTAAAAGGTGCCGTCGGCCCCGCGGAAGCACGTGGGACTGCGGACCACGACGGCCTGGGCCGCCATGTGTTCGGCCGAGTCCTCATCCAGGGTGGAGTCGGTGAGCAGGTCGGTCCAGGCACGGGTGTCGGCCTCCAGCTCGTCCCAGTCCGCCTGGACCTCCTCGGTGACGGCGAGCGCGTCGGCATAGCGGGTGGCGTAGAGGTTGCCGAGCCAGAAGCGACTGGGGCCCCACTGCTCGGCGAACGGGCCGGGCTGGGGGAAGTTCACGTAGCGGTTGGGGAAGTGCCAGGCGATGACGAGGCGCACGGTCGCGGAGGCGCCCGGATCCAGGTGCACGGCGGCAGCGAGCCCGCCGTTCCAGGTACTGCCGGCCGGGCTGGGGCCCGTGGCGCCGGCGGGCACGCCCGGCTGCTGCTCGGGCATGTGGGCAGCGGTCGCCGAGCGGGTGCGTTCGGCGAAGGGGGTGCGTGCCGCGAGGCGGTCGAGGAACTCGTGGGGATCGGTCCACTGCGCCAGCGCGGCGGCCGACGGGACGTCGCAGGAGAGGACGGCGGATCCTGCGCCGGGGGCCACCGGGTCCAGCCCCGCGTTCTCCATCAGCAGGGATGTCCAGGCCCCTTGGCGGCGCAGGCGATTGGTGTTGCCGCCGTAGCCGGCAGCGTGCACGCCGTCCGGGGCTGTCAGGCCGTCGTGCCCGACGGGGTTCTGCATCGCGGCGCCCAGCGTGACGTCCATCGGCACGGAGGCCGTGCTAATGAGGGTGAAGGTAAACATCGCAGCGGGCAGGGAACTGCGGTCGACGTCGAGCGGTACCAGCGGTGTGAAGGCCTGGAGATGGGCCTCGAGGGGGAGGTCGAGGTGGTAATCGATCTCGGCGATGGGGTAGGTGGCCCGGAAAGACGTGCCGCGGGCCCCTCCCACCCGCTCCACGAGTTCTCGCTGCCACGGGGGCACATGATCGTCGGTCACCAGTGGTGTGCCGGCTTCGTCGGGCGGAGGCTCCGGCGGCGGCGCCTGCAGGATGCGCGTGGCGTTCAACGGGGGCTCCGGGTGCTGGACACGCAGCGCGAAGAAGCTTCCCGGCAGATCACCGCGGTGGTTACCGACGTTGTGCAGTTGCCATTGCCGCAGCGCCCCGTCGGCGCAGATCGCAACGTTCCCTGTGCCGATACCGCCCAGCGGCATCGCGGCGTGCCGGGCCTGCGTGTGGTCGAGCTTCCTCATACGTGTGCACTCCCATGTGCCAGTAATCGTTTACCGTCTCGTCCTGAGTAGACCCTAGGTGTGGAACGCGTCACGGTCAATGGCGGGACGGAGCGAGGGGAGGCATAGCGAGATGATCAGCGGTCCGAACCGGGCCGTCCGTACGGGCATCCGTACGCCCGGTCACGTTCGGCCTGTCCCACGCCGCCGCGTCGAACTTTGGCCGCTTGCGTCGCGGAATCGCCGAGAAATTCGACGTACCGTGCCAATATCTGGGTGGCCGGGCGTCTCAGCCCGTCGGGGTCGTCCCCCGTTGTTCGCGCGCCGCACGCGCCGAGGCGACGTCGTCGACGATCAGGGCCAGGTGGCGCATGCCCGCCAGCAGCGACCCGTACAGCGGCCACGAGCGTCGCGGGAGCTCCGTGTGGTCGGCCAGGTCCGTGGTCAGCTCCTCGAGGCGGTCGGCGATCGGTTCCACCTCGATGTCGGGATCAGCGATGGCGCGGCCGGCGTCGCGGACGATCGCGACCCACCGCTCGCGGAAGTCGGCATCCCAGTCGCCGTCGGCGTAGTCGGCTTCACGCAGTGTCCGGGCCAGGTGGCGAAGGTGTGAAATCCCCTCGTCCACGCGGGTGAGGATCTCCTCGTAAGAGGCCTTCTCGGCCTCGCTCTGCGCAGAGGCGCCGGTCTTCCGTCCACTCTTCCGTGCACGTGCCCGCCGCAGCCCCCGGCGTGGGTTGGCCCGTTCGCTCTCGCGGGCGAAGCGGACCGCCTGCCAGGCCGTGGTGAGCTCGTCGCTCATCGCGTGCGTCTCGGCCACCCAGTTGTCGGCGTGAGCCGTCTGCCAGTCCTCCGAGAGCTCCTCGGCCATCTGACCGAGCAGCTCGCCCATCCGGCGATTGATGCTGTCGACGTAGCGGGCGGCCTGGCTCTCCCGCAGCGGCGGGATGAGCATGAGATTGACCAGCACCCCCACGGCCACACCGAGCCCCACCTCCAGGATCCGGTCGTTCAGCAACGGCTGCTGGGCTCCGAACCCGCTGCCGAGCACGAAGATCGCCGTGGTCGCGATCGCGATGCCCTCGTCGCGGATCCAGGTGGCACGAGCCCCGACCAGCCCGACCAGCAGGGCCAGGGCGAAGGTCCACACGCTCACGCCGAGCACAGCACCGATCGCGAAGGAGAGGCCGACGCCGATGGCAGAGGCGACGGTGGTCTGGGCTCCGCGAGACAGCGAGCGGTACACGGTGGCGTGCACTGTCAGCAGGGCGGTCCACGGGGCGAGGAAGGGGAGCTCGGAGCCCAGGACATTGGCGGAGATCCACCACGCGGCGGTGCCCGCGACCACTGCCTTGAGGATCTGCAGGCCGCTGGTGACCGACTCCGGTTCAGCCAGGTGAGCGAGGAACGCTCTTCCTCTCCGTCGCAGGGGCGCGAACAAGGTCATGAGTCAGTCCGTTCGGTGATCGCGCGGCGTGGGCCGCTCGGGCGGCCTCGACTCCGAGGTGCTCCGCCATCGCACTCCGGACATCGGCGAGGGCCGGTCGGGAATCCTACAGAGGCAAGCTAACCACCCACGTCTGCGGTTCGGAACCCGTGCCCGTGCACATCACAGGCGCCGCGAGAACCCCGCTCCCACTCGGCCCACGGCATGCCCTGCCGTGCGCGTCCGCGCGCGGTCGGCACGCGTTCCGGGTCCGGTAGCGTGGAAGCTCCCGGCCCGCCTCGACGCCGCGGCCCCGACCCGATCGGGCACGTGCCTCCCGCCGGCACCACCCGCCCTGCTCTCCGGGGACGCGGCAGGCCATGGCCGCGAGGCAGTTCATCTCGAGAGGAACCAGATATGTGTGTGGACCGTGCCGCGCTGTCCCGAGAGGAGGCCGTCCGGGAGTCGCTGCAGTCCGATCCGGTCATCACCAGCATCAAGGACGACCGGGCGCTGGAGGCGGCTCTCGAGACGGACCACGAGGTCCTGTTCCTGCTCTACGGCAGCCTGATCGATATCGAGGAGACCGTGGCCCGGTGCATCGCGGCCGGCAAGATCGTCCTGGTCAACGTCGACTTCATCGAGGGTCTGTCCTCCCAGGACGTCGCCGTCCAGTGGCTGGCCACCCACACCGAGGCCGATGGCATCCTCTCCTCCAAGCCGGCCGTGGTGCGGGCCGCCCGACGGGCAGGCCTCACCGCCGTCCAGCGATACTTCCTGGTCGACTCGATCTCGTATCACCAGCTGGCGCGGGTGCTCCGCCAAGGCGAGCCCCACTTCGTCGAGATCCTGCCGGGATGCATCCCGCGCGTCATCGAGTGGCTGCGCGCGGACTTCTCGACCCCGGTCATCGCCGGCGGACTGGTCTGCGAGCGCGGCGACGTCATCGCTGCGCTCGGTGCCGGCGCCCTGGCCGTGGCCACCTCCGATCGGGCCGTGTGGGCGATGTGAGCCGACGACGAACGCTGCCGTGAGGGCCACGCGAGCCCGCGACGGACGGGCTCGCTCGGGCCGCCCCCGCGCGGCGTCGATGACCGGCTGGACACCCGGCCGGGCACGCTGGTAGCTTTCGTCAAAACTTCATAGCTCCGGGGTCATCCCGGACGTCACGACAGAGACCAAGAGATCAGTGGCGTCGCTCCCTTCGGGGGGCGACTGCTTGCTGGTCTCTTTTTTTTGTGCCCTCACGGCGGTGCCCCCCGTCCTGGTGGCGGTGCGCCCGCCCTCGGGGCGGTGCCCCCGCCCTGGTGGCGGTCCCGTCCGTCATCGCGGGCGGCTTCCCGCCTCCCTCACCCGTTCCCCGATCAGCCCACGAAGGAGTGGCCTCATGACCCGAATGCGAAGATCGGTCAGCTTCCTGATCCTGGCGATGACCGGAGGGGTCGTCTTCCAGGTCGCCTACCTGCGGTTCCTCTTCCTCCACGACGGCGCGGAGGCCCTGGGCCTCTCCCTGCAGCAGTACGGCACCGTCACCTCGGTGTTCGGCGCGGTCGCCGTCGTCATGTACTTCGTCGGCGGCTGGTTCGCCGACAGGTTCTCGCCGAAGCTGCTGATCGTCATCGCCATGGCGGGCACCGGCGTGCTGGACCTGTACGTCTCCACAGCGCCGGGATACCTGGCCGTGCTGATCGTGCACGTGCTCTTCGCGGTGCTCGGTATGGGGCTGTACTGGTCAGCGCTGGTGAAGTCGATCGGTCTGCTCGGCAGCGAGGGCGAGCAGGGCCGCCTGTTCGGCTTCCTCGAGGGGATCCGCGGCCTGACGACCACCATCATTGGTCTCGTCGGATCCGTGATCGTCGCGCGCGCCGTCGTGGCCAGCACCGGCGTGACGACGCTGATCCAGATCTACGGGGTCCTGGCGATCGTGCTCGCGGTCCTCGTCCTGTTCGTCGTCCACCAGGGCAAGGACCAGCTGGACAAGGCGGAGCGCCAGTCCGTCGGCCCCCGGCAGCTGCTGCGGGCGGCAGCCAACAAGTACACGTGGCTGATCGGCGGCTCCGTGATGATGATGTACTGCTTCTACACCCTGATGGGCTACCTCTCGCCGCTGCTGCAGGACGGTTTCGGCGTCGCCGCGGGCATGATCGGTGTGATCGGCGTGATCCGCACCTACGTGTTCCAGTTCCTCGCCGGCCCCGTCGGCGGCATCCTGGTCGACAAGTACTTCGGCTCCACCCCGCGGTTCCTGCGGGTCAGCTTCGTCATCGTCGGCCTCACCGCCGTCGGCTACCTCGTCCTGCCCCGGCAGGCGGGCATGCTGTGGATCGCCGTCGCCCTGATGATCATCATGAGCCTCACCGTCTTCGCGGCGCGCGGGGTGTTCTGGTCATCGGTCGGCGAGCTGGGCATCCCGGTCGCCCAGCGCGGCGGCGTGATCGGCCTCGCCTCCGGACTGGCCTACCTGCCCGACGCGTTCCTGCCGGCCGTCGCCTCGTGGTGGATCGGCGACCCCGCCAACGGCGTCCCGGCCCAGGGCGGCGGATTCTCGGCGATGTTCACCGTGCTGATCCTGGCGGCCGTGATCGGCATGGTCCTGTGCACCGTGACGATGCGGGTCCACGCCCGCGAGAGCCGGGACGCAGCCCGTGAGCCCGAACCCGAGCTCTCCTCGACGTGACCGCCGCTCCCCCACTTCGACCCCTCACCCTGAAGGACATGACCATGGACATCACGGATTTCTCGCTCGACGTCTTCTCCCTGGAGGGGAAGGTCGCGATCGTCACCGGCGGCAACTCCGGCCTCGGGCAGGCGTTCGCCCTCGCACTCGCCAAGGCCGGCGCCGACATCTTCGTGCCGAGCATCGCCGACGACGACGGCACCACCCGCTCCCTCATCGAGGCCACCGGGCGCCGCTACGAGTTCCTCGAGATCGACATCACCGGCCCCGAGGCACCGGCCCGCGTCATCCAGGACACGCTCGAGCGCCTGGGAGGCCTTGACGTGATCGTGAACTCTGCCGGCATCTCGAAGCTCGCCGGCGTCCAGGAGTTCGACCGGGAGCAGTGGGACCCCATGGTCGACCTCAACCTCACGGCACCGTTCGCCCTCTCCCAGGCAGCGGTCGAGCACTTCATCGCGCAGGGCTCCGGCAAGATCATCAACATCGCCTCGCTCTTCGCCTTCCTCGGGGGCCAGTCCTCCCCGGCCTATGCTGCGACCAAGCACGGCATCGTCGGCTTCACCAAGGCCTACAGCGACGAGCTGGCCGGGCACGGGATCCAGGTCAACGCCATCGCGCCCGGGTACTTCGCGACGGCGCTGACGGCGACGACGCGCGCGGATCCGGACGCCTCCCGCCAGATCCTCGAGCACATCCCCGCCGGCCGCTGGGGCGAGGTCTCCGACCTGATGGGCGCAGCCGTCTTCCTCGCCTCGAAGGCCTCCGGCTACGTCAACGGCCACGTCCTCACCGTCGACGGCGGATACCTCGTCCGCTGAGACACCTCCCCGTCGGCCCTACTCACCGGAGCCCATAGTCCCGCCGGAGCCCGCAGCCCCGCCGCTCCCGTCGGCCCGCAGAGGCCCCGAGGCAAGCGGCCGGCATCGCCCACCAGCCCATCCCCGACCACACAGACCGCCTACGACCATCACCCCCACCCGACCCGTCGGCCCGAGCGCCGTCACCCATCGTGAGAGGACCCTCCACCCCATGATCGAATCCCGCTCGCCCCTGTCCCGCGACCAGATCCTCGACCGGCTGACCACGATCCTCGGCCCGGACCAGATCGAGACCGACGAGCATGCGCTGCAGGAATCCAGCGTCGACCGGTTCAAGAAGTACCAGTCCGTGCACGGCATCTACAGCGCACCGCTGCCCGTCGCGATCGCCTACGCGACCTCCACCGAGGACGTCGCCGCCGTGCTCGCCTTCGCCGACGAGAACCTCATCAACATCGTCGCCCGCAGCGGACGCACCGGGACCGAGGGCGGGCTCGAGACCAGCGTGGCGGACACGATCGTCCTGGACCTCTCCCGCATGGACCAGATCCTCTCGGTCGATCCCGAGAACATGCAGGTCACCGTGCAGGCAGGGGTCACGCTGCAGACACTGGAGGACCAGCTGCGCGCCCAGGGTCTGACCACCGGCCACTCCCCGCAGTCCAAGCCGCTGGCCCAGTACGGCGGGCTGGTCTCCACCCGCAGCATCGGGCAGTTCTCCACGCTGTACGGCGCGATCGAGGACATGGTCGTCGGCCTGGAGGCCGTCTTCCCCGGCGGCCGGGTCACCCGCATCAAGGCCGTGCCCCGCCGCGCCGCCGGCCCCGATATCCGCCACATCGTGATCGGCAACGAGGGCGCCCTGTCGGTCGTCACCGAGGTCACGCTGAAGGTGTTCCGCTACTACCCGGAGAACAACCGGTTCCACGGCGCCCTGGTGGAGGACATGGCCACCGGCATCGCCATGCTGCGCGAGATCATCACGAACGGTTTCCGCCCCTCGGTCGCCCGCCTGTACTCCCCCGAGGACGCGAACCAGCACTTCTCCCACTTCAGCCAGGGCAAGTGCGTCGTCGTGCTGGTCGCGGAGGGGCCCAAGGGCATCGTGCGCGCCACCAGCGAGGAGATCACGCGCGTCCTCGACCAGCACGAGCACGTGAAGGTCGACCCGTCGCTGATCGAGGCCTGGTTCGACAACCTCAACTGGGGGCCCGACAAGATCGAGGCCGAGAAGGCGGCCATGCTCGAGTCCCAGCACCTGGGATACACTACGGAGGTCTCGGCCGACTGGTCCCAGGTCGTGGACCTCTACGAGTCCGTCATCCGCCGCATCCGCGAGGAGTACCCGCACGTGGGCGACCTGACGAAGCTGGGCGGCCACTCCTCGCACAGCTACCAGACCGGGACGAACATGTACTTCGTCTACGACTACCGGATCGAGGCCTCCCCCGAGGAGGAGATCGAGAAGTACCACCTGCCGCTCAATGCGATCATCGTCGAGGAGGCGCTGCGTCACGGCGGCTCGATGGTCCACCATCACGGGATCGGCAAGTACCGCACCCCGTGGACGGAGCAGGAGCACGGCAGCGCCTACCCGATCCTGGCCGCTCTCAAGCAGAGCTTCGACCCGAACGGGATCATGAACAGGGGCACGATCTTCCCGGCCGACGGTGCGATCCAGCCGGCCGCCGCGCATCCGCAGGACCAGCTGGCGCAGTGGCGCCGGGGACCTGAGGGAACCGGCGGCGCGCAGGCCGCCGGGGACACCGCCGACGCGGAGAGCACCGAGGGCATGGACTGATGACGAGGTACGTGGTGGGGATCGACAACGGGTCCCAATCCTCCAAGGTCACGATCTTCGACGAGAACGGCCGCACCTGCGCGGTGGGCCGCGTGCCGCTGCCGGCGAACCACACGCCCCGCCCCGGCGTCGTCGAGTATCCCGACGACGTCCTGTGGGAGTCGATCGCCGCGGCGAGCCGGCAGGCCATCGCCGAGTTCGAGGGGGACCCGACGGAGATCGTCGGCGTCGGCCTGTGCACCATCCGGTTCTGCCGGGCCGTGCTGCGGGCCGACGGCAGTCTCGCCCAGCCGGTCCAGAGCTGGATGGATGAGCGGGTGGGCCGCCCGTACCGTCAGGAGACGGCCGAGGCCGCCTACGTCACGACCTCCTCCGGGTACATCACCCACCGGATGACCGGGAACTTCACCGACACGGTCGCGAACTACCAGGGCATGTGGCCGATCGACACCGCGGCCTGGGCCTGGTCCCAGGACGAGGCCGACTATGAGCGCACCGGCATGCCGCGCAGCTTGCTGTTCGACCTGGTCATGCCGGGAGAGGTGCTGGGGCGGCTGACGCCCCGGGCCGCCGCGGCGACCGGGCTGCCGGGCGGCGTGCCGGTGATCGCCACGGCGAACGACAAGGCGGTCGAGGCCCTCGGTGCGGGCCTGCAGGATCCCCGGTCCCTGCTGCTGTCACTGGGCACCTACATCGCGGGGATGTCCGTCGGCGAGGCCGGCGCGACCGGGTCGGAGGCGTTCTGGACGAACTTCGGGTCGCAGCCCGGCACATACCTCTACGAGAGCGGCGGCATCCGCCGCGGCATGTGGACGGTCAGCTGGTTCCGCGACCTCCTCGGCGAGGGCACCGCCCGGGAGGCCGCCGAGCGCGGCGAATCGGTCGAGGAGATGCTGGGCCGGGAGGCGCTCGAGGTGCCGGCCGGCTCGGACGGGCTGCTGACGGTCCCCGACTGGCTGGCCCCGGCCGACGTGCCTTCCCGCAAGGGCAGCGTGCTGGGGTTCGACGGGCGGCAGGGCCGCGCGCACATGTTCCGCTCGATCCTCGAGGGCATCGCCATGACCATGAAGGAGCGGGCCGACGAGATGGCGACCGAGCTCGGCACGCGCTTCGATCAGCTGGTCATCACCGGCGGCGGGGCCTCCTCGGACCTCATGACCCAGATCCTCGCGGACGTCTTCGGGCTGGAGACCGTGCGCCTGGCCGGCGGCAGCTCCGCCGGTCGCGGTGCGGCGATCTGCGCCGCCGTCGCCACCGGGATCGTCCCCTCGTTCCGTGAGGGCGCGGAGCGCTTCGCCGTCGTGGCCGACCGCACCGCCCCTCTCGCCGAGAACGCGGAGGTGTACCGGCAGCTCGGCGCGGTCTACCGGGACGTGCGGGGCGTGACGGACCGGATCTACCGGCGCACGTGGGAGGTCGTCGGCTAGGGCTGCCGGGCGTCGGCGCCCGCCACCACACATCGAACGGCGGGGACCCTCAGCCGTCCCCTCCCCGCCAGATCCGCGACCCAGTGGTTATGGCCGCCGAGTTCCAACACACTCACGGATCCGGCGGGGCGGACCGGCCTTCCCGCGGGGCGGACCGGCCTTCCCGCGGGGTCGGCGTGCCTCCGCGCGAGGTCGGCCTGCCTTCCCGCGGGGCTGGCCGGCCTCCCAGCGGGGTCGGCGTGCCTCCGCGCGCGGCGGACCAGCACCGGATCGGCCCCGATGCTTGCGCGCGCCGAGCCGGGACCTATCATGTGCCCATCCAGTGGCCCTGCCGAACAGCGGCGTTCTCCGCGCTGGAGACCTCGTCATCGGCCTCGCGGCCGTCAGACCGGAAGCACCCTCATGCCGCCGAAGACCCAACGCCCCACTGTCGCCACCATCGCCCGCGACCTCGGCATCTCCGCCGCCACCGTGAGCTACGCCCTCAATGACAAGCCGGGGGTCAGCGCCGCGCTGCGCACCCGCGTGGTCGAGCACGCCGAGAAGGTGGGCTGGACCCCGCATTCCGGCGCCCAGGCACTGCGCCGCGGCCGCAGCGGGAACATCGGCCTCGTGCTGGTCAGGGACCCGCAAGAGGTCTCCCGGGAGCCGTTCTACTCCTCGGTGACCGCGGGCATCGAGTCGGCCAGCTCCTCCCACGGCTACGAGCTGCTGATCCGCTTCGTGCGCGGCGGCCGCGACGAGGAGATCGACGTCTTCCGCGGCTGGGCGCACCAGCGCCGCGTGGACGGCGTGGTGCTGCTGGACCTGGCGGAGGACGACCATCGCCCGGCCGTCCTGGAGTCGCTGAACCTCGACTTCGCCGTGCTCGGCCACTACACCGGCCCCGAGGACTTCGTGAAGGTCACCACCGCCGAGGCCGAGGACGCGCGCACCGTGGTCGAGCACATCGTCGCCCGCGGCTACGACGGCTGCATCCAGCTGACCGGACCAGCCGGCTACGCGCACGAGCGCCGGCGTCTGGAACTGCTGCGGCAGCTGTGCTGCGAGCAGGGCATCGCCCACACCCACGCCTCCGGCTCGTACACCATCGACGCCGGCATCGCAGCGTTCGAGCGCTCCGACCTGGCCATCAGCGAGCGGCCCGCCGTGATCGCCTCGAGCGACCTGCTCGCGATCGGGGCGCTGCGCGCGGCGCTGGCGAGGGGACTCGACGTGCCGGCCTCGCTCGGCATCGTCAGCTGGGACGACTCGCTGATCGCAGAAGTGGCCTCCCCCGGGATCACCGCCCTCTCCCGCCAGCCGTTCGACATGGGCCACCACGCCGGTGACCTGCTTGTACGGCGGATCGAAGGCGAGGCGCTCGGCGGCGCGGAGCTGCAGAACGCCCCGGCCGGCCTGGTCCCCCGGGAGTCCACCGGCGCCCCGCGCACGTGATCGCGCGGACCGTGACCACGTCGTGACGTGACGCAGTTGACACCGGCACCTGCGCCACGCAATACTCGCCGAATCGATTAAGTCCGAATCGGTTAAGCAGGTCCGGCCCGAAGCCCTCGGAGGGGTGAGGTGCCACCGACCCGTTCCGAGTCCCACCACCAATGACGGTGTATCTAGGAGTCCCCCGATGCGACGACGCACACTTCTGACCGCAGCCCCTCTCGCCGCCGCCGGCGTGACCGGACTCGCCGCCTGTGGCGGAGGGTCCGGAAGCGGCGGTTCCAACGAGAGCCCTGATTCCCTCACCTACTGGGCGTCCAACCAGGGCACCAGCCTCGAGCACGACAAAGAGGTGCTCACCCCGGTCCTGGAGAGGTTCGAGGAGGAGACCGGCATCTCCGTCAGCCTCGAGGTCATCGGCTGGAACGACCTCCAGACCCGTATCCAGACGGCGATCACCTCCGGGCAGGGCCCCGACGTGGTCAACATCGGCAACACCTGGGGCGTGAGCCTGCAGTCCACCGGCGGTCTGCTCGACCTCGGCGACGAGGAGTTCGAGGCGCTCGGCGGCCGCGACAAGTACGTGGAGGCGGCGCTGGCCACCGGCGGCGCCCCGGACACCGACCCCACCTCCGTGCCCCTGTACGGCCTGGCCTACGGCATGTTCTACAACGTGCGGATGTTCGAGGAGGCCGGCCTCGAGCCGCCCACCACGTGGGAGGAGATGGTCGAGGCCGCCAAGGAGCTCACCGACCCCGACAACGGCGTGTACGGCATGTCCCTGGCCGCGGGCTCCTACACGGAGAACAACCACTTCGCCTTCATCAACGCCGTCCAGAACGGCGCGGCGCTGAACACGCCCGACGGCGAGCCCTCCTTCACCGAGGACGGCGTGGTCGACGGCATCCTGCGCTACCTGGATCTGATGCAGAAGCACAAGGTCGTCAATCCCTCCAACGCCCAGTTCGACAACGGCACGATGTCGGTCACCTCGTTCGCCAACGAGGAGTCGGCGCTGATCATCAACCAGAACAACGCCCACTCCACCATCGAGTCCAACGGGATGACGCCGGACCAGTTCGCGGCGGTCCCGTTCCCCGCCCCGGAGGGCGCCGCCAGCGACTGCGCCTCGCACCTGGCCGGCATCAATCTGGCGATCATGAAGGACACCCAGAACCGCGACGGCGCACTGGAGTTCATGAAGTTCATGACCTCCCCGGAGACGCAGAAGGAGCTGGGCAAGCCCTTCGCCGCGCTGCCGGTGCTCAAGGACGGCGAGCCGACCTTCACCGAGGACACCGAGCAGGCCGACATGTTCATGGAGATCTACGCCGAGCGTGCCGAGCCGCTGCCGCTGGTGCCGTGGGAGGACCAGTTCGAGACCTCCGTCGGCCAGGCGATGAACGACATGTTCGCCACCATCGCCACCGGGGGCACCGTCACCCGTGACGACGTCATGACGGCCATGCAGACGGCGCAGGACTCCATCCGCGCCTGAGCCCCACAGCGGCCGACGGGACACGCCCTCCCGTCGGCCGCTGCGTGCCCGCCGTCGCCAGGAAGAGAAGAGCTTCATGACCACCCTCACCGCCCCGGAGGGCTCGAAGACGCCCGCTTCGAGTCCGGAGCACCCCGCACCGCGCCGCCCGCGCCGCAATTGGTTCCCGTACCTGATCATCCTGCCCGCGGTGCTGCTCGAGCTGCTGATCCACATCGTCCCGATGGTCACCGGCTTCTGGATGAGCTTCATCGAGCTGACCAAGTTCTTCATCCGCCGCTGGGGCGAGGCCCCGTTCGTCGGCCTGGAGAACTACCAGATCTCGGTCGATCTCAGCACCCCGATCGGCCAGGGCCTGCTGAACTCCTTCGTGGTCACCGTGGGCTACACGATCCTCGTGGTGGGCATCAGCTGGGGTCTGGGCATGGCCGCGGCCGTCGCCCTGCAGCGGCCCTTCCGCGGCCGCGGGGTGTTCCGCACCCTGTTCCTGATCCCCTACGCCCTGCCGCTGTACGCGGCGGTGATCACCTGGAACTTCATGCTCCAGCGCGACACCGGCGTGGTCAACCACGTCCTGGTCGACCAGCTGGGAATCCTCGACGGCGCCCCGTTCTGGCTGATCGGCGACAACGCGTTCCTGTCGGTGGTGATCGTGGCGATCTGGCGCATGTGGCCCTTCGCGTTCCTCATGTTCATGGCGGGCCTGCAGTCCATCCCCGGGGAGCTGTACGAGGCCTCCTCGATGGACGGCGCCTCCCCCTTCCGGCAGTGGCGCTCGGTGACCCTGCCGATGCTGGCACCGGTGAACCAGACCATGGTGCTGGTGATGTTCCTGTGGGTGTTCAACGACTTCAACACCCCCTATGTGCTGTTCGGGACGGCCCAGCCCCCGGCCGGCGACCTCATCAGCTTCCACATCTACAACGCCTCGTTCCTGTCCTGGGACTTCGGGGTCGGCAGCGCCATGAGCGTGCTCCTGCTGCTGTTCCTGCTGGTGGTGTCGCTGACATACCTCTACTTCACTCAGTGGAGGAAGGAGAAGAACAATGCGTGAGACCGTCGGAGAGAAGATCTTCCGCGTCATCGTGCTGCTGGGTCTGACCGTGTTCGTCGCGGTGCCGCTGTACGTCATGATCACCACCTCCATGAAGCCCCTGGGGGACGTGCAGGCCGGGTTCTCGTGGATCCCCGAGCGGATCACGTTCGAGCCCTTCGTCCAGATGTGGTCGACGGTGCCGCTGGCCCGCTACTTCATGAACTCCCTGGTCGTCACCGGGGTCGCGACCCTGTTCAGCGTGGGCGTGGCGACGTTCGCCGCCTACGCCGTCTCCCGCTGGCGGTTCCGCGGGCGCAACCCGTTCATGACCACCGTGCTGTCCACGCAGATGTTCCCCGGCGTGCTGTTCCTGCTGCCGCTGTACCTCATCTTCGTCAACATCGACGCCACCTTCGGGGTTCCGCTGGTGGGCACGCGGATCGGCCTGATCATCACGTATCTGACGTTCTCGCTGCCGTTCTCCATCTGGATGCTCGCCGGGTACTTCGACGGCATCCCCCAGGAGCTCGACCAGGCGGGCAAGGTCGACGGCGCCAGCAACATCACCATCCTGCTGCGCATCATCCTGCCGGCCGCCCGGCCCGGCATCGTGGCGGTGGCGATCTACGCGTTCATGACGGCCTGGGGCGAGGTGCTGTTCGCCTCCGTGCTGACCACGGAGGACACCCGCACCCTCGCCGTCGGCCTGCGGCAGTACGCCACCCAGACCAACGTGTACTGGAACCAGGTCCTCGCCGCCTCGCTCGCGGTGTCCATCCCCGTCGTCGCCGGCTTCCTGATGATGCAGAAGAACTTCGTCGCAGGCCTGACCGCCGGCGCCGTGAAGTGACGCGCGGGCCGGGAGCCACCCGCTCCCGGCCCCGCTCGCCCGACCACCACGACTTCCCCGAAGGAGCACCATGGAAATCTCCGTCCAGATGTACAGCGTCCGCGAGGCGCTGGCCGCCGACTACCAGGGCACCGTGGCCCGCCTGGCCGAGCTCGGCCTCCGCTGCGCCGAGCCGTTCCACCTCGTCGAGCACAAGGACGACCTGGTCGCCGCCCGCGAGCAGTTCGACATCACCTTCCCCAGCGCCCACCAGGGCTTCCTCGGCGATGTCGACTTCGACGAGGTGCTGGAAGCGGCCGGCGCCGTCGGCGTCGAGTACCTCATCGACCCGTTCTGGAACCCCGAGGACTGGAAGGACGCGGACAAGGTCCGCTCCCTCGCCCTCCGGCTGAACGAACGGGCGACCCAGGCCGAGGGCACCGGCATCCGCGTCGGCTACCACAACCATCACTTCGAACTGGCCTCCACCCTCGAGGGCCGCAGCGCCCTGGAGCTGTTCGCCGCCGAGCTGGACCCGCGGGTCATCCTCGAGGTCGACACCTACTGGGCCGCCGTCGGCGGGGCCGACGTCCCCGCACTGCTGGGCAACCTCGGCGACCGCGTCCAGCTGGTCCACCTCAAGGACGGCGACCTGGCGGAGGACCCCTCCGGCCAGCAGCCGCTCGGCGGCGGGAAGATGCCGCTGGCCGAGACCCTGAAGGCCTCCGCCGGCGTCGCCTACGGCGTCATCGAGTTCGACCAGTACGCCGGGGACATCTTCGAGGGCATCGCCGCCTCGCTCGAGTACCTCCGCAGCGCCTGAGGCCGAGACGACCCCCATCCCCCACTCACGAAGGAATACCGTGAACCTGCAGAACCCCTCCGGACCCGTCGGCATCGGCATCATCGGCGCCGGCACCATCTCGGCCGAGTACCTCAAGAACCTCACGTCCTTCCCGGACGTGGCCGTGCACATCATCGGTGACCTCTACCCCGAGGCCGCCGCGACCCGCGCCGCGGAGTTCGGCGTCCCCGCCTCCGGCACCGCCCAGGACGTGCTGGACCACCCCGAGGTGGAGATCGTCATCAACCTGACGATCCCCACCGCGCACGCCGAGGTGTCCCAGTCGATCGTGGCCGCCGGCAAGCACGTGTGGACCGAGAAGCCCATCACCACGATCCCGGCCGACGCCACCGCCCTGCTCGAGGCGGCCGCGAAGCACGGCGTGCGCATCGGCGGCGCCCCGGACACCGTGCTCGGCGCCGGCATCCAGACCGCGCTGCGCACCCTGCGCGACGGCTCGATCGGCGACCCGGCCAGCGCGCTGACGATCTTCCAGTCCCCCGGCCCGGAGGACTGGCACCCCAACCCCGCCTTCCTGTTCCAGGAGGGTGCCGGGCCGCTGTACGACATCGCGCCGTACTACGTCACCACCCTGGCCCTGGCCCTCGGCCCGGTCACCAGCGTCTCCGCGGTCGGCTCCAAGGCCCGCGACCAGCGCACCATCGGGTCGGGGCCCAAGGCCGGCGAGGTCTTCGACGTCACCGTGCCCACCCAGGTCTCGGCACTGCTGCGCTTCGAGTCCGGCCAGAACGCGACCGTGCTGCTGAGCTTCGACTCCCCGCACAAGCGCGCCGGCTTCGTCGAGGTCTACGGCACCGAGGCGACCCTGGCCTTCCCCGATCCCAACGTGTTCGACGGCGACTCCGCGCTGACGGTCTACCGCGGCGAGGAGCCGGCTCCGGTGCCCGCCACGGGCGCCACCACGGGTCGCGGGCTGGGCGTGCTGGAGATGGCCCGCGCGATCCGCGCCGGCGTCCCCCACCGCGCTCAGGGCGAGATCGCCGCGCACGTGCTGGACATCATGGTTGCCATCGAGACCGCCATCAGCCGCGGCGAGACCGTCACCGTGAACTCCTCGTTCACCGAGGTCGAGCCCATGCCGGCCGACTTCGACCCGTTCGCCTCGACCCTGAGCACCGCCGCGGCGACCGTCTGAGCTCCGCGCGGCTGGACGGTACTCACACGCACAGGCGCGGCTATATACGTCGCGCCTGGCCGCTGGAGTACCGCTGAGCAGGATCGCCCTGGCTCGCACGGCGCACCCGCCGAGGGCCCCTACTCCCATCACGGGAGCAGGGGCCCTCGGCGCGCCGCGGTCAGCGGGCGATCGCCCGGGTGACCTCCTCGATGCTGGTGCCGCCCTCGACCAGCATCCGGTAGATCCGCTCGTACCCCGCGGCCATCACCGGAAGGTCGAACCGCTCGAGCGCATCGCGCCGGCATTCCTGGGCACTGATCTCCCCGGAGCGCTCGATCGCGGCCGCCAGGGCCTCCACCCCGGTGGCCAGGAACCCATTGTGCCCGTCGCGGACGATCTCCGGGACACTGCCGCGCGGGGTCGCGATGACGGGGGTGCCGCAGGCCAGGGCCTCGGCCATGACCATCCCAAAGGGCTCTTCCCAACGGATGGGAAAGACCAGGCACGAGGCGCGGGCGAACAGCTCGCGCTTGAAGTCGGCATTGGCCTCGCCGACGTACTCGGCGTGACGGCCGAGCCGAGGCCGGATGACCTCGTCGAAGTACGCCTTCTCGCTCTCCTCGCGCAGCTTGCCGGCGAGGATCAGCTTGCGCCCGGCCCTGCGCGCCGCCTCGATGGCGAGATCGGGGCCCTTGTCCGGGGTGAAGCGGCCCATCCACAGCGCGATGTCGTCCTTGCGGTCCTGGAACGGGAAATCGGGCACGTCGATGGCGTTGTGCACCGTCCCCACCCAGTTCAGCTCCGGCGCCTGGCGCCGCTGGGCATCCGAGATCGCCACCACGTCCACGTCGGTGCCCAGCCGCCGGTAGTAGTCCCCGTTGTCCCCCGCGACCGGGCCGTGCATCGTCACCACCGTCGGCTGCCCGCGCCCGGCGGCCAGCAGCGGGCCCGCCGCAGAGTGGTCGTGGACGATGTCGACCTCGCGCTCGGCGAGGGCCCGGCGGGCCTCGGCGGCCAGGGTGAGCTCCGGCAGCACGCTGCGGCCCAGCAGGTGCGAAGGCGCCTCCGGATAGACCTGCACATAGTCCTGGGCGAGGGTGCCGGGCTTCCCGGCGCCGATGAGCGTGACCTCGTGACCGCGGGCGACGAGCTGATCGACGAGCGTGGCGACCACGGCCTCGGTCCCGCCGTAGGCGCGCGGCGGCAGCTCGAACCAGGGCGGGGCGATCATGCCGATGCGCAGCGGCCGCTCGCCGTCCAGCTGCGGGCCGCGCGGGGGGTTCTTCTGCGGAGTCAGCGTCATGAGTGTCCTTCCATCCACCGTGTCGCTCCACCGAGCGCGTACCCCGTCAGCAGGCCGCGCCGGCGACACCTCCTGTGAGGCCGCGACCACCGGATCGTGACCTCGCACGTAAGTTTCTTGCCTCAGTATGCATCGAGAACCTACGATCGCAACTGTAGGTTTCGCCTCGGTGCGCGTGACGCGCACCACCTCGCAGCACTGCCTGGAAAGGAGCCGACCCTGCCATGACGGATACCGCCGAGTCCCTCGAGCACCCCGCGACACCCGCGACCCCGGCAACGCTCGAGACCCCGGATGCGGCCGGCGCGGACGAGAGCGCCGCGCGCCCCGCTCCCCGCGCCCCGGCAGCCGATCGCGCCCGGCCCCGCGGCAGCGGGGTGATCCCCCAGACCCGGTCCTCCGTGACCCTGGTGGAGGGCAGCTCCTTCTGCGTCTCGGACACCGGTGGTGACATCCGGCCGCACGAGGCGCACGGTCTGTTCGTCCGGGACACCCGCATCGTCTCGAGCTGGGAGCTGCGTATCGACGGCGCCCCCGTCGAACCGCTCAGCGTGCTGCCCGGCGAGCCGTACGCGGCCCGCTTCATCGGCCGGGCACCGACCCGGCCGGGACAGGTCGAGCCGACCATCGTGGTCGAGCGCCATCGACTGATCGGCCGCGGCATGCGGGAGGACCTCACGGTCACCAACCACGCCATGGAGGCCGCCGGCCTCGACCTCGAGATCCTGGTCGACGCCGACTTCGCCGGGCTCTTCGAGGTCAAGGACCGCCGGCCCACGTCGGCCCGGCCGCCCTCGGCGGAACGACTGCCCGACGGGCTGCGTCTGCGCTCGGACAGCGTCGGCGGCCGCGGGGTGCGGATCTCGGCTCCCGGCGCCCAGCCCGGCCACCGTGCCCTGATGTTCCGGATCGTGGTGGGCGCCGGGGAGAGCTGGCACGGGAGCGTCGAGGTGCTGCCGGAGGTCGACGGCACGGAGCTGAGCGCCTCGTTCCCGCTGGACCGGCCGATCTCCGCGACCGAGCCGGCGCAGCGGATGCGCGGCTGGACGGACTCCTCCCCGCGGATCGAGGTCGACTCCAGCGTGCTGGAGCAGGCTCTGGCGATCAGCCGCCAGGATCTGGGGGCGCTGCGGATCAAGGACCCCGATCATCCCGAGGACGACGCAGTCGCCGCGGGCGCACCGTGGTTCATGGCGCTGTTCGGGCGCGACTCGCTGCTGACCAGCTGGATGATGCTGCCGTACACGCCCGGGCTGACGATGGGGACGCTGCGCACCCTGGCCCGGCTGCAGGGACGCGAGGTCTCGGCGATGCGCGAGGAGGAGCCCGGCAGGATCCTGCACGAGGTGCGCCTGGGCGCGGACCTCTCGCTCGCCCCCGGCGGGGACGGCATCTACTACGGCTCCATCGACTCCACGCCCCTGTTCGTCGCGCTGGTCGGACGCGCCGCGCAGTGGGGCGTGCCCCGCACCGAGATCGATCAGCTGCGGCCGGCCGTGGAGGCGGCGCTGACCTGGATCCAGGAGTACGGCGATCGCGACGGGGACGGGTTCGTCGAGTACCAGCGCGCCACCGATCGCGGCCTCCAGAACCAGGGATGGAAGGACAGCCTGGATTCGATCTGCGACGAGCACGGCCACGAGGTGAGCACCCCGATCGCCCTGGCCGAGGTGCAGGGCTACTGCTACGCGGCCTTCCTCGCAGGTGCGGTGCTGTTCGAGATCTGGGGCGAGCAGCAGCGCGCCGAGCAGCTGCGGGAGCGCGCCGCCGCCCTGAAGGCGCGCTTCCACGACGCGTTCTGGCAGGAGGATCTGGGCTTCTACGCGATGGCGCTGGACGGCGCCAAGCGACCCGTGCGCGTGCTCTCCTCCAATATCGGCCACTGCCTGCTCAGCGGGATCGTGGAGGAATCGGTCGCGGACCGGGTCATCGACCGCCTGCTGGAGCCGGAGATGTTCACGGGCTTCGGGATCCGCACGCTCTCGTCCGCGGCCCTGCGCTACAACCCGGCCAGCTACCACAACGGCTCGGTGTGGCCTCACGACACGGTGCTGGGAGCCGCGGGCATGGCGCGCTACGGCCGACGGGATGCGGCCACCGCGGTGGTGGACGGGCTGCTGGACGCCCTGGAGGCGTTCGACGGGCGCCTGCCCGAGCTGTTCTGCGGCTTCTCCCGCCAGGAAGCGCCGATGCCCGTGCCCTACCCCACCTCCTGCTCGCCCCAGGCATGGGCCGCCGCGACCCCCTTCGAGATGCTGCGCATCGCCCTCGGCCTGGAGGCTGACGTCCCCGGCGGGCGGTTCGTCGCGGCTCCCACCCCCGCCTCCGTGGGTCGGGCGAGCCTCCAGGGCCTGCCCGTGGCCGGTGGCGAGCTCACAGTCGCGGCCGACGCCTATGCTGTATCGGTCGACGGCCTGCCCGCCGGCATCCGACAGGAGGAGCACGCTCGAGCGCAGGGGTGACCGGCGGCCGGCCCCGCGGTCCCGCCGATCGCCGTCCCGGCGATCCCGCGCGAGAACACCGGAGAGTTGATCATGACGCGAACAGGGCGATCGGCGCAGCGGCGCGCGGAGGATCCCGGCTCCGCCGCGAGCGCCGCGTACGCAGGTCCGCAGGAGGACCCGCTCCTCCCCCACGGTGGGGAGGATGCGCCGTTCTACACGATCGGACAGACGGCGGAGCTGATCGGCGTCCAGCCCGCCACGCTGCGACGGCTCGACGACGAGGACTTCGTCTCCCCCGACCGCTCGGACGGAGGCCAGCGCCGCTACTCGCGCCGCGAGATCGCGCAGCTGCGCGAGATCGTCGACCTGACCCGGGAGGGCGTCACGCTGCCCGGCGTGCGGCGGGTGCTCGCTCTGCGCCGCCGCGTCGAGGAGCTCGAGGATCGACTGGGGACTGCTGAGGCCGGCCAGGCGGACGTCGCCGCCGGGGAGGGTCCACAGGGCGACGAGTCACGGGGTGACGGGCCACAGGGCGGCGGCGAGGAGAAGGACGCGGGCGACGAGGGAACACAGGGCGACCAGCCGCGGCCATGACCCGGCACCGCCGAGGAGGCCACCCCTGCCCTGGCGCCCCGGCATCGTGCGCGTTCACAGATCGCCACAACCCATACGGCCCACCACGAGGCACGGATACAGTCACCAGCGGCCACCACTGGAACCGCGACGACGAGGGCACGCCATGACCCGCAACCACCTGACCGAACGCCTCGATGCCGGCACCGTCATCTGCGCCGAGGGCTTCCTCTTCGAGCTCGAACGGCGCGGCTACCTGACCGCCGGCGAGTTCGTGCCCGAGGTCGCCCTCGAGCACCCCGAGGCGCTGCGCACCCTGCATGTGGACTTCCAGCGCGCCGGCTCCGACATCGTCGAGGCCTTCACCTACAACGGCCACCGCGAGAAGATGCGCGTCATCGGCAAGGAGGACCTCCTCGAGCCCCTGAACCGGTCCGCTCTGCAGATCGCCCGCGAGGTCGCCGACGCCGTCCCGGGCAATCTCGTCGCCGGCAACATCTCCAACTCCAACATCTGGGACCCGGCGGACACCACGACGCAGCGCGAGGTCCGAGGCATGTTCGAGGAGATGGTCGGCTGGGCCGTCGAGGAAGGGGCCGACCTCATCGTCGGCGAGACCTTCTACTACGCCGAGGAGGCGCTGACCGCGCTCGAGGTCGCCAAGGCCTCCGGCCTGCCCGTGGTGATCACTCTCGCCCCGATGGCGTTCCAGGAGATGGCCGAGGGCGCCGGGATCGTCGAGACCGCACAGCGCCTCGAGCAGGCCGGGGCCGACGTGGTGGGGCTGAACTGCTTCCGCGGGCCGGCGACGATGCTGCCGTGGCTGCGCGAGATCCGCGAGGCCGTGGACTGCCACGTGGGCGCTCTGCCGATCCCGTACCGCACCACGGAGGAGGAGCCGACGTTCTTCAACCTCTCCGATCCCGCCGCGGCCGTGCCCTCCCCGCACGGGCGCACCTTCCCCACCGCCCTGGACCCCCTGCTGACCAACCGCTACGAGATCAGCGCCTTCGCCCGTGAGGCGCTGGAGCTGGGCGTGAACTACCTCGGGGTGTGCTGCGGCGCAGCCCCGATCCACATCCGCGAGGTCGCCGAGGCCGTCGGCCGCACCACCGAGGCGAGCCGCTACTCCGAGCGCATGGAGAACCACTTCATGTACGGCAGCAACGAGCGTCTCCCGGAGCACATCGTCGGCCTGGGCTCGCGCGCCTGAGCGTCGGCCCCGGGCAGGTACGGGTCCGGCCCGACGAGGCTCCGGGCTCCGCCCGAAGAGTTCGGGACTCGGCCCGAAGAGCTCGGGACTCGGCCCGACGTCGCTCGGGGCTCCGCCCGGCGCGAGGGCTTGAGCTTCCAGCGATCGCGGGCCGGAGCAGTCGATCATCGGCGCGGAATATCGGATACTGCCAGTGACCGGACACCACCGGAGGAAAGGAGCAGGACGATGACCAGCACGCCGCACGAGCACTCCCCCGAGGCCCCGCTCGAGGACGCCCTGGACCAGGAGGTCGATGCCCTGCCGGACGACGGGACCACGGACGCCCTCGGCTCCGAGGAGCTCGGCTCCGTCACCTCCGCCTACGCCGATCCAGCGGATGTCCTCGACCAGCGCCGCGAGGTCCCGCTCGACGAGGACTACGCCCCCGAGGCGACCGGTGAGGACGGCTCCGAGGACAGTGCCTTCGGGGCCGACGACGGCGCCTTCGACTCCGAGTGAACGGCGACCGACCGCAGGAGCGGGACGCCGCTCGCTGACCGGCAGGACCGTCGGTCCACCTGATCGGCGAGACCGTGGGCCCACCTGATCGCTTGATCTCCGACCCCTCGGTCATGCGGAGTCTCGTCGCGTGATCGGTGACCCTCCGGGGACCGACGTGGGCGATCACGGCCCCGCTCAGCCGCCCCGGGACCCGGCCTCAACGCCGCGGTCCCGGGGCGGCTCCTGCTATGTCGGGGTAAGGTCGTCGTCGACACGGGGTGCCCCGCCAGGGGCTGAGATCACACCCGACGAACCTGATCGAGTTAGCGCTCGCGGAGGGATGTCATGACGTCGCACTGCGTCACTGCGTCACTGCGCCGCTCGCCGCGTCGCGAGCGCGCCTCGAGGTCGGGCCCCGGGTCACCGGATCGGGAGCTCCCATCCGGACGGATCGACTGACGAGGAGAAGTCCCGATGTCCACCTCTTTCACCGACGACCTCCGTGAGGCCAGCGAACCCACCTGGACCCGAGCCGTCCAGCACCGCTTCGTGGCGGAGCTCCACGACGGGTCGATCCCCGACGAGGCGATGGCCGGATACCTGATCCAGGACCATCGCTTCCTCGACAGCTTCCTGGTGCTCCTGGGCGCCGGCATCGCCGAGGCCCCCACGTTCGAGGCCCGGCTGCGGCTGTCGCAGTTCGTCGGCGAGGTCGCCGGGGACGAGAACACCTACTTCCTGCGCGCGTTCGAGTCCCTGGGCGTGAGCGAGCACGACCGCGCAACCGTCCCGGACACGCTGGCGACCACCGGCTTCACCACCATCTTCCGCGAAGCCGCCGAGACCCGGGACTATGCCGCGATCCTCGCCGTGCTGGTGGTCACCGAATGGCTCTACCACGACTGGGCCGCCGCCGCTCCGGACCCGCGGCCGAGCAGCTTCGTCCACTCCGAATGGATCGACCTCCACGACAACCCGGACTTCGCCGGCTTCGTGAACTTCCTGCACGCCGAGCTCGACGCAGCAGGACCCGGCAGCCCCGAGCGGGCCCGGGAGTTCTTCGAGCGCACCGTCGCCCTCGAGCTCGACTTCTTCGAGCAGTCCTACCTCCACCCGTTCACCGGGGAGGCACGATGAGCCTGTTCGACGATCTCAGGTCCGCCGCCCTGCCCGACTGGGACGATTACACCCGCCACCCGTTCGTCGAGCAGCTCGGCGCGGGCACACTGCCGCTCGCCGCATTCCAGGACTACCTGATCCAGGACTACCTGTTCCTCGTCCAGTTCGCGCGGGCCAACGCGCTGGCCGCCTTCAAGAGCCGACGGCTCGAGGACATCCAGCACTCCGCCGATGCCCTCGCGACGACCCTGGCCGAGACCGAGCTGCATGTGCGGCTCACCGCGAGCTGGGGCATCGATCGCTCGCAGCTGGACGCCGCACCCGAGAAGCAGGCCACCGTCGCCTACACCCGGTACGTGCTGGACAGCGGGCAGGTCGGGGACCAGCTCGACCTGAATGTGGCCCTCGCCCCGTGCGCGATCGGGTACGCCGAGATCGGGGCCCGTCTGGCTCCCCGCCTCGAGGAGCAGCCGGAGCACCCCTACCGCGACTGGATCGCCGAGTACGCGAGCGAGGAGTTCCAGCAGGCCGCGCGCGACGCCATCGCCCACCTCGACGTCCTGGCGGCGCGGTCCCTCACCGAGCAGCGATTCGAGGAGGTGGCCACGGTGTTCCGCACCGCGACCCGGCTCGAATCCGCCTTCTGGCAGCAGGCGCTGGACGGCGCCGTGGAGTGAGGGGCCACGCCGCGGCGGGCAGCCAGAAATCGGTTCCCGCCCGCCATCGAGGGTTGATACGAGGCCAGCGGCACAGTATGGTCGCACCCAAGATCAGCGGGAAACCGGTTTCTCATCGCGAGGGCGCGAGGATGATCCGCGCTCTGCCACGACATCCCCTGTGTGGTCGCCGTACCCGAGAGGCGAACCCGCTGCGATCGGACGAATGACCCCGCCGACGGCGGTCCATTCGAAGGACAGCAATCCACACTCAGGAGAGCCCGTGCTACGACGCCGACGTTTGATGCAAGCCCTGACCACCGCAGCGGTGGCTGCCCCCCTGACTGCTGTCGGCGCGACCACCGCGCAGGCGCGCCCCGAGGACCCGGCGCGAGAGACCCTGCGCGCCGGGGACGGCTGGGGGTCCGCCGGCGCCGGCACCACGGGAGGTGCCGACGCCGCCGGCGACATGGTGTTCACCGTGACGACCAAGGCCGAACTCATCTCCGCGCTCGAGCGAGCCGGCGACGAGCCCGTGATCATCACGGTCCGCGGCACGATCGACATGAACACGGGGCCCGACGGGGCTGCGCTGACGTGCGAGGACTACGCCGACCCCGCGTGGGACCTGGAGGCGTACCTCGAGGAGTACGACCCGGCCCACTACGACGGTGACCCGGAGGGACCGCTCGAGGACGCACGCGACCGTTCCCACCAGGCACAGCTGAACAGCATCCAGCTGGACCTGCCGAGCAATCTCACGCTCATCGGTGAGGACGACGCACGCCTGATCGGTGTGAGTCTGATCCTGCGCGGCGAGAACATCATCGTGAGGAACCTGGAGCTCACCGGCATGGAGAACTGCTTCCCGCAGCGCAACCAGGACGGGTGGGTCTCCGAGGGTTTCGACGTCGTCGGTCTGATCGGCGCCAAGAACGTGTGGCTCGATCACCTGACCATCGACGGACCGTATCGCGCAGGCGAGCCCAAGGAAACCATCTTCGGCGACGTGGTCCACCGGGTCGACGGCCTGCTCGACATCACCAATCAGGCAGACCTGGTCACCGTCAGCTGGAGCACGATCAGGAACGGGAGCACCTCGGTGCTGATCGGCAACAGCGACAGCAAGCCGGAGGACGAGGGCAAGCTTCGCGTGACCTTCCATCACAACCGGTTCGAGAACCTCGCCGAGCGAGCCCCACGCGTCCGCTACGGGGCTGTCCACGTCTACAACAACCTGTTCGTCATCCCCGACGCAGAGCACTTCGTCTACTCGTGGGGAGTCGGCGTGAACTCCAAGCTCTGGATCGAGGACAATGCCGTGCGTGCCGTCGACGGTGTGGCCCCCGCGGAGCTCGTGCACGCATGGGGCGGGACCGAGGTGCACATCGGCGCCACACGATTCAATGGACAGGACGTCGACCCGCTCGCCGCGTACAACGAGGTGGCCGAGGACGCGCTGGTCGAGTACCCGGGCCCGGCCCCGACCCTGTACGGCCACCGCCACCCGCTTCCCGCGGTGGAGCCCGTCGTCCGCGCCAAGGCAGGCGCGCACGGACTCTCCCGGTAAGACCCCGGGGAGCCCGCCACCGGAGGCCGGTACACGACATCTCAGGGCCGGGCCTGCCCGCAGGTATCCGACGACGTCCCACCGAGCAGGTGCTCCGGGTCAGCGCCCACCGGACTCCTGAGGACCTGCTCGGCGGGGCCGCGCCGGCCGGCCGCCGACTCAGGCCAGCAGGATGCCGGCGATCGTGGCGCTCATGAGGTTGGCGAGGGTCCCGGCGAGGATGGCCTTGATGCCCATCTGGGCGATCTCGGAACGGCGCTCGGGGGCGATCTGGCCGATGCCGCCCAGCAGGATGCCCAGGGAGCTGAAGTTCGCGAAGCCGGTCAGGCTGAAGGTGATGATCGCCGCGGACTTCTCGCTGAAACTGCCGGCCTCGGGACCGAAGTTGGTGAAGGCGACGAACTCGTTGAGCACGAGCTTCTGCCCCACGAAGCTGCCGGAGGCGACGGCCTCGCTCCACGGCACGCCCAGCATGACCATGACCGGGGCGAACACGTAACCCAGGATCTGCTCGAACGTCAGGTCACCGGCACCGAACCAGTCGCCCACCGTGCCGATCAGAAGGTTGACCAGGCCGATGAGAGAGATGAAGGCCAACAGCATCGCCCCGATCATGGCGGCGAGCTTGAGCCCGTCGCCCGCGCCACCGGCCGCGGCGTCGATGACGTTGCGGTACTGGATCTCGCCGAGGTCCTCCTCGGCGTCGTCCGTCGTCTCCTCGCCAGTGGCCCCGGCGGAGGCGTCGGACCTCGTCGCGCCGGCAGTGCCGGCAGTGCCGGAGCCGGCCGGGACCGTGCTGCTGTCTCCCGAGCGTGCCGCCCGCCGCGACTTCGCGGCGCGGCTGCTCGCGGCGACCAGCTCGGCCTCGCGAGCGACGGCATCGGGATCGTCCTCGGGCACGATGATCTTGGCCATCAGGAGGGCGCCCGGAGCGGCCATGAAGCTCGCCGCGATGAGGTATTCCAGCGGGGCGCCCAGCAGCGAGTACCCCACCAGCACCGAGCCGGCGACGGTCGAGAGCCCGCCGACCATCACCGCGAACAGGCCCGAGCGGGACAGCCGCTTGATGTAGGGGCGCACCACCAGGGGTGCCTCGGTCTGCCCCACGAAGATGTTGGCGGCGGCATTGACGGATTCGGCGTAGCTGGTTCCCAGCAGTTTGCCCAGCGCGCCGCCGAGCCAGGAGACGACCTTGGGCAGGATCTTCCAGTGGTAGAGCACCGCGGTCAGCGAGGCGAAGAAGATGATCACCGGCAGCACCTGGAAGGCGAAGACGCTCCCCTCCTCGGGCAGCACCGGCCCGAACAGGAAGGAGATGCCCTCGCCGGAGGTGTTGATCACGGCCTGGAAGCCCTCCGAGACCTTCTGCAGGGCCCACCGTCCCGGCCCCCAGTACAGGACCAGCACGCCGAACCCGACCTGGAGCGCGAGCGCCCCCAGGACGGTGCGCAGGCGGATCGCCCGGCGGTTGCTGGACAAGGCGAGAGCGATCAGCAGCAGGCCTGCCATCCCTCCGATGCCCCAGAGCAGGTCGACCATCGCTCTCACCTCACAGAAGCAGATCAGGAATATATGCCGCGGTCGCAGGCGCCAGTGTAGGGGTCGCTCGGACGTGCGCCTGCCGCGGCGGGGCCCGTACGTGGCGGTGTCCTCGTCCGGCTGCTGCCGGTACATCGTCCTGCGGCCGTAGCGTGAGGTGAAGGTCGGGTCAGGCCCGCACCCGGTCACCCCGCGCCGGCTCAGGCGAGCGCCCGGACGATCGTCACCAGCGCACCGGCGACGGCCAGGACCACCACGACTCTCATCATCGTCGGCCCGGAGAAGCGCCCGGCGAGCCGCTGGCCGACGACGGTGCCGCCCAGGATGGCTGCGATGGTCACGATCCAGCCGCCGATGCCGAACGACGGCAGGGCCCACTTCGCGGCGAGGGACACGATGCAGATCACGGCGAAGTGCGCCTGGATCGAGGCCGCGAACCCACGGTGCTCCCATCCCGTGGCGATCGCGTAGACCGCCACGGCCGGGCCGCCGACGCCCGCGGTGACGTTCATGAAGCCCGACGCCGTGCCGAATGCCGAGCTGACCGTCATCGAGTCCTCGAGCCGTCCCGAGCGGAAGAACACGGTGACAGCGATCGCCACGAGGACCGATAGCCCCACCAGCACGGCGAGCGGATCCGCCGGCAGCACCAGCAGCACGAGCGCTCCGATGCCGATGCCCACCAGGGAGAACGGCGTGAAGCGCAGCAGACGCCGCCACTGGACGTCCCGACGCAGGAGCCAGAGGTTCACGGACGAGGACACCAGTCCGCAGAGGTTCGTGACCAGGACGCCCTCGAACGCCCCGAGCGTCAGCACCAGGAAGGGAGCGACGACCAGGGCGAACCCCATGCCGGTCAGCCGCTGCAGTCCCGCCCCGACGCCGACGATCACGGCGAGCAGGGTCAGGGCGGTGAGCGTCACCCGAGCCAGCCTACGGCGGCACGGTCGCCGGGACGACGATGCGACTGCCCCCCTCCGCCGGTCACACGACACCGTGCTATTGACTATGGTGTGTGGCGCACACTATCGTGTGAGTTATGAGCGATGCCTTCGAGACTCACCTGCAGGAGCTGCGGCGCGGCACGATCGTGCTCGCCTGCCTCCAGCTGCTGCGCACACCCGGATACGGCTACGGACTGCTGCTGGATCTGGAACGCCACGGCTTCGCCACGGACGCCAACACCCTCTACCCGCTGCTGCGCCGCCTCGAGAAGCAGGGCCACCTCGCCAGTGAGTGGAACACCGACGAGGCGCGCCCGCGCAAGTTCTACCGCACCTCGGCCGAGGGCATCCGCCTGGCCGAGACCCTCACCACGGAGTGGCTCGCGCTGACCGACGCGATCACTTCCCTCACCGACGACGACCGCCCGGACCAGGAGAACTGAGATGACCACCCCAGCCACCCCGTCACTGACCCAGCGGTACATCGCCGCGACGACCAGGTCCCTCCCTCCCGAGGCGCAGGACGACGTGCGGGCCGAACTCGAGGCATCGATCGCCGACGCGGTCGAGACTCGCACCGAGCAGGGCGAGGACCCCGCCGAGGCGGAGCGCGCCGTGCTCACCGAGCTGGGCGACCCCGCGGCCCTCGCCGCCGGCTACACGGACCAGCCCTTGCAGCTCATCGGCCCGCGCCACTTCCTGGCCTGGTGGAGACTGCTGAAGCTGCTGCTGATGATCGTCCCGGCCTGCGTCGTCGGCGGCGTCGCCCTGGGGCAGGCTCTGGCCGGCGCATCGTTCGGCGACATCATCGGCGAGGCGATTCCCCTGGGGATCTCGGTGATCCTGCACCTGTGCTTCTGGGTGACCTTCGTGTTCGCCGTGCTCGAGCGCACCGGCGCGGAGGCCACCAGCACATGGGACGTCGACCAGCTGCCCGAGGCCCCCACGGACGGCACCTCCCGCAGCGAGCTCGTCGCCTCGCTGGTGTTCCTCGTCCTGAGCGCGGCCGCGCTCTTCTGGGACCGTTTCCGCGGGTTCGTGTGGACCGACGGGGAGAAGCTCGCCGTGCTGCACCCGGACCTGTGGCCCTGGGGCGTCGCTGCCCTGCTGGGGCTGATCGCACTGGAGGCCGCACTGGCCCTCGCGGTGTACGTGCGGGGGCGCTGGACGGCGGCCCTGGCCACCCTCAACTCCGCGCTGGCACTGCTGTTCGTGGGGTGGGCGCTGTCGCTGCTGGCACGCCAGGAGCTGGTGAACCCGGCTCTGGTGGACGTCATCACCCGGGAGAGCGATCTGGCACCGGGCGCGCTGCGCACCCTGGCCATCGTGACCGCGTTCGCCATCGTGGCGGTCTCGATCTGGGACATCGTCGACGGCTGGCGGAAGACCCGGCGGGACGCCCGCTGACCAGGCCCGCCACCGGGCGAAACACGCACCCAGCACAGCCCGACACCCCTGCGCCGATGTCCGGACTCCCGATCGGGCCGTGGCAAGAAGGTGTAGCTGAGCGGCACGCGCCCTCCTCCTGAGGGGGTCGCGTGCCGCTCAGCTACATGTTCGTGCCAGTCACCTATGGGACCGCCGCCTGCCGCCCGCCTTCGGGGCCGCCTTGCACCAGTCAGCTACGCGGCAGCGCGCCGCGACTGCGCCCGGTACTGACTGGGGCGGATCCCGTACTCCCTGGTGAACGCGGCGCTGAGCGCATAGGGGCTGGAGTAGCCGACGCGCCGGGCGACGGTCTCGATGGTGTCCTCGGTGTCCTGGAGCAGGTCGGCCGCCAGGCACAGCCGCCAGCCGGCCAGGTAGGAGATCGGCGGTTCGCCCATCACGTCGGCGAAGCGGCGGGCGAGCGTCGCGCGGGAGACCCTGGCCGCCCGGGCGAGCGACTCCACGGTCCACGGTCGTGCCGGGTCCGTGTGGAGGGCGGCGAGCGCGGGGCCGACGACTGGGTCTCCGGCGGCGCCGTACCAGGCCGGCGCGCTCGCCTCGGGCAGGGCGAACCAGTCGCGCAGGGCGCCGATCAGCACCAGGTCGAGCAGGCGATCCAGGACCGCCTGCTGACCGGGCTCCCGGCTGCCCAGCTCGGCCTCCAGCATGTCCAGCGCCCGCGAGCGCTGGTGACGGCGGGGCAGGACGACCGCCGGCGGCAAGGCGCCGAGGAGGCGCTCGGAAATACGGCCCGAGGTCGGGAAGGTTCCCGTCAGCAGCACGTGCTCCCTCGCGGGTGCGGCACGCCGGCGGTCGAGCCCCTTTATCCCATCGAGTCTGCCTGCCGGCTCCAGACACCTGCCGTCCGCGCGCACGATGCAGCTGGGTGCCGCAGCCCTGTCGAGGGGATCGCTGGTGATGAGGACCGGGTCTGGGCCGGTGAGGATCAGGAGGTCGCGCGCAGCGAGGCCGACGGGTTCGACGCCGTCCTCGATGAGCCATGTCTGTCCCTGCAGCGGCGTGGCGACGGTCGAGGAGCCGGCCTCGAAGCGGATTGACCACGGCGCCTCGAGCAGATTCTGATCGATCAGCGCCCCCGAGGAGCGGATGTTGTCGAGCACTTCGGAGAGGGTGTCCACGACGCCACCCTAGTCGGCACCGGGGCCCACCCTGAGACGGTGGCGCATCTGTTTCAGCGTCAGGGACATTCTCCCGTCTCATCCGGAGGCGATGGAATGGGGCATATCCACAGACCGAGCCACGACCGAACCTGTCGCCCCCAGCCCTTGGCTCACCCCACGGCGTCAGCCCACCGGTACCTCTCATGGTCCCGCCGATCCTCACCCTTGGAGGCCCTCATGTCCGTCGACCATCCGCCCACTCCCGGCTGCGCACTCTGGGTGCTCGCGCATCCTCGGCGCGAATCGCTGAACGGCCACCTCTTCCGCACCGGCGTCGAGGTGCTCTCCCGCGATCACGACGTGGCGACCTCGGACCTGTACGCCATGGGATTCAACCCGGCGTTCGGTGAGCAGGACCTCGGTGATCAGGCCGCCGCCCCGGGCAACCTCGCCGTCCACGCCGGGGAGGCCTACACGCGGGGCCAGGTCGCCGCCGACGTCCGCGCAGAGCACGCGAAGCTGGCCGCGGTAGAGCTGCTGGTCATCCAGTTCCCCCTGTGGTGGTACGGCCCGCCGGCGATCCTCAAGGGATGGCTGGACCGAGTGCTGACGGACAGCTTCGCCTACGACGCAGAGCTCGATCCCGAGGTCGGCATGCCGCGCCGCTACGGCGACGGCGGCCTCACCCGGAGAAAGGCTCTGGTCATCGTCTCCGCCGGCGACGACGAGCGCACCCTCGGGCCTCGCGGCGTCAGCGGCGACCTCGACTCCCTGCTGTTCCCGCTGACCCACGGCGCCCTCTGGTACGTCGGCATCGACGTGCTGGACCTGCACGTCATCCACGACGCCGACTCGCTCACCGCCGACGACGTCGAGCGGGAGACCCAGCGCCTGACGTCGCGGCTCGAGGGCCTCGATGCCGAGAGCAACCGCCCCTACCGGCGGCTGCGCGACGGCGACTACCCCTCCCACCTGCGCTCGCTGGATCCCGGCTTGCTGCCGGGGCGCCTGGACCTCGGCATCCATCGCCGTGAGACCCCCGCGGGCGCCGACGGGAGGCCGTGACCATGGCCAACGCACGAGATGGCGTGGACGCGGTGTCCAGCACGGCGCCGACGGTGCCCTCCATGGAGGCCTGGACGACCTCCCCCACGGCTCCCGGCCGGCTGGAACTGGCCCAGGTCCGCACGCCCGATCCGGGACCGCAGGATGTCCTGGTCGAGGTCGCCGCGTTCGCCCCGAATCCGGGCGAACTGGTGGCGCTGGCGTCGGCGCCGGCCGGGTGGATACCCGGGTGGGACGGGGCCGGTCATGTGGTGCGCGCGGCGGCCGATGGCAGCGGTCCCCCACCCGGCGCCCGGGTCGTGTTCCTCGGGGCCGACGCGGGGTGGGCGCGACGGCGCGTCGTGCCGTCGGACTCCGTCGCCGAGGTGCCGGAGACCGCCGACCCCACCGCGATCGCGGCGATCCCGGCGCCGATGGCCAGTGCATTGCGGGCTCTGCGCCGCCTCGGGTCGCTGTTGGGGCGCCGTCTGCTCATCGTCGGGGCGAACAGCGCCGTCGGCAGCGCGGCTGTCCAGCTCGGGGCGCGCTCCGGCGCCGACGTCATCGCCGTCGCCCGGAACCGGGAGAGTCATCCCTGGCTGCGCCGGCTCGGTGCGCGCGAGGTCCTCGCCGACGTGCGGGAGGTGACCACGCGCGTCCATGCCGCTCTCGACATGGTCGGCGGGCCACATCTCGTCGCGGCGTATGCAGCCCTCGAGGCCGGTGGGACCGTGGTCGCCCTGGGACACTCTGCTTCTCAGGAGGAGCACTTCCCTCTCGGGGCGTTCGAGGCCTCCAGCGGCCGGCACAATCGGGCGATCACCAGCTTCTTCCTGGGCGCTGAGGCCGAGCTCTCCACGGAGATGGCGTGGCTGGCCGGTGAGGTCCATGCCGGTCGGCTCGACCCGGGGCCGCTCGATGTGCGTTCCTGGCACGAGCTTCCCCACTGGGTGGCCGGCGGTGCTGCGCGCAGTCACGGCAGGGTCGTCTTCCGGGTCGAGTGACCGGCTGACACAAGCCACGCTCCCGGATTGCCGCCGGTCTCGAACCAGAGGGCGGCGGCGAGGACGGCGAGGATTGGCCGAAAACGTCGCAGGATCGGCGGACAATGCGACGCCACGTGCCAATGTCGAAGAGTCGAGTACGCCCGGCGACTCTCAGCTCTCGGCTCGCGCAGCGTCGCTCTCGGTGCGCCCATCGTCCATCGGGTACTCGACGTAGGCGATGCTGCGGCTGTCCGGGGACCAGCTGTTCACGTTCATCGTGCCCTGGCCTCCCAGCACCCGCGCGAGGTCCCGCATCCCGGACCCGTCGGCTTCGCAGAGCCGCACGATGACGTCCCGGTCCGCCGGGTGGCCCTCCGTGCCGGACGGGAAGCTGACGTAGGCCAGTCGCGTGCCGTCCGGGCTGACGTGCGGGAACCAGTTCACGCGCTCGTCGGACGTGAGCTGCTCGGCGCCGCTGCCGTCGGGGCGCATGCGGAACAGCTGGGCGTGGCCGGGCCGGGTGCGGGCCCGTTCGGAGTTGAGGTAGATCCAGGTGCCGTCCGGCGCGTACTCGGCGCCGTCGTCGGGGAACTCGTCGTCGGTGAGCTGGGTATCCGGCCCGCCAGCGGCAGGGATGGTGAAGACGTTCGGGGCGGACCAGGCGCCGTCGGCCGACGTCTCCACGCCGATGTAGGCGAGGGTCGTCCCGTCAGGACTGACGCCGTGGAGGAAGTGCAGGCGGCCATCGTCATTGGTGACTCGGGTGGCCTGCCCGCCGGCGAGCGGAGCGCGGTAGATGTGCCCGTCGTCCGCCGAGACGAAGAAGTGCTCGTCGTCGGGATCGAGCACGTGGTCGTTGTTCAGCTCCGGCACGTCGCCGAGGTCGATCCGCTGCGGCGCGCCGCCGTTCAGCTCGAGCCGGAATAGATGGCCGTCGCCGTTGACGTAGAGCGCGGTGCCGTCCAGCGCCCAGTTCGGAGCCTCATAGAGCACGTCGGCCGATTCGTGGAGGACCGCGGTCTCACCGGTGTCGACGCCGAGGATGCGGATGATCGCGTGCTGGCCGTCGGCAAGGGTGCGTGCCATGAAGTGCTCCTTTGTCGGGGAACGCGGAGCGGTGCGCCCCGTTGCGTGGGGATCAGAGTTCGGTGGTGCCCGTGCCGCCGGCGGTCCGCTCCCCGGAGACCTTGGCCTTGAGGATCTGGGCGATCCCGGCGACCTTCCCACCGGGCAGTCCCCAGAACTGCGCCGAATCACCGACCACTTTGAGCAGGCCGAGGTCCGGGTCATCCTTGCCATCCGGGAAGTAGGCGGCGGCTCGGTCACTCCACAGCTCGTCGATCTTGGCGTGGTCGTCGACGAACTCGGCGCGCCCCGCGACGGACAGCCACGAGCCGGCGTCGGCCACGGCGAGGTTCACATGCGGCTCTTGTCGCAGCGCATCGGCCTGACCACCCGTGAGGCCGATGAAGAACCACACGTCTGCATCGTCGGTGACCTCCTGGATCGCCATCGGATGGGACAACAGCTTGCCGTCCGGCAACGCCGTGGTCAGCATGACCAGGTCGGAGGCGCGGAGCTTGTCCACGACGTCCTGCTGCGACAGGTTCTCGATGTCTACCATGGTGACTCCTCCATCAATCGTCTCGGATCCGTGCAACCGTGGCCGACGTTACTCTGCCTTGCTGCGTGCGCGACGACGGCCGAGTCCCCCTGCCGAAGCCGCGTTCGGTCCCGATATGTTCCCTGGCTCGGAACGTACCGGAACCGAACTGGGCGCGGTGCTCAGCCCAACGGCGCCACCGCGAACCGCGAGGAGAACGGGCTCAGGCTCCCCGGGAGCGTGCTGGTATCCAGCGGCTGCTGCGCCGTCAGCGAGCGCTGCCGGACCAGCTCGCCGAGCACCATGGAGCAGGTCAGCAGCACCACGTTGCGCCCGGGGCAGATGCCGGGCCCGTCGCTGAAAGGAACCAGCGGCCAGGCGCGGTCGTCCCGCTCGCCCGGCTCGTGCCCCTCCAGCCACTGCTGCGGGGCGAAGCGATGCGCCTCGGCGAGGTGGCGCTCATCGCGGTGGAAGTACGGGGCGAAGATGATCACCGCGGTCCCCGCGGGCAGGGAACCTGTGCGCCAGGTCGTCTCCTCGGTGGTGTCGCGCAGCAGCAGCGGGGTGGTGGGCCACAGCCGCAGCGACTCCAGCACGGTGGCGCGGAGGTAGGGCAGCTCCGGGGCGCGGGTCATCTCCTCCCGGGCGGTCTCGACCGCGCCGGGATGGGAGGTCAGCAGCGACAGGGCGCGGAAGGTGGCCCAGGCGGCGGCGTCGAAGGCGAACAGCCACTGCGGGATCTGCTGGATCGGTTCGGCGTCCCGAGAGGCAAAGGTGCGGGCCACCATCTCGGCGAGGCTGCCGGGTTCGGCCGCCTCGACGTAGCGGCGCAGCTGCGCCAGGAAGCTCTCGCGCAGCCGACGGTTCTGCGGCATCGCGTAGGCGAGGTTCGCCCGTCGGCGCAGGCGCCGGATGTCGTCGGTGATCTGGTGGTCCTCGCGGGCGGCGGAGCCCAGGACGATCTGGCGCACGATGCGCCACCAGGCGGTGGCGAAGCCGTCCCAGTCCAGGGTGCCGGTGAAATCGGCGTGCCCCAGCAGGGAGGTCACCTCGCGTTCGATCGCGGCGGTCATGACCTCCGCATGGCTGTGCACGGGCCTGGAGGATTCCAGGACCTCCTCGTTCAGGGGCCGACGGGCCCGGCGCTCCTGCGCGGAGGAGACCAGGGAGGATTCGGGCTCGAAGTGGTTCAGCGCCCCACGCTTCTCGAGCGTCGCGGGCGTGAACGGCTCCGGCGTGCCGTCGAGCACGCGGTGGACGTCCGCGGGTGTCAGCACAAGTGCGAGACGGCGGCCGGGGATCCGCAGCTGGACGGGCCCGTCGCCATAGCGCTCGTGCAATCGCTGCATCTCGCGGACGCCGGCACTGTCGAGGTCGAAGCGCTCGACGAGGTTCACCGGTCCGGGCCGGCGCACGATCGGCCCTTTGACCACGGGTGAGAGCAGGATTCTCGTGAGCACCCGGGCGTGGTCGGAGGCGCTCAGCAGCGGAACCTGACCGGCCCCGTCGCGGTCGGGGCTGGGCTGTCCGGAGCCGGCGTGCGTCGTGTCGCGAGGCATGGCTCCAGATTCGCACGAGAAGACCCTGCGCGACCTTCCGAATGGTCCGATGGATATCGCGCGGTGGCGAACGCTGGCACGCTGTGGCCATGTCAGAGAAGACTTCCGGCCCCGGCCCCGCTGATCCGAAGCGTCAGGATCCCGACACCGACCCGTCGGCCGATCCGTGGCCGCTGCATGAGGACACCCCGGACTCCCACGAGGACCGTGGGGCCAACGCGAACCCTGATCCCGAGGAGCAGAACCTCACCGGGCTCGAGGAGGGCGGCGGTGTGCCCCCGGGCGAGACGCCGCCGGCCGAGGACCAGATGAGCTCCGACCAGGGGCACGACGAATGAGTTGAACACGTGGAGACCCGGCTGCCCCGTCGCCTCGCGCGCCGGGACGGCCGGACCGACGGATAAGGAGCACACACGATGACTGACCTGGCGGCACGGCCCGCCTTCACCGATTACCAGCGCGGGCGCGCAGCGTGGCGGCGTACCGGCATCCGGAACACCGAGTTCCGGCGCGTGATCCACCGCCTGGACGCCCTCATGGAAGAGGAGCTCACCGAGGGGTGATCACGGGAGGGCGGGCCCGATACGGTGACTCAGGCCACCTCTGATGGCTCACCCCTGATGGTTCATCCGGACGAAGGAGTTCCCATGACCGCCCCTCTCCCCCGCCGCACCCTCCTGACCGCCGGCAGCGCGGGCACCGCCGCGGCCCTGGCCGCTCTCGCCCCGACCGCCTCCGCCCAGGGTCGCAGCGGCGGGGCCCCGGCCCGCCCCGGTGGCCCACCGGCTCGTACCGCGCGCTTCACCCTCCAGGCACAGGTGCTCGACGGCGGCCAGCAGGTCACCTCGGTGGTCATCAGCGCCGGTCGCCGTGGCGGTCTGATCCCGGGCGATCTCTCCCCGGAAACCTTCACCGTGCACGCCACCGGCACCAATCCCGTCACCGGCACTGCCGCCTTCGACGTGGACCGCACCGTCACCGCCGCCCGCGCCGACCACAGGGGCCGGATCACCCTGGATCTCGAGCACGGCCCGGACGTGGAGGGCGCCGGCACCCTGGAGTACCTCGACGAGGCGAGCCGCAACGTCCTGTTGGAGCTCGAGTACACCCTCACCCAGAACGCTCCCCTTCCCGCCCGCGGCAACGGGCACGGCACGATCGACGAGTTCGTCCAGGATGGCCTGGTCGACGCGGAGGTGGACGCGTTCAGCTCCCACGTCGCCGCCTCCGGCACCAACTATCGCCTGTTCACCCCGCACGGGCATGGCAGCGCACGCGAGCTGCCGCTGGTGGTATGGCTGCACGGCGGCGGCGAGGGCGGCCTGTTCGACGGGGAGATCGAGTACTACGACAACGAGACCCACCTGCGTGCCAATCGCGGCGCCCTGGCCTTCGCCACCGACGAGGCGCAGGAGATCTTCGGCGGCGCGATCGTGGTCGCTCCGCAGTGCACGTCCGCGTGGATGGACGACGGCCCGGCGTTCGAGCCGCTGATCGACGAGATCATCGAGGAGGTCGCCGCGGATCATCCCGTCGACCGCGAGCGCGTCCATGTGATCGGCTGCAGCAACGGCGGCTACATGAGCCTGAAGATGGTGGTGGAGAACCCCGGCGCGTTCGCCTCCGCGGTGCCGATCTGCGGCGTGATCCAGGCGCGTGGCGACTCCCCGGGCCGCCTCGTCACCGATGACGAGCTCACCGCCATCGACACGCCCACCTGGCTGATCGCCGCGGCCGACGACACGACCGTGGATCCGCAGGCGAACACGGTCCATGCCCACGGCCTGATCCCGGACTCGATCATGAGCCTGTACGACGACGTCACCTGGGAGGGCGAGAGCTACCCCGGGCACTTCTCCTGGATCTACGCCGCCCGCAACGACCCCTCGCACCAGGGCACGCATCTGTGGGAGTGGATGGCCGCCCAGCAGCGCTGAGCGCTCGAGCGACGCTCCCTCGACAGGTGGCAGGACGACTAGTAACTCCTTGGCAGGACGACTAGTAGATCGGTGGCAAGACGACTAGTAGATCCTTGGCAGAACGACCAGTAGGGGGTATCGTCGCAGGCAGGAGGCCCCATGACTCAGTCTGCGAAAGAACCGGCCAACACGTACCTGCACCGCTATATCGACGACGAACTCGACGCACTCCTCCCAAACCTTTCGGCCATCGCGATCGACGGCCCCAAAGGCGTCGGGAAGACAGCCACCGCGTCTCGGCGAACAGACGCCATTCTGGCTCTGGATGATCCCGCGATCCGGTCGCTCGTCGCCGCAGATCCGCAGTTCCACCTCTCCCGTGCCGATACCGTCCTCATCGACGAGTGGCAGCATCTCCCCGAGATCTGGGATGCGGTGCGCCGCGCCGTCGATGCCCGCAGCGAGCGCACGTATCTTCTGACCGGCAGCGCATCACCGCAGACGGGGGTCGACACGCATTCGGGGGCAGGCAGGATCGTCTCGCTGAGGATGCGGCCTCTGAGCCTGGCCGAGCGCCCGACCACCGATCCCTCCGTCCGGATCACCGACCTCTTCGAGCCGGGTTCGACGATCAGGGGGCACACCGAGTTCACGCTGGCTGACTACGCCGCAGAGATCTGCGGGTCCGGGCTGCCCGATGTCCGTGCGCTTCCGCCTCGAGCGCGACGTGCAGCTCTCGCCGGTTACGTGGACCGGATCATCGACCGGGACATCCCTGCGGAGGGGATCTCCGTGCGCCGGCCCGCCTCCTTGCGCGCCTGGCTCTCGGCCTACGCCAGTGCCACGTCGACGACCACCGACTACACGAAGATCCTCGACGCGGCTACGCCGGGTGACTCGAGCAAGCCCTCCAAGGCCACCGCGCTCTCGTATCGGGACATCCTCACGAAGCTGTGGATTCTCGATCCTGTCCACGCATGGCTGCCGGGGTTCTCGCAGATGAGCCGGCTGACCCAGGCATCGAAGCATCACCTTGCCGATCCTGCCCTGGTGACGACACTGCTCAACGCCTCGGAGAGCTCGCTGCTCTCCGGAGCCGACGGCGCTGCCGAGCTATTCGGGCGATTGTTCGAATCACTGGCAACGCTGACGATCCGTGCTGCGGGAGCAGCGGCAGAGGCACGAGTGTTCCACCTGCGCACTCGGGGCGGGACCCGCGAGGTGGATCTGGTCCTGGAGCGATATGACGGCAGTGTCGTCGCCTTCGAGGTGAAGCTCGCTCGCACGGTCGACGATGGCGACGTCCGCCATCTGCACTGGCTGGGCGAACAGATCGGCCCTCGACTCCGCAGCAAAGTCGTGCTGACGACAGGATCGGACGCGTACCGGCGCCCGGACGGGGTCTGCGTCGTCCCGCTGGCTCTGCTCGGGTGAGCCCTGCCGCTCAGCCGTCCTCGGCGAGCGCGGCCCGTCGTGCCTCCTCGCGGCGGGAGGCCTCCCAGCTGGCCAGCAGCTGCAGTCGCTCGGCGCTCTGGGACCCGGGCTCGGCGGTGTAGATCATCAGCACGCAGCCGGGCTCCGCCGTGATCGCGAGCTCCTCGTAGGCCAAGGACACCTCACCCACGACGGGATGGTTGTACCGCTTGGTCCCCGCGCCGTGCTGGCGCACATCGTGGCGGCCCCACAGGGTGCGGAAGAGGTCCGAGCGGGTGGACAGCTCGCCCACGAGGTCCTGCAGCTCCGTGTCGTGAGGGTCGCGGGAGGCCTCCATGCGCATGATCGCCACGCACATCTCGGCGAACAGCTCCCAGTCCGGGTAGAAGTCCTTCGAGGCCGGGTCCAGGAACTGGAAGCGCGCCAGGTTCGGGGTGCGCCCGCCGTCCCCGATCAGTGGCGAGAAGAAGGCCCGGCCCAGGTCGTTGGTGGCCAGCACGTCCTGGCGCGGGTCGCGCACGAAAGCGACCCCGTCGGTCAGCGAATCCAGGGCCCATTGCAGGCTGGGTCGCAGCGCCGTCCGGCTGCTCGAGGGCCGACGGGCCCTGCCCGAGGCGGGGATGCCGTCGGCCGCGCGCGCGAGATCGAGCAGATGGGTCCGCTCGGTCTCGTTCAGCTGCAGCGCCCGGGCGAGCGCATCCAGCACGGCGGCGGAGGCGCCGCCGATCCCGCCGCGCTCGAGCTTGGCGTAGTACTCGACGCTGACCCCGGCGAGCAGCGCCACCTCGCTGCGGCGCAGCCCCGGCACCCGCCGCGCGCCGACGGAGGGCACGCCGGCCTGCTGCGGCGTGATCTTGGCGCGGCGGGAGGTGAGGAACTCGCGCACCTGAGACCTGTTATCCATGGCGACACCTTAGGCCGCGCTCTCGGGGCACCGGGATGCTCCGGGGGGCTCTGGGGTGCCCTGCGAGTACACCCCTCATCAGTCACTCCCCACCAGCCGCCCTCCCGGCGCACCATGGGAACGTCCATGCACAGACCCCTCAAGGAGACATCATGCGCGCCGTGATCATGCACGCCCCCGGCGACGTCCGCGTCGAGGACCGGGAGGACCCCACCATTCTCGAGCCGACGGACGCGGTCATCCGCCTGGCCGCGACCTGCATCTGCGGCTCGGACCTGTGGCCCTACCGCGGCGCCGACCAGCCTGACCACCAGCACATGGGCCACGAGTACGTCGGCGTGGTCGAGGAGATCGGCGACGCGGTCGAGACGCTCGAGGTCGGCGACTTCGTCGTCGGCTCCTTCGTGATCTCCTGCGGCCAGTGCGAGATCTGCCGCGAGGGCCACCCCTCGCGCTGCGTCAACGCGATCTTCGTCGACGGCGAGATCGGCACCCAGGCCGAGCGCGCCCGGATCCCCTTCGCCGACGGCACGCTCGTGAAGACCCCCGGTACCCCGGACCCCGATCTCATCCCCTCCCTGCTGGCCGCCTCCGACGTGCTGGGAACCGGCTGGTTCGCGGCCGATGCCGCCCAGGCCGGCCCCGGCAAGACGGTCGCCGTGGTGGGCGACGGGGCCGTCGGCCTGCTGGGCGTGCTCTCCGCGCAGCAGATGGGCGCCGAGCGGATCATCATCTTCAGCCGCCACGCCGACCGCCAGTCACTGGCCCGCGAGTTCGGCGCCACTGACGTCATCGAGGAGCGCGGTGACGCCGGGGTGGAGAGGCTGAAGGAGCTCACCGGCGGACTCGGCGCGCACAGCGTGATCGAGGCCGTGGGCACCCAGGAGTCGATGATGCAGGCGATCCGCGGCACCCGCCCCGGCGGCCACATCGGTTTCGTCGGCGTCTCGCACGACGTCGAGCTGCCCGGCCAGGAGCTGTTCTTCTCCGCCGTGCATCTGCACGGCGGCCCCGCCCCGGTGCGCCGCTACCTGCCCGAGCTGATCCAGCTGATCTGGGATCGGAAGATCGACCCGGGCAAGGTCTTCGACCTCACCCTGCCCCTCGAGCAGGCTCCTGAGGGCTACCGGGCCATGGATGAGCGCCGCGCCACCAAGGTGCTGCTGAGCGTCTGAGCTCTCACGCCGCCGTGTCCGCCTTCCGCGCGGCCACGGCGGCGTCGGCCGCGGCGAGCTGGGCGTTGATGTGCGCCCCGGCGAGCGCTCCGGCCGCGGCCGACGCCCCCACCTGCGCGCTCAGCTCCGCGACATTGCCGGCGGCCCAGACGCCGGGAACCTCGGTGGTCCCGGCCATGCCGGTGACGATGTGGCGACCCATCCCGTGGGGCAGCTCCTCCATCGGCAGGCCGAGGGGCTCGAGGCCCTCGGTGCGCGCGTGCATGGTGGTGCCGACGGCCAGGACGCGGCGCTCCACGACCTCTCCGCCGGCCAGACGGACTCCGGCGATACCACCGCCCTCATCCGCGATGACCTCGGCGAGTTGGTCATCGACGATCCGGATGCCGAGGGCGTCGAACCGCTCGCGGGTCTCGTCGTCGAGCTCGGTACCGCGCTGGAAGTAGACGAGGTCGTCGGTGAGCTGGCGGAACAGCAGCGCCTGGTGGGCGGAGATGGGCCCGCGGGCGAGAAGCCCGATGGGTTCGTCGCGCACCTCCCAGCCGTGGCAGTACGGGCAGTGGACCACGCCGTGGCCCCAGTGCTCGGCCAGGCCCGGGACGTCGGGCAGCTCGTCGCGCAGCCCGGTGGCGATGAGCAGCCGGCGAGCAGTGAGGCGGCGACCGTCGGTCAGCTCGAGGGTGAAGCGCAGATCGCCGTCGGCCGACGGATCGGCGGGGCGCGCCGCGGCGACCGTGCCGGTCACGATGCGGCCGCCGTAGCTGCGCACCTCGCCGCGGCCGCGCTCAAGGTACTCCCCGGGCGGGGTGCCCTCATGGCCGAGCAGGCCGTGGATCCCGTCGGCCGGGGCGTTGCGCGGCGTACCGGCGTCGATGACGAGGACGGAGCGCCGGGAGCGGGCGAGCATCAGTGCGCCGCTCAGGCCGGCGGCGCCGCCGCCGAGCACGGCGACATCCACCGTGCCCTCCGGCAGGACCTCGAAGTCAGGGGTGGAGCGTGTGTCAGTCATGGAGAGTCCTTCTCGTCGTGGGGAGCCTCCCGCGGAGGCGTCACCCTGAGACTAGGCAGGTGTTGCCTCGCAGGCATAGACTCTTGCCTATGACGCAAGAAGATGGCGCCGTCGACGGCCTCGTGCGCAAACGGATCCGTGGCCTGCGCCTCGCGCAGGGCTGGTCGCTGGCCGACCTCGCCGAACGGGCTCACCTCAGCCAGTCCACTCTCTCGAGGATCGAGAACGGGCAGCGGCGGCTATCCCTGGATCAGCTGGTCACCCTCGCCCGCACGCTGGATACGAGCCTGGACCAGCTGGTGGAATCCGCGACCGACGACGTCGTCTCCAACCCCGTCATGGACCGCCACCTGGACGCGCTGCGGTGGAGTCTACAGAGCAGCCCGGACACCGTCGTGCTGCGCCGGCGCCTGACCGAGCCGCCGCCCGCCCCCACCAAGATGCGATCCCACCCGGGACAGGAGTGGATGGTCGTTCTCTCCGGCACCGCAGTCGTGCTACTGGGCGAGCGCCGCTACCGCGTCGAGACCAATCAGAGCGCCGAGTTCCCGACCATGCTCCCCCACGCCTTCGGCAGCGAGGGCGGCCCGGCCGACGTACTCATGGTGCTCGACCGCGAGGCGCGGCGGGGGCACCGATCGGAGAACTGACCGTCGGGTCGCTCCGGTTCAGCTCTCCTTCGTCAGCGGCCGGCGCCGCTGTTTGATCCCGGCCGGACCGTAGGGATAGTCGTCCATCTGCGGGGCGCTGACCTCGTCGAGGCGGCGCAGCTCGTCGTCGCTGAGCTGCAGGTCGGCGGCTGCCATGTTGTCGCGCAGCTGCTCCACGGTGCGCACGCCGAGGATCACGGAGGTGACGGCGGGCTGGGCGGCGGCCCAGGCCAGTGCGACCTGGGAGAGGGAGGCGCCGTGGGCGTCGGCGATCGCGCGCACCTCGTCGATCGTGCGCCAGGTGCGCTCGTCGTCGTTGCGCTTCTGCCACGCTTCCATCCCGCGCTGCGGGTTCTCCCCCAGGCGCGTGGCGCCAGTGGGCTCCTGATCGCGCTGGTACTTCCCGGTCAGCCAGCCGCCGGCCAGCGGCGACCAGGGCAGCAGGCCCATGCCCGCGTCCTGGACGGCGGGGACGATCTCGTGCTCGATGTCCCGCACCAGCAGGTTGTACTGGGGCTGCAGGGTGACGGGGCGGGCCCAGCCGTGGGCGTCGGCGATGTGGACGGCCTTGGTCAGCTGCCAGCCCAGGTAGTTCGAGAAGCCGTAGTAGGAGATCTTGCCGGCGGAGATCGCGTCGTCCAGGAAGCGCAGCGTCTCCTCGACCGGGGTCAGGGCGTCCCAGGCGTGCATCTGGTACAGGTCCACGTGCTCGACGCCGAGGCGGCGCAGGGACTTCTCCAGTGCCGTACGCAGATGACGGTGGGAGATGCCGATGTCGTTGGGCCCGTCACCGGTGCGGGCGCGGCCCTTGGTCGCGAGCACCACCTGCTCGGCCTCGGTGGGGTGCTCGGCCAGCCAGCGGCCGATGATCTCCTCGGAGGTGCCGCCGGTGTAGACGTCGGCGGTGTCGAAGAAGTTCCCGCCGCCCTCGACGAAGGCGGTCATGATGTCGAAGGAGGTCGCCTCGTCGGCCTCCTTGCCGAAGGTCATCGTGCCCAGCGTCTGCGCCGAGACGACGGTTCCGCTGCAGCCGAGAAGTCGGTAATCCATGGTCACTCCCGTGGTCGGATCCAAGCCCTGAAGGCGTGCCACCGGGGGCGATGAGCGCCGGCGATGGCAGCGAAAGGCGTGTGATCAGTGTCTCAGCACACAGGGTGGGCGTCGAGTGGCGGTCGGAGCGTGGACGCATGACGAACCCTGGCGGACGTCGCGAGATGCCGTCAGGATGACGGCATGCGCATCGCGACACTGAACACGTGGGGCACGCGCGGGGACTGGCCGGCCTGCCTCGAGATGCTCCGCGCCGAGTTCGAGCGGATCGACGCCGACGTCCTCACTCTCCAGGAGACAGTGCTGACCGCGGAGATCGACCAGGCGGCTCTCATGCTCGGGGGCGGGTACCACTACGCCCAGCAGTCCGTGCGAGAGGACGGCTCCGGTGGCGCCGTGCGCGGCCAGGGCATCACCACCGCAAGTCGTTGGCCGATCGGCGAGGTCATCGAGGTCGACCTGAACGTCACCGACCGCACCGGGGAGTTCGCCTGCACGTGCCTGATCACGGAGATCTTGGCTCCCGCCCCGCTCGGGCGCCTCTGGGTGGCGAACCATTTTCCCGACTATCAGCTCGACCACGAACGAGAGCGCTGCCTCTAGGCGGTGAAGGTCGCCCGCGTTCTCGAACAGGTGGTCCGGGACCGCCCCGGGCACGTGATCGTGGCGGGCGATCTGGACGCCGAGCCCGATGCGGACAGCGTGCGCTTCTGGACCGGCCGGCACGTGCTCGAGGACATGAGCGTGTGCTACCGCAGCGCGGCGGAAGCCGTGCCTCCGGCGCGCGAGACAGGCCCCACCAGCGCACCGGGAGCAGGCGGCAGCATCGAGACATACCTCCCGAACAACCCGCTCCAGGTCGATCTCGACTGGCCGTTCCGCGCGATCGACCACGTCCTCGTGCGGTGCGGTCCCACAGGGCCGACGCTGCTGGCACGCTCGTGCGTGCGCGCCTTCGACACCCCAGAAACGATCGCCAGCGATCACTATGGCCTGGTCGTGGATTACGAGGTTCCCGAGAGACACGAGGCCGACGGGAACGACCGGTAGGAGGCCGACGGCGCTCGCGCACCGATGTCCGCGAGTCGACCGACGGGAGCTCGCGGCGCATCGAACGTTTCTGATCGCCGTTCACCGCAGCACGCCGCGCTCCCCGAGCCACGGCGCCAGCGGGTCCTCCGCCCCCATCCACGGCTCGAGGCCCGTAGCCCACTCGTCCTCGGTGAGCAGGCTGCGCCGGAACGCCGCGCGCACCCGCTCGGCGTCGGCCGCCTCGACACCCGTGACCACGAGCCGCGTGGTCGGCAGCTCGCGGCCAGTCTTCCAGGTGGCGCCGATGGAGACCTGCCCGCCGGCGCCGTCCCACTGGCAGATGGTGTCGGGGCGGTCCGGCACCCAGAAGCGTCCGCGGCTGCGCAGGCGCCCGCCGCCGAGGGCCTCGATGTTCTCGAGCAGGCGATCGGGGTGGAAGGGTCGCTCGGAGTGCAGGTCGAGAGTCCAGGTGCCGTGCGCCGATGGCCCGCCGTAGGGCTCGACCACGCGGGAATCGCGGCGCAGCAGGGCCGCCTGGTGGTCGAGCGCCCCTCTATGCATCGAGCCGCTCTCGAGGTCATGGAGTCCGACGGCCAGCAGCTGGTCAGGTGCGCGCAGATGCTCGAGCAGCTCCCGGCCGGCCGCGACCCGCTGCGTGGCCGCCTCGCCGTCGGCGCCGGAAGGCCCGTCGGCGTCGAGCACGAGCAGCCCGGAGTACTCGATCTGGGCGGCGAGCGCCTCGCCCACGCTGCGCTCGTCGCCCTCGGCCCATTGCAGCTGCCGCTCGGCCAGAGTGGCATCGCCGAGGAGGTCCTCGTGGAGGCTCTCGGCCGAGAGCACGGTCGAGGCGCTCGCCAGGTGCCATGCGCGCTGGTGCGGCGCCAGGGTGCCGGCGACGATGGAAGGGTCCGCCGAGATCGGTGGCGCGAGCAGGATCACGCTGATGCGAGGGTCGCTCGCGAGACGGTTCAAGGCCGGCACGGCGTCCTCCCGCATCGCGCACGAGGCACAGGGGTGCTCGAGGACGACCTCCTCGTCCTCCGCGATGCCGTCGGCGGACAGGACGAGCCGCCGCAGGGTGACCGACTCGACGTCGACCTCGTAGCGCAGCGCCACAGCGCCCGGGACGTCCAGCAGCAGGCTCGCGACCAGCGAATCCCTCAGCACCGCGTCGATCGCGGTGACGACGGCGACAGGCGTGGAAGATTCCGCCGCTCCCGGTCGTTGACGACGGTGGATCTCATGAGGCTCGGTCATACCGGTACTGCTCCAGACGCTTGACGATAATGATTCTCAGTAGCTAGAATCTGCCGTCATGTCCCGACGCTGTCAAGTCACCGGGGCCGCACCGAGCTTCGGCAAGAACGTCTCCCACTCGCATCGGCGCACCTCGCGCCGGTTCGATCCCAACATCCAGTCCAAGCGGTTCTACGTCCCGTCCCTGGGCCGCACCGTGCGCCTGCAGGTCTCCACCACGGGCCTGCGCACCATCGACCGTCGCGGGATCGAGGCCGTCGTGGCCGAGATCCGCGCCCGCGGCGAGAAGATCTGAGAGGAACACCCATGGCGAAGAAGAACGACGTGCGCGCCACCGTGAAGATGCGCTCCACGGCCGGCACCGGCTACACGTACATGACCACCAAGAACCGCCGGAACACCCCCGATCGCCTGGTCGCGCGGAAGTACGACCCGACGCTCCGCTCCGTCGTCGAGTTCCGCGAGGAGCGCTGATGGCCAAGACGTCGAAGATCGCGGCGAACGAGCGCCGGAAGGAGCTCGTGGCCCGCTACGCCGTCGAGCGCCGCGCCCTCAAGCGCGCCATCAAGGACCCGAGCACGCCGATGACCGAGAAGGTCCAGGCCCAGCGCGCCCTGCAGCGCATGCCGCGAGACGCCAGTCCCACTAGGTTGCGCAACCGCGACGCGATCGATGGCAGGCCCCGCGGGTACCTGCGCCGATTCGGGCTCTCCCGGGTCCGGTTCCGCGCCGCCGCCCACCGCGGCGAGCTGCCCGGCATCACGAAATCCAGCTGGTGAGGAGAACACCATGAAGCAGAGCATCCATCCTGACTACCGGCCCGTCGTCTTCCGCGACGCCGCCGCCGGCTACTCGTTCCTGACCCGCTCCACCCGCGGCTCCGAGAAGACGGTGACCTGGGAGGACGGCCACGAGTACCCCGTGATCGACGTCGAGGTCTCCTCGGCCTCGCACCCCTTCTACACCGGCCAGGCGAAGGTGCTGGACACCGCTGGCCGCGTGGAGAAGTTCCGCCGGCGCTACGGGCAGCGATGAAGGTCCGCTCCTCCTTGCGCTCGCTGGTCCGCAAGCCCGGCGCGCAGGTCGTGCGCCGCCGCGGGCGGATCTACGTCATCAACAAGAAGGACCCGCGCTTCAAGGGCCGCCAGAAGGGCTGACCCGCGACCCCGGCCGTGCCGGGACCAGGAACCCCTGGCTCCGGCACGGCCGTCGCATTACGGTGAAGCCACCCGCTCCGGGCACCACCGGCGAGAGGCTGGCCCATGACCGCAGTGCCCCTTCGCGAGCTTCCCCTGCTCGAGACCGACGTGCTGGTGGTCGGGGCCGGGCCGACGGGGCTGATGGCCGCTCTGGTCCTGGCCCGGCGCGGTGTGCGCGCCGAGGTTATCGACCCCAAGTCCGGCCCGACCCGTGAGTCCCGCGCCCTGGTGGTCCAGGCCCGGTCGATGGAGATCTACGATCAGCTGGGACTGGCGCAGCAGGTGCTGGAGGCGGCGAATCCTGCCACGGGGTTCCAGCTGCGGCAGTCCGCGAACCCGGAGGGGTTCCAGTTCGCTCCTGCCCAGGCCGGGGACACCCCGTTCCCCGGGGCGCAGATCTTCGAGCAGAGCCGCAACGAGGAGCTGCTGGCCTCTGCGCTCGAGACCGAGGGACGCCCGGTCAGATGGGGCCACCGTCTGGTCACTCTCCTCGAGGGCACCGAGACCGCGGACGAGCAGGTCGAGGCACTGGTCGAGAGTCCGCAAGGACTGATGCGCCTACGCGCCCGGTGGTGCATCGGGGCCGACGGGGCGAGCTCCCCGGTGCGTCACCAGCTCGGCCTGCCCTTCGAGGGCGTCACGGACGATGCCACCTTCTGCGTCGCCGATCTCCACGGCGTCACCGGGATCCCCGACAACACCGTCGCCGCCCGCTTCGGCGATGCGTCCTTCGCCGTGTTCATCCCGCTGGGCCCGGGCGGCCACGCCCGCCTCGTGTGCCTCAGCCCCACCGAGTCCCCGGATCAGGACGAGGTCCTGGCCGAGGCCCGCACCGACCTCGGCATCGATTTCGAGCGCGTGGAGTGGTTCTCCGCCTACCGGGTCCACCACCGCGTCGCCTCCCAGTTCCGCAAGGGGCGCGCACTGCTCGCCGGCGACGCCGCCCACGTGCACTCCCCCATCGGCGGCCAGGGCATGAACACCGGCCTGCAGGACGGTCATCACTTGTCGAACCTCCTGGCCGACGTCGTCCACGGCCATCTCACCCCGTCGGCCGTCGGACGCTACGAACGGGAACGGCGCCCCGTCGCCCTGGCCCTGATCGAGGGCACCGACCGCGCCTTCGGGATCATCGCCCGCCGCGGCCGCGGGGCCGCGGCGCTGCGACGCCGGTTCAGCGGGATCATCTCGCTCCTCGGCCCGACGCTGTTCCGGTCAGCCCTGGGCCCGCGCCTGGGCGGGCTGCTCGGCCAGTACCGGATCCGCTACCGGCAGGTGCTGGCCGGCACGACGCCGCCGGCCTGGGCCGATGATCCGGCGGTGGGCCTGCGGCTGCTGGCCGACGGGGAGAGGGCGGACGCTCTGCGCGCGATGACCTGGCAGCTGCACACCTACGGCGGCCACGCCCACCGGCCTGCCGTTCCGGACTGGATCGAGGGCCCGTTCGCCTTCGCCGCGGATCCCCGGGGCCGGCTGCGGCGCGATCGGATGTACCTGATCCGGCCCGACGGCTTCGTCGCCGCCGCGTTCCCGCTGCATGCCGGCGCCGCGAGCACCTACGACGTGAGCTCGGCGCTTGCGGCGTTCGAGGTCGTCGCGTGAGGCCGCCGCTAGCCGACAGACCCCCTTACCCCGGGCCCCGCGCCTGACGCAAGTGACGTCCGGGGCGGGCTCAGAGAATCAAGACGGCTGATAGGCCACAGCCGGTTCGCCGCACCCGCGTCACGCCTGCCCGCCGTCGAAGTACGCCCGCACGTCCTCCGTCACGGCGGGCACCTCGAGCGGCACTCCCCCGCTGCGGATCGACTCGGCGCCGCGCACCCCGGTGGCCACGGCCTCGCGGGCTGCGATCGCGGAGACCTCGGTGGCGCCGCCGTCGCGCGCGAAGCGGAGGAACTCCGCGACCAGGCGCGGATCGGCGCCGCCGTGCCACCCCTCGGCGCGCTCGATGACCTCGACGGCGTCGGGGCGGCCGGGTCCGGAGCGGCGCGACTGCCAGATGTGGATCTGGTCCCCGCCGTCGTTCCCCATGTTCTCGATCCGTCCCGCGTCGCCGATCACGGTGTAGTTGCGCCAGTAGTCCGGGGTGAAGTGGCACTGCTGGTAGGAGGCCAGTACCCCGTTGTCCAGTGTCATCGACAGCATCGAGATGTCCTCGACGTCGATGACGGGGTTCAGCTCCTTCTGGGCGGTGGGAGGCCAGGTGTCCTCGTCGTACCAGTCGCCCATGCGGCGGTCTGAGTTGTCCCGCCGATCGATGATGTCCCCATAGACCGCGAGGTCGCCGATGCCCGAGACGCGGCGGGTGTAGCCGCCGGCGAGCCAGTGGATGACGTCGATGTCGTGGGCGCCCTTCTGCAGCAGCAGGCTCATGGCCTTGTCCCGCTCGGCGTGCCAGTCCTTGAAGTAGAAGTCCCCGCCGGCGCCCACGAAGTGGCGGCACCAGATGGCGCGCACCCGGCCGATGCGACCGGAGTCGATGATCTCCTTCAGCTGCCGGACCACCGGCATGTGGCGCATGTTGTGGCCGATGTAGAGGCGGGCGCGCTTGTCCCGGGCCATGGCGAGCATCGCGTCGGTGTCCTCCAGCCGGATCGCCATCGGCTTCTCGCAGAAGGTGGGCAGGCCCGCCTCGAGGGTCTTCAGGGCGACCTCGGCATGCGCGTAGTCGGGGGTCAGGATCATGACCGCGTCGACGTCGTGCCCTGCCAGCAGCTGGTCGACGTTCTCGACCAGTGCGACCTCCTCCCCGAGCTGCTCCCGGGCCATCTCCTTGCCGCGCTCCGAGGGGTCGGCGACCACGGTGACGCGGGAACCCGCGCCGGGACGGTGGGCATGCTCGGCCAGCGGCGAGCGCGCCCCGAACCCGATCACCCCGATCCTCAGGTCCGGTGGGGCGGGGGCCGGAGTGGGGTCCGACGGGGCGAGCTGCGGCGGGGTGGGGCCGGGCATGAGTCTCCGATCAGGGGTCCACGGGAGGTGACGGGGCTAAGGGGTGGTGGGAAGAGACAGTGGGCAGTGGGCGACGAAGTGCTGGGCCGCACCGGTCCAGACGGGAGTGCCGGACCGGGGACAGCAGGACGGGCTCGGTGTTGCTGGCCAGCGCGCCGCGGCATTCCACTGATCCGTGGCACCACTGCAACGTATCGGGGGAATGGCGGGCGACGACGCGTGTGTCGGGGCGGGCGACGACGCGTGTGTCGGGGCGGGCGACGACGCGCGTGTCGGGGCGGCCCGGGCACGCAGGCCGCCCGGGCACGCAGGCCGCCCGCGCGCAGACCGACCGCACCCAGGCTGCCCACCGCGGTATGCCCGCTCAGCTCTCGCGCACCACTGCCGCGGCGCCGGCATGCACGGTCACGGCGCCTTCGACGTCGGTGGCCGAGAGCATCTCGTGGCCGCTGACCTGCACCACCTGGTCGCGGTCGGAGTGGTTGAGGACGAACAGGTAGGTGGTGCCGTCCTCCGCGAAGCGCCGCACCGCCTCGACATCGCGGTGCAGTCCCGCCACCGACGGCTCCACGCCGGCCGCGGCGACGATCTCGGCCACCAGGGCCTCGAGCCCCTCGGCCGACGGGCGGGCGGCGACGTACCAGGCTGCACCCTCTCCCACTGGGTTCCGGGTCACGGCGGGCCGGCCGTGCAGCGGCCCGTCGGCCCAGCTGCGGATCGCTTCGGCACCCTCGAGGCGGGTCTTCTCGCTCCACAGATCGGCCTCGGTGCCGTCGTCCAGATGCAGCACCTGGTCCGCCAGCAGCGGGGCGAACTCTTCGGTGCGCACGCCGAGCAGGTCGCGGAAGGCACCGGGGTAGCCGCCGAGGCGCACGTGGTCGTTCTCGTCGACGATGCCGGAGAAGAAGGTGATGACCACCTGCGCCCCCGAGCGGGCGGCCGCGGCGAGGCGGTCGGCGTGCTCGTCGCGCACCGTGTACAGGGTGGGGGCGAGCACCAGCTCGTAGCCGGTCAGGTCTGCGTCGACCGGCACCATGTCCACACCCACGCCGAGGTCCCAGAAGGCGGTGTACCAGCGCAGCAGCTCCTCGCTGTAGCGCAGCGCCTGGGTGGGGTGGGAATCGAGTTCGCTCGCCCACCAGGACGGATAGTCCACGATGATCGCGATCCGGTTCAGGACCCGGCTGCCGCGCACTTCGGCCAGCGCTTCCAGGGCACGGCCGAGCGCGACGGTGCTGCGCCAGACGTCGGTGTCGCGGCCGGCGTGGGGCACCATCGCCGAGTGAAACTTCTCGGCGCCGGCGCGGGATTGGCGCCACTGGAAGAACATGACCCCGTCGGCCCCGCGGGCCACGTGCGACAGGGAGTTGCGCAGCATCTCGCCGCGACCCTTGGCACGGTTGCGAGGCTGCCAGTTCACGGCGGAGGTGGAGTGCTCCATGAGGATCCACGGGTCGCCGCCGGCGACGCCGCGGGAGAGGTCCGCGGCCAGCGCCAGCTCGATCTGGCCGCGCGGGTCGTCGGCGATCAGGTAGTGGTCGTTGGCCACGAGGTCGAGGTCATCGGCCCACGAGTAGTAGTCCATCCACTTGGTGTCGGACTTGAGCATCAGGTTCGTGGTGGTGGGGATCTGCGGGGTGATCTCCCGCAGCACGTCGCGCAGGGCCCGGTAGTGGGTCAGCAGCTCGTCGCTGGAGAAGCGGGCGAAGTCCAGCTGCTGGGTGGGATTGGCGTAGGTCGGCGCCGCGCGCGGCGGCAGGATCTCGCGGAAGGTGTCGTAGCGCTGGGACCAGAACGCCGTACCCCAGGCCTCGTTGAGCGCGTCGATCGAGCCGTACCGGCGCTCGAGCCAGGCGCGGAAGGCGGCCGCGGCCCGGTCGGAGTAGTCGTGGGGGACGTGGCACCCCAGCTCATTGTCCACGTGCCACAGCGCGAGGGCGGGGTGGTCGCCGTAGCGTTCGGCCATCATCCGGGTCATGCGCACCGCGTACTCGCGGAACAGCGGGGAGGAGACGGCGTAGGCCTGGCGCCCGCCCTGACCGAGCACGGTGCCGTCCTCGGTGACGGGGAGGATCTCGGGGTGGTGGCGGGTCAGCCACGGCGGCGGCGACGCGGTGGCGGTGGCCAGCGCTACCTTAATGCCGGCCTCGCCGAGGCGGTCCATGGTCTCGTCCAGCCAGGTGAAGTCGTAGTCGCCCTCGCGGGGCTCGATCGTGGCCCAGGCGAAGATGGCGACGCTGACCAGGTTCACTCCGGCCTCGCGCATCAGGTCGATGTCCTCGAGGCGCACCTCCTGCGGCCACTGCTCGGGGTTGTAGTCGCCGCCGTAGGCGATCCCCTCGACGCCGACGGGCCAGGGTCGTGCAGCAGTCATGTCTCCTCCATCGCGAGATCATTCGGGAAGCGCTTCGGCCAGCATAGATGCCGTCATCGCGTCTGCGTCGGATCGCCGATCCAGCCGACGACGAGCGGGGCGAGCGTCGAGGTCTCGTAGGCGACGACCAGGAAGGGCGAATCCAGCACGAGTTCGTGCTCCTCCGCGGGCGCCGAGACCGCCTCGGCGACGACGGCCGTGGCCGCTGCCGCCTCCATGCCCTCCTCGTCCACGGTGATCACCGCCTTCTGGATCACCTGCGAGATGGACAGGTCCGTCTCGGCGGTGATCCCGGAGAAGTCGGCCGCACCGGCATCGAAGGCATCGCTCATGCCCAGCTCCTGCAGCGGCCCCGACAGCTCGCCGGCCCAGCCGATGTCGAACCCGGGCAGAGTGAGCTCGGTGGCACCGTCGGAGGCATCGAGCCCGCTCAGCAGCGCCGAGAGGCTGGCTGCAGTGTCGTCGGCGCTCTCCGCCCACGCATCGAGCACGGCGGCCACGTCCTCGAGCGGCTGAACGAGAGCGAGCGCGAGGTCGCCCCCGTACGTCCCCAGCGCCGTCGCCCGGCACAGCTCGTCCTCGTACCAGCTGCCGGTCGTGCCGCTGAGCATCTCGACGCTCTTCTCCTCGCCCTCGGCGGTGGTGAACGTGCCGCCGGAGCGAGTCAGCGTGTCCTGCCAGGCTGCCTTCAGGTGCAGCGCATTGACCAGCACCAGCCGTGTCTGCGCATCGAGGGCGTCCTCGGGGACCAGCTCCTCGATCAGATCGTTCGTGGCCTCGGCGACCCAGTCGTTGATCCGCTGGCGGGCCTGCTCCCGCTCGGCGTCGTCGGCGAAGTCCGCCTCGTAGACGCCGCTGGCGAAGTAGGTGGCCAGGCCCTCGAGGAAGCCGACCTCGACGGCCATCCCCTCCTGCAGCCAGGTGCCGTTCACCAATGAGGCGACGGGCGGCTGCGGGGCATCGTCCCCGGCGTTGTCCCGTTCCTGATCGCCCACGGCGGCCAGCACGGTGGCGAGGGTGTTGGAGACCTGGGCGAGCTCGTCGATGCTCCCGCCGAGGGCCTCCTCCATCTGGGCGCGGGTGTCCCCGGCTGCTCCCAGTCCGGCCATGGTCAGCGCGATCTGGGCGGACAGCGGTGAGCACACGGCGTTGACGGCGCTGCGGTCGATGCCTGCCCACAGCCGCGCCGTGAAGGGCACGACGCTCTCGCCGGCGCTCTCGGGCGAGCCGGGCTCGGCACGCGGCAGCTCGGCTCTCAGATCCGGCTCGCCGACCTCGCCCTGCCCGTCGTCGCCGCAGCCCGCCAGAGCGACCGGCGCGAACGGGAGGGCCGCCCCGGCCGTCAGGACGGAGCGCCGGCGCCACTCCGGGCGACGTGCAGGGCGGGGCGGAGCAGCAGTGGTGGCCATGTCCTCATCGAAGACGGGACGACGGCCCGGTGCAAGGGCCCCGGCGTTGCGAATCGGCACCGAGGCTGTGCGGGGCCCGGGAGAGGTCACCCCTTGACCGACCCCTCCGTCAGCCCGCCGCGCCAGAAGCGCTGGAGGACCAGGATGAGGATGGCCAGCGGGATCACCGACAGCAGCGCGCCGCCGACGGTGAGCTGGTAGAACTCCGGCAGCCGGTCGGTCTGGGCCCGCCAGTTGTCCAGGCCCAGGGTGATCGGATAGAGCGTCTCGTCGGCCAGCATCACCAGCGGCAGCATGTAGTTGTTCCAGATCGCGACGAACTGGAACAGCACGATCGTCACCAGGGCCGGGGTGAGCTGCGGCAGCGCGAGCCGGTGGAACAGCCCCAGCTCCCCCACCCCGTCGATCCGGCCGGCCTCCAGCAGCTCGTCCGGGACCGCGGCGCTGGCGTAGATCGAGGCCAGGAACAGACCGAACGGGCTGACCAGAGAGGGGATCAGCACCGACCAGTAGGTGTTCGTGATCCCGATGGAGCTGAACAGGAAGAACAGCGGCAGCGCCACCGCGGTGCCGGGCACCAGCACGCCGCCGAGGACCAGCACGTAGACCAGGCGCCGGCCCGGGAAGCGGTACTTCGCCAGGGCGTACCCCGCGGCGGCCGCGAAGTAGGTGGCCAGCACCGAGCCGACTCCCGCGTACAGCACGGAGTTCAGCGCCCACCGCGGGAAGATCCCGCCGTTGGCCGAGAGCACCGCGCGGATGTTCTCGAGCAGCTGGAAGTCCTGGCCGAACCAGAAGCCGCTGGTGCCGAACAGGTCCTCGGTGGACTTGGTGGCGTTGACGAGAACCCAGTACACCGGCACCAGGAAGTAGATCGCGATGACGGCGAGGATCGCGGTGACCAGGATGGTGGTGGTCGGTCTGCGCCCCGCCTCGCGGGAACCGGAGCGGCCGTCGGCGACGGGCGCGGCGCGGCGGCGGGTGGGGGTCTGCGTGGTGGTCATCGGCGCTTCTCCGTCCAGGAGGAGACTCCCAGCGCGATCGCCGAGAGCACGAAGGCGGAGACCGCGATGATCACGGCCTGCGCGGCGGCCATGCCGACGTCGTTGTACTGGAACGCGAAGGCGTAGGCGGCCATGTTCGGGGTGTACTCCGAGGTGATCCCGGCGCTCATGTTCTGCATCAGCCGCGGTTCGGCGAACAGCTGCAGGGTGCCGATGATCGAGAAGATGATCGTCAGCATCACCGCGGGGCGGATCAGCGGCAGCTGGAGGGAGCGGACGATCCGCATCGGCCCGGCTCCGTCGATCTTCGCCGCCTCGTACAGCTCGCCGGGGATCGCCTTGAGCTGGGCGATGATGATCAGCATGTTGTACCCGGTGTAGGTCCAGGTCACGATGTTCGCGATCGACCACAGCACCAGTTCGGGGGCCAGGAAGTCGATGTTGATGCCGACGATCCCGAGGACGTCCACGATGGGGCTGAGCCCGGGGATGTACAGGAAGGACCACAGGATCGTGGCGATCACGCCGGGGATCCCGTAGGGCAGGAAGTAGGTGGCGCGGAAGAAGCCGGGCCACCTCGCGCTCGCGCTCTCCAGCAGCAGCGCGAGGATGGTGGCGGCGACGATCATCACCGTCACCTGGACCACGCCGAACAGGATCATCCGCCCGATAGAGGCGATGAAGTTCGCGTTCGACAGCGCGGCGACGTAGTTCTCCAGCCCGGCGAAGGCGCTGGTGACGCCCTCCTCGCCGAGCAGCCCGGAGCGTTCGACGCTGGTGAAGCTGTAGCCGATGGCCATGATGATCGGGATGATCATGGTGCCGATGAACAGCACCAGGAAGGGCCCGAGCAGGAGCCAGGGGGCGGTCTTCGATCTCATCGTGCCTCCTCCGCGTCCAGTCCGATCTCGCGCATGATCCGGACGATCTCCGCCTGGGTCTCGGCGAACATGTCCGTCAGCGGGACCTCGCCGGTGATGGCGCCGTTCATCCCGTCACCGATGATCGCCATCGCCCGCTGCATGAGCGGCGCCCAGGTCCACTCGAGGTTCTGACCCTCGGCCATGGGGACGAACACCTCTTCGTTGTAGTTCTGGCCGGAGAAGAACTCGGAGGGCTCCTGACGGACCTCTCCGATGTAGTCGGCCGCCGGCGACCAGCCGATGCCGGAGTTCTCGATCATGGCGTCGATGCCGACGGGGTCCGTGCACATCCAGGTCAGGAACTCCAGCGCTTCCGCAGGGTGCGCACTGTTGGACAGCACCGCGGCCGATGACCCGCCGTGGGCACCCGAGGCGAAACCGTCCTCCCACCTGGGCATGGGAGCGACCGCCCATTTCCCCTCCGCCCCGGGCGTGGTCTGGATCAGGGCATCGCTCCAGGAGCCGGAGATGGAGGCGAGCACGTCCCCGGCTCCCGCCGCGGCGTACCAGGGCGTGGAGAAGGCGCCGTACCCGGTGCCGACGAGCTTCTCGGCGAGGATGCCGTCCCAGAACTCCGCGACGCGCATGGAGGCGTCGTCGGTCATGTTCACGATCCAGCCGTCCCCCTCCGGGGTGAACCACTGCGCGCCGGACTGCATCGCCCACGCGACCGGATGGGAGCCGTCGCCGGGATCGAGAGTGATCAGCTGCTTGCCGGCCTCGGAGACGGTGCCGGCGAGCTCGCGGAACTCCTCCCAGGTCGCCGGGGGCTCCAGTCCCATCTCCCCCTCGAGCACCTCACGGTTGTAGAAGGTGCCGACGGGGCCCGTGTCCTGCGGGACGGCCCAGTAGGAATCGCCGACCTTGACCTGGGAGACGGCGCCGGGGTCGAAGGCGGACTCCTGGTCCGCGAAGCCGTACCGGGTGAGGTCCACCAGCGCGCCGGCGAGCGCGAACTCGGGCACGGATCGCAGCTCCACCTGCGCGATGTCAGGGCCGCCGCCGGCGGCGACCGCCGAGAGGATCTTGGCGTAGCCGCCGTCGGGACCGCCGGGGATCCAGGTGGTCTCGACGCGGATCCGATCCTGGCTCTGGTTGAAGATGTCGGCGACCTTCTGGAGGTCTTTCAGCCACGCCCAGTAGGTGAGGGTGACGGGTCCGTCGGCCGCCGGGATGGTGGCCTCGGCGTTGACGCCGCCGGGGTTGGGCGGCGCGCACGCGGCGGCGGCAGCGGCCAGGGCGGCCGCTCCCGAGCCGGCGAGCGCTGAGCGCCGCGAGAATCTGCTCATGGGGCTGGTCTCCTCTCCTCGTCCTCGAGGGTGAGGCCACCATAACCGCACGCCCCGAACGTTCCCCGAACCCGACGGGAAGCGGTTGCCGTGTCGGCCGTTCCGCCGGCCGGAACAGCGGCCCGCACGGCCGCGCCCGATCGGGCGGAACCGCCCATACCACCCCATGGATCTGTGACGTCCGACGCGTCTGGCGCACACCCGCGCTGATCACCGAAACGTTTCGGTTATCCCGCTCCTACTCGGTGGTAGCGTGACCGGCCGTCAGCACGAGCTGCCCTCCGCCGGTGCGCCTCCCTCCTCGGGTCCACGCCGGCGGCGGCCCCTCTTTTCCCACGTTCCAAGGATTCCTCATGGTCGACATCCGCCTGGATGCACAGTGGATCGACTACGCGATCATCGCGTTGTACTTCGCGTTCGTCCTCGGCGTCGGTTGGTACGCCAAGCGCGGCGTCTCGAACTCGATCGAGTTCTTCCTCTCCGGTCGCTCCCTGCCCGCCTGGGTCACCGGTCTCGCCTTCATCTCCGCCAACCTCGGCGCCGTCGAGATCATGGGCATGTCCGCCACGGGCGCCCAGTACGGCCTGCCGACGATGCACTACTTCTGGGTCGGCGCGATCCCGGCGATGCTGTTCCTGGGCGTCGTGATGATGCCCTTCTACTACGGCTCCAAGGTGCGCTCGGTCCCCGAGTTCATGCGCATGCGTTTCGGCACCGGCGCCCACCTGGTCAACTCCCTCAGCTTCGCCGTCGCCCAGCTGCTGATCGCCGGCGTGAACCTCTCGCTGCTGGCCACGATCGTCAACCGCCTGCTGGGCTGGCCGATCTGGGTGGGCCTCGTGCTCGCCGCGGCGTTCGTGCTGTTCTACATCACCGTCGGCGGCCTCTCCGCCGCCATCTACAACGAGGTGCTCCAGTTCTTCGTGATCGTCGCGGCCCTGCTGCCGCTGACGCTGATCGGTCTGCACCGCGTGGGCGGCTGGCAGGGCCTGACCGAGCGCGTCGCCGGTGACGGCATGCTCGGCTCCGAGCAGCTGCACACGTGGCCGGGCGAGCAGCTCTCCGGCTTCGACAGCCCGGTGCTGTCGGTGGTCGGCATCGTGCTGGGCCTGGGCTTCGTGCAGTCCTTCGGCTACTGGACCACGAACTTCGTCGAGGTCCAGCGGGCCATGGCCTCCAAGGACCTCACCGCCGCCCGGATGACGCCGATCATCGGCGCCTTCCCCAAGATGTTCATCCCCTTCATCGTCATCATCCCCGGCATGATCACCGCGGTGCTGGTGAACGAGATGGTCGACTTCAAGCAGTACGCCTCGGCCGGAGACGCCGAGGCGGCCGCCGCCACGGGCGTGACCTACAACGACGCCCTGCTGCTGCTGATGCGCGACGTGCTGCCCAACGGTCTGCTCGGCGTCGCGATCGCGGGCCTGCTGGCCGCGTTCATGGCCGGCATGGCCGCGAACATCTCGGCGTTCAACACGGTCGCCAGCTACGACCTGTACCAGCAGTACGTGAAGAAGGACGCGCCGGATGCCCACTACACGTTCGTGGGTCGCGTCGCCACCGCCGCCGCCTGCGTCATCGCGATCTTCACCGCGCTGATCGCCGGTCAGTTCTCGAACCTGATGGACTACCTGCAGGCTCTGTTCGGGTTCTTCAACGCGCCGCTGTTCGCGACGTTCATCCTGGGCATGTTCTGGAAGCGGATGACGCCGACGGCCGGCTGGGCCGGCCTGGTCGCCGGCACCCTGGCGGCCGTGGGCCTGTGGGGCTCCTCGACGTTCTTCGGCGTCTTCGAGCTGCCCGGCCAGGGCCTCGCCTTCGTCAGCGCCTTCGCCGCGTTCGCGGTCGACATCATCGTCTCCGTCGTGGTCACGCAGTTCACCGCTCCCAAGCCGGTCCTCGAGCTGAAGGGCCTGGTGTACTCCGAGACCGCGAAGGCCGACCTGGTCGATCCCGAGGAGAAGAACCTCGCCTTCTACCGCCGCCCGGTTCCCATGGCCTTGATCGCTCTGGGCCTCGTCGTCATCCTGAATATCGTCTTCGCGTGAGCGCGGACGGAGGAGATCACTCATGAGTGCACACAAGGACAGCAGCACCGCCGACGTCCCCGACGGCACGCACGTCGAGACCACCGGGGCCTTCGACATCCGCAATTTCATCGGCGCCCTGATCGGGCTCTTCGGCATCGTCGTGACCCTGATGGGTCTGTTCGCCTTCACCGAGGCGGAGGCCGCCAAGACCGGCGGGGTCAACGCCAACCTGTGGGCGGGCCTGGCCATGATCGTGGTCGCGATCGCGTTCGTCCTCTGGACCAAGGTGGACCCGCTGCGCATCGTCGTGCGGGACAACGAGGAGGGTGCCGAGGCACCTCGGGACATCGCTCCTCTGGAGTGAGGGCCTGAGACCCAGCTCCCTCTCCGCAGGACCGATCCCGGCCCGCCTGCCCGATGCTCCTCGGGCCGGCGGGCCGGCGTCGTCGGGGCCCGCGTAGCATCGAGGCCGACGCCCCCGACGTGAAGGAGCACGAGTGAACGCCGAGTCCACCACCCCCGCCCCCGAGGCCGGCAAGGGCGCAGACGCCACCCCCGTGCCCGAGGACAATCTGGTCACCACGCTGCACTCGCTCGCGCTGGCCGACGGGCCGCTGGACTACACGGCCACCGCCGGCACCGTGGTGCTGAGGGAGGAGCCCGAAGGTGAGGAGTACGGCCGCGCCACCGCCTACGCCGAGCTGTTCTCGGTCTCCTACGTCGCCAGCGCACCGGCCCCGGGCGGCTCGGAGGCGGCCCGGCCGGTGGTGTTCGCCTTCAACGGCGGCCCCGGTGCCTCGACGGTGTGGCTGCACCTGGGGCTGCTCGGCCCGCGCCGGGTGGACGCCGGCGACGCCGGCTCCCCGGCCGCCCCGCCGCACCGACTGCTGGACAACGACGAGACGATCCTGCGCCACGCGGACCTCGTCGTGGTCGACGCGATGACCACCGGCTACTCCCGGCCCGTCCCCGGCCAGAAGCCCGACCGCCACCACGGACTGGCCGCGGACCGCGACCTGATCGCCTCCTTCGTCATCGACTGGCTCACCCGCAACCAGCGCTGGACCTCCCCGATCTACCTGGCCGGGGAGTCCTACGGCACCACCCGCGCCTCCGCCGTGGCCGCCCGCCTGATGGACCGCTACTACGTGGCCGTCGCGGGCATCGCCCTGATCTCCCCCGTGCTGGACTTCGGCACCATCCGCTTCACCGAGGGCAACGATCGCCCCTACGTGCACTACCTGCCCACCTACGCCGCCATCGCCCACGCGCACGGCAAGCACGAGGAGCGGCTGCTGCAGGACGTGGTCGACGAGGCCGAGGCCTTCGCCGAGCAGGAGTACCCGGCCCTGCTCGCCGCGGGGCTGCGCCTGTCCCCCGAGCAGAAGCTGGAGGCGGCCGCCCGCATCGGCTCCCTGATCGGGGTGGACCCCGACTGGGTCGAGCGCGCGGATCTGCGTGTGGAGCACCAGGCGTACCTCGCCGAGCTGCTGCGGGACCAGGGCCTGGTCGCCGGCCGCATCGACGGGCGCTTCACCGCTCCCGCCGGGGACGGCAACGCCGCCGCGATGGAGACGGACCCCTCGATCGACCAGCTGGCCCCGGCCTACACCGCGACGATCAACCAGTACCTGCGCCGGGAGCTCGACTTCACCAGCGACGTGGTCTACGAGATCATGTCCGCCCGCGTGCACCCGTGGAGCTACAAGGACTTCGAGGGCCGTGCCGTCGAGGTCGCCTCTGACCTCGCGCGGCTGCTGCGCAAGTCCCCGCACACCCGGGTGCTGGTCTCCCACGGCTACCACGACGCCGCGACCCCGTTCCATGCCAGCGAGCACGTCCTGGCCCAGCTCGCCATCCCGCGCGAGGACTACGCCGAGCGGATCCGCATCGAGTACTACGAGGCCGGGCACATGATGTACTGCCACGAGCCCAGCCGCCTGGCCCTGTCGCAGCATCTTGCCGAGTTCGTCGGCGCGGCGGAGCCGGAGATGGTGGACTGATCTCATGACGGCCCCACGCATCGAAGAGCACGCCCTCCTCTCCGACCAGCGCACCACGGCGCTCGTGACGCGGGAGGGGGACATCGACTGGCTGTGCATGCCGCGCTTCGACGCCGACGCGATGTTCACCTCGCTGCTCGGCGACGAGTCCCACGGCCACTGGTCCCTGCGGATCGCCGACGGGGAGGTCCTCTCCCGCCGCTACCTGCCCTCGACGATGGTGCTGGAGACGGTGTGGCGCTCCCCCACCGGCACCGCGACGGTCACGGAGTTCCTCCCGATCGACCTCGCCGACCCGTCGGACGATCCCGCCGCGGACAGCGGAGACGGCGCGGACGGCAGTGATTCCGACGCCGCCGACCGGCCCTCCACCCCCAGCTCCGCCTCGAGCTCCGCCGCCGGCACGGCGACCTCCCTGCGCGGCGACGTGGAGGATCACGCGGACCTGATCCGCAGCGTCACCTGCACCGAGGGCACCGTCGAGGTGGTCCAGGAGCTGAAGATCCGCTTCGAGTACGGCCAGGCCGTGCCGTGGGTGCGCCGCGGCCAGGACGAGAAGGGCGAGAGCGTGCTGATCGCCGTCGCCGGCGGGGACGGCGTCGCCCTGCACGGGCCGGCGCTGAGCGCGCACGGCCGTGTCCACCGCGGCAGCCACCGGCTGGCCTCGGGCGAGAGCGCCTCCTGGGTGCTCACCTGGTTCCCCTCCTGGCAGCAGGTGCCCGCCGCCCCGAACGTCCGCGCGGCTCTGGCCCGCACCACCGCCGAATGGGCCGGCTGGCTGGGGCAGGTCCGGGTGGAGAACGAATACGCCGAACCCGTCGCCCACTCCCTGCTGGTGCTGCGGGCCCTCACCCACCGCCGCACCGGCGGGATCATCGCCGCGGCGACCACGAGCCTGCCCGAGGACTTCGGCGGGGTGCGCAACTGGGACTACCGGTTCTGCTGGCTGCGCGACGCGGCCCTGTCCCTCGAGGCGCTGCTGGCCCACGGTCACATCGATGCCGCCGCCACCTGGCGCGACTGGCTGCTGCGGGCCATCGCCGGCGACCCCGAGCGCCTCCAGATCATGTACTCCATCACCGGGGACCGGAACCTGGCCGAACGCGAGCTCCCCCACCTCCCCGGCTACGAGGACTCGGTGCCGGTGCGCATCGGCAACGGGGCCGCCGGCCAGTACCAGGCCGACGTGGTCGGCGAGGTGATGATCGCGCTGTCGGCGATGCGCGAGGCCGGGCTGGAGGAGTCCGCCTGGTCGTGGCCGCTGCAGAAGGCCCTGGTCCGCTACGCCGTGGACCGGATCGACGAGCCCGACCACGGGATCTGGGAGATGCGCGGCGAGCCCGCCTACTTCACCCACGGCCGCGTGATGATCTGGGCGACCTTCGACCGGGCGATCGATGCGGTCGAGACCTACGGCCTGCCCGCCCCGGACGAGGACCTCGCCCGCTGGAAGCACCTGCGCGAGCAGGTGCGCGAGGAGATCCTCACCCGCGGCGTCGGCGAGGACGGCGCCTTCACCCAGACCTACGGGTCCGCCGAGGTCGACGCCTCTCTCCTGCAGATCCCCCACACCGGCTTCCTGCCGCCGGACGATCCGCACATGCTCGCCACCGTCGAACGGATCGAGCGCGACCTGCTCACCGAGGACGGACTGATCCTGCGCTACCTCACCAAGGGCCAGGACGGGCTGCCCGGGGACGAGCACCCGTTCCTGGTGTGCTGCTTCTGGCTCGTCGAGCAGTACGCCGGCTCCGGCCGTCGCGCCGACGCCGTCCAGCTCATGGACCGCATCCTGGCCTGCGCCAACGACCTCCACCTGATGGCCGAGGAGTACGACGGCACCGCGCAGCGCATGGCCGGCAACTTCCCCCAGGCCTTCAGCCACCTCGGCCTGATCCGAGCGGTCGACGCTCTCGCCCTGACGATCCCCCGCTGAGCCCCGCCAGCAGACGACGAAGGAGATGACCACGATGAGCGATCTGCCCACCATCACCGAGGCCCGCATCGCGGAGCTGATGGACCGCGTGCCCCGCAGCTCCTATATCGACGGCCGGTTCCTCGCCGCCGCCGGGGACCTGGACGTCATCGACCCCGCGACCGGCCGGCCGCTGACCCAGGTGGCCGACGCCGATGCCACGACCGTCGGCCCCCAGGCGCTCGACGCCGCCGTCGCCGCGCAGAGCGACTGGGCGGCGACCACCCCGCGCGAGCGCTCGGAGATCCTGCGCCGCGCCTACGAGCTGTGCCACGAGCGGGCCGATGACCTCGCCCTGGCGATGACCCTCGAGATGGGCAAGCCGCTGAAGGAGGCCTACGGCGAGGTCACCTACGGCGCGGAGTTCCTGCGCTGGTTCAGCGAGGAGGGCGTGCGCCCGCCCGGCGAGTTCCGCCCGGCTCCGTCGGCGAAGCACGCGATCCTCACCGTGTCCCGGCCCGTCGGCCCCGCCTTCCTCATCACCCCGTGGAACTTCCCGCTGTCGATGGCGACCCGCAAGATCGCCCCGGCGCTGGCGGCCGGCTGCACCGTGGTGCACAAGCCCGCCCAGATGACGCCGCTGACCTCCCTGCTGTTCATGGAGATCCTGGCGCAGGCCGGGGTCCCCGCGGGTGTGGTGAACTGCGTGGTCACCTCGGACTCCAAGGGCCTCAGCTCCACCCTGATGTCCGATCCGCGGCTGCGGAAGATCTCGTTCACCGGGTCCACCGCCGTCGGCCGCACCCTGCTCAGCCAGGCCTCCGAGCACGTGCTGAAGGCGTCCATGGAGCTCGGCGGCAACGCGCCGTTCCTCGTGCTGCCCTCGGCGGACATCGAGACCGCGATCACCGCGGCGATGCCCGCGAAGTTCCGCAACAACGGCGAGGCCTGCACCGCCGCGAACCGGTTCTACGTCCACTCCACCGTCGCCGAGGAATTCACCCGCCGCCTCGTCGAGGAGGCCGAGAACCTCGTCACCGGCCCCGGCGCCGAGGACAGCACCACGCTCGGCCCGCTGATCAACGAGGACGCCGTCCAGAAGGTCGAGGAGCTGGTGGCCGACGCCGTCGACCGCGGCGCGAAGGTCCTCACCGGCGGGCAGCGGCTCGATCGCGAGGGCTACTTCTACGCCCCCACCGTGCTCGGCGACGTCCCGGCCGACGCCCGCGTCAACCACGAGGAGATCTTCGGGCCCGTCGCCCCGATCATCGTCATGGACGACATCGACGAGATGGTCGCCGCCGCCAACGACACCGAGTTCGGGCTGATGAGCTACGTCGCCGGCTCCGACCTCGCCGAGGTCACCGATGCCGCCCAGCGCATCGAGGCCGGAATGGTCGCGGTCAACGTCGGCGTCTCCTCGGATCCCGCCGCCCCCTTCGGCGGCATCAAGGAATCCGGGCTCGGCCGCGAGGGCTCCCACGAGGGTCTGGCCGAATATCTCGAGACCAGCTACGTGCGCCTGCCGATGTGACCGGCATAAGCTTCGCCCCATGGGGACCACGATCTACCTGACCGGCGAGGCCAAGGCGCCGAGCAACAATCCGATCACGTCGCAGTGGGGATTGTTCTTCATCGGCCTCATCGTCGATACTGAGACGCACGTCATCCGGGCTGCGGACTGCACCGCCACGCTGACTCTCACCGTCGAGTTCGTGCGTGAGCTGCTGGTGGGCCGTTCGCTGCTCGAGGATGACGCCCTGGTGGAGTCGATCACCGACAGGTACCACGGGTCCTCGCAGAGGGCGCTCGCCACGTCCGTGCGCAACGCCGCTGCGAAGTACCGCGATCTGTCGGCCGGCATCACCGCATAACTCACCGTCCGCCCGGAACCTCACCGAACCGGATCCCGTCGGAAGCACCGTGAACGCGCCTCGGAAGAGGCGGCGCTCGCTGGTGCTTCCGATTTTTTTGTCCCCGAATCCGGTCCCGACCCCCGACCGCCCCCGACGAAGAGGACCCTTCTCGTGATCACCGACGGCCTACTCATGCTCGGCGTCCTGCTCGGACTCTCCGGCGTGCTGATCGTGCTCGAACGCACCACCGGCTGGAAGTCCTTCCGCTTCGTGCCCGGCATGGTGCTGATGTACCTGCTGTGCGCGACCCTCAACTCCCTCGGCGTCTTCGGCCAGGACGACGCCACCCGGGGGCCCATCGCCCAGGTCAAGGACGTCCTGCTGCCGGCGATGATCTTCCTGTTCCTCTTCGGCTGCGACCTGCGCAAGATCATCCGGCTCGGCCCGAAGCTGCTGCTGACCTACTTCGTGGCCGCGGCCTCGCTGTTCCTGGCGATGGTCCTCGTCTTCCTGGTCTTCCAGGCGGCGCTGCACGAGGAGTCGTGGAAGGCGCTCGGTGCTCTGCTGGGCTCGTGGACCGGCGGCAGCGCCAACATGGTCGCGATCCAGGACATCCTGCAGGCGCCGGAGAGCATCTTCGGCTACGCCCTGATCACCGACACGATCATGTACTCGCTGTGGCTGATGATCATGTTCGCCTCGGTCGCCGCCTCGCCGCGGTTCAACCGGTGGACCAAGGCCGACACCTCCCACCTCGACTCCCACATGGGCGTGCTGGAGGAGGAGAAGCGGCCGGTCACCGTGGTCTCGCTGGCCATCACGATCTTCGGCTCGATCCTGGTCTCGACCGTCGTGACCTGGATCGGCGGCCTGCTGCCCGAATGGGGCGACGTGGTCACCGGCACCACCTGGACGATCCTCATCGTCTCCGTCCTGGGCCTGATCGTCGCCGTCACCCCACTGGGGAAGACCGCGGGCACCCAGGAGGTCGCGACGCTGATGCTGTTCGTGGTGATCGGCCAGATCGCCTCCGGCTCGGACTTCTCGGCCCTCACCCAGGCGCCGCTGTACCTGCTGATCGGCCTGCTGGTGCTCGCCATCCACGCCGTGATCATGGTGGTCTACGCGAAGCTGACCAAGACCGAGCTGTTCTCGCTGGCGGTGGCCTCGACGGCGAACATCGGCGGGATCGCCTCGGCGCCCGTGGTCGCCAGCGCCTTCAACCGGCAGCTGGTCCCCGTCGGCATCCTCTACGCACTGATCGGATCGTTCGCGGGCACCTTCATCGGTCTCGCCGCGGCCCAGGTGATGTCGGCACTGTGAGCACCGCACCCGATCCCCGAGAACGCGAGCTCCACATCCTCGCGGTGCGTCAGCATCGCCACCGGGCTCCTCTGCGCCGTCCCTTCGTCACCGCCGCCCGCCGCACCGAGGCCGTCGAGTACGTCGTCGCCGAGGTCGAGCTGTCCGAGGGCATCGTCGGCCAGGGCTCCGCGGCGGAAACCGTCGCCGTCACCGGCGAATCGGCCGAGTCCATCGCCGAGGCCCTCTCCGGCCCCCTCCGGCAGGCGCTGGAGGGGGCCCGGGGCACCGTCGCGGAGCTGTCGGCCCGGATCGCCGGAGCCCTCGAAGGCGGCACCAGTGCCCGGGCGGCGTGCGACGTGGCCCTGCACGACGCCTGGGCCCGCGCGGCCGGCTCTACCCTGGTGGAGCTGCTCGGCGGCCGCGCCGACGACGGGCTGATGAACGACATGACCGTCTCGCTCGAGGAGCCCGAGGTGATGGCCGAGCGGGCTCGCGCCGCGGTGGCCGGCGGCGAGGAGATCCTCAAGATCAAGCTCGGCCACGACATCGATGAGGACCGACGCCGGCTGGCTGCGGTCATCGCGGCGGCCCCTTCGGCCCGTCTGCGACTGGATGCCAATCAGGGCTGGAGCCCCGAGCAGGCCATCGACATCATCACCGGCTTCGAGATCGACGCTCTGCCGATCGACCTGGTCGAGCAGCCCGTGGCGGCCGCCAACGTGGAGGGCATGGCACGGGTGGCCGCGGCAGTCGAGCTGCCGATCATGGCCGATGAGTCCGTGTGGTCCGTCGAGGACGCCCACCGGCTCGTCGAGGCCGGCGCCGCGGACCTGCTGAACATCAAGCTGGCCAAGACCGGCGGCATCCCGCAGGCCCTCGCCATCGCCGACGTCGCCCAGGCGGCCGGCATCGAGTGCATGATCGGCGCGATGATGGAGCCGCGCATCTCGATCACTGCGGCGGCGCACGTCGCGATCGCGCACCCGGCGATCACGATGATCGACCTGGATCCGCCCTTCTGGTTCGCCTCCGAAGCCCCCGCCGGCGGCTTCACCCAGAGCGGCGGCTGGCTGCGCCTGACCGGCGGTCCCGGCCTCGGCCTCCAGCGGCTGCGGGCCGATGAGGACGGGGGTGATACGTGAGCACCGTGCCCATGCCGGGTGTCGCGCCCGACCGCGCCCACCCGTCGCACCCTGGACCCACCATCTGCCGTCCTCGCCCTGCCGGGGACACCTCGAAGGAGAACCTGATGTCCACGCACTCCCCCGCTGTCCGTCTCACCCGCCGCGATGGTCTGCGTCTCGCCGCGACCGGTACCGCCGGTCTCGCCGTCGCAGGGCTGGCCTCCGTCGCGCCCGCCGCCGTCGCCGCTCCCGCCGACGCCGCCCCCGCGGGGCTCCCCGCCCCTGGTGAGGGCCTCTCTCCGGGCGGCCTCGCCCATGTCGCCGTCACGGCCACCACCCTGTGGGTGGATCCGCGCACGAACCGTCCCGGGATCGACGACCCCTCGCTGACCAACCCCGTCGACCTGGATGCCTGGAACGCGAACATGCAGGACACCGAGACCCGGCGCTGGCTGACCGGCGAGCTCGAGTCCCAGGCCGTGCTCGGCAGCGAGGTGATCGTCGACGAGATCGACGGCGACTGGGCGAAGATCGTGGTGACCGCGCAGCCCACCCCGCGCGACCCGCGCGGCTACCCCGGCTGGGTGCCCACCATCCATCTGGTGGCCGACGGCGACTTCGCCGCCCGCGCCGGCTCCGCGCCGACGGCGACCGTCACGGCGCTGACCAGCACGCTGACGGGGACCCCGTCGGGCAACCATCCGAGCATCCCGGTCTCCTTCGACACGATCCTGCCGGTGCTCGGCCGTACCGGGAAGGCGGTCAAGGTCGCGGTTCCCGGCGCCCGGGCGGCGTATCTGCCGGCCGACGACGTGGTGGTCCGCGAGCACGGCGAGCAGCCGCCGCTGCCCACCGTGGAGGACATCGTCGCCACCGGTGAGCGGTTCCTGGGGCTGCGATACCTGTGGGCGGGCGTGAGCGCCTACGGGTTCGACTGCTCCGGCTACACCTACACGCTGTTCCACCACCACGGGATCACCATCAACCGCGATGCCGGTGCCCAGATGAACAACTCCGGTCTCGAGCCGGTCGAGCGCGAGGACCTCCAGCGCGGCGACCTGGTGTTCTTCGCGACCGAGCCGGGCGGCGACTCGATCCGCCACGTCGCCCTCTACCTGGGCGAGGACATGATCATGCAGGCGCCCAACGCCTCGCGCAGCGTGGAGCAGATGTCGCTGACCGAGTACGACCCGACCGGCGAGTACGCCGGAGCGCGGCGCGTGGCCCTGGCCGGCTGAGCCAGCGGCGGGTCGCCGGGCCAGCGGGCCGGCGGGGCGACGGGCCAACGGTCCGGCGGGCCCCTTGCCCCGTGCAGCCCCACACCACGTTCGTGCCCCATCGGCACCTGACGGTGCGCTCCCTGCGAGCGCATCGGCAGGTGCCGATGTGTGTCTGGGGCGGTGTGCGACTCAGTGCCGGTGACGACGCCCGGGGCGGTGCTCGTGGGCCGTCCGAGCCGGTGCTCACGGCGACCCGATGTGCCTTTCCTCCACAATGACAGGTTTTCCACACCCATACTGTTGACGCCGCTCAGATGTGGTAAATCGCGTGGACGTAAACCACCATTCCTCCACAGTGGCAATTCGTCCACATTCGACGCCGCCATCGTTCCTCCACAGTGGCCATTCGTCCACATTCGACGCCTCGCCGTTCCTCCACAGTGGTCACTCATCCACAAATCTCTCCGGATCTCGCGAATCTCTTTCGGATTGGTGTTCGAGTCGATAAACTGGGGACAGTCGCAGGGGCCGGATATTTCCGGGGGTGCGGCACTGTCAGGGAAAGGGAGGGGGTCTGGTCGTGGGCGAGGAAGAACTACAACGCGACCACGCTGGCGACCCCTCCCGGGCACGGGCGCCGCTGACTCCGCGGATGCCCGCGAGGCGACCGCTCCTCCCGGCACGGGCGAAGGCCATGGCTCGGATGACGCTCCTGGCTCCGGTGAAGCTCCCGATCCGGCCGACGATGCCTGCCCCGATGACGCGTCCGGCCCTGCGGACACTGCGCCGGAGCACGAGCCCGAGGCGGAGATGCCGACAGTGCCGCCCCTGCGAGCCCGCAAGCCCTTGACTGAGGAGAGGATCCTCGAGGCCGCCGAAGCCGAGCCCGGCAGTGAGCAGGCCGATCGAGTGCAGGCGATCCATGCCGCCCTCCGTGCCCAGGCCACCGCCTACGCCCGCCAGCTCGAGCGGATCTGTGAGTTCTTCACCGCCGACGACGAGGCGGCAGGATCCGTGGAGGACTCCGACCTGGTCGCGTTGAAACTCGCCACTGCGATGCGCTGCTCCACCAGCCGCGCCGAGACCATGATCCGCCACGCCCACCGCGCGATCGACCAGCTCCCCGCCGTGTTCGCGTTCCTCAACGCCGGGGACCTCCCTGAGGACTGGCACCGCCACCTGCTACGCAAAACCGCGGCCCTGAACGACGAGAAGATCCACATCGTCGATACCCATGTCTCCTCGTGGGATCTGGCGAACATCTCCCGCGACCAGTTCGACCGCCGCCTGAGATACCTCATCGACCTCCTCACCGCCGACGCCCTCCCTGAACTACCCGAGACCAAACGCCAGGTGGCGGTGGAGATCGATGACGAGCGGTGCGGGACGGCGACCATGCTGATCACCGGGCCCATCCCCGAGATCATCGCGCTCATGCACCGCATCGACACCTCCGCCCTCACCGTCCAACAAGCACAGCGCCAAGCCCTCCGCGACGGCCAAGAAGGCCCACTGCCGTTCGACATCGACGAAGACCTCCGCGAACGCGGCCGCGCCAAATCCCTCGCCGAGCTGCGGTACGCGGTGCTGACCCACTCGATGCTGAGCATCGACCCCGTCCAAGAACGCGGCCAGCAGTTCACCCTCAACGTCACCGTCCCCGCCCTCACCCTCCTGGGTGCTTCGAACGCGCCCGGGCTGATCGAGGGCCAGACCCCGATCCCCGCCGAACAAGCACGAGTGCTGGCAGCGAACGAGGATGCGACCTGGCATCGGATCCTCACCGACCCCGCCACCGGAGCGTTCCTGCCCACCGCCGCCACCACCTACAAACCCAGCGCGCAGATGTGTCAGCAGCTGCGGCTGCGCCACCCCGTGTGCGCCGCCCCAGGGTGCCGGAAAGCCACCGCTCTCAGCGCCGAGAACGACCACATCCAAGAATTCAACCACCACCACCCCGAAGCCGGCGGCCTCACCGCCCTCGTCAATCTCCACCGATTATGTTGGCGCCACCACCAGTTGAAAACCAGCGGCCGAATAGACCCCGAACGCGACACCGGAAACACCCGCGCGCCCAGCGGCGGCAGCATGCCCGGTAATGATGGCGGCCCGGGAAATCCGGCACCCGACCCCAGGGGCCCCGGGGGCTTCAGTGGTACCGGTCGTGCCGCTGGCTCCGAAAACGACGACAGCAATACTGCCAAGGGGCACGACCGCGCCGATCCGTTCCACGGCAGTAGCGGCGGGCCGCTGGAGACCCGGTGGAGCATCGACCTCGCCGCCCGCGCCCGCACCCGCGAAGAGACCGACCTCGCCACCCCACACCTCGTCGCCGCCCTCACCACCGCCTGGAACCACCACGAACGCATCCAGGACCAGGCCACCCGGGCCCAAGAACAAGACGCCCAACGCTCCGAGACCGAACGAATCACCGAGAAGCGCCGCGAACGCGAACGCAGATTCCTCGGCAAACGCGCCGACCCCACACCCCCGCCGCCGCCCCGGCCGGAGGACGACGAACCGCCGCCGTTCTGACGGCTCTCACGGCAGTGCCCAGGAGCAGGGTTCAGGCTGCGCGGTCCGGGAGCAGTGTGCGAACCAGGTCGGCAATCTGTGCGTCGGCGTCGTCCTGGCCGATTCCGGCCGTCAAGACCGCCAGGAAACGCGTATCAGGTCCGGCGGGGCTGCTCACGTACGCGACGTCGTGGCGATAACCCTCGACCCAGCCGGACTTCGACCCCCACTCGACTCCATGCCGCAGAGCCTTTCCGATCACGGGAATGCGCTGAGCACGCAGCGCTTCCCGTGCCAGCTGCTGAGACGCTCGCGAAAGGCCCGACCCCGCTCCAACCAGTGCGCGCATCGTCACGGCAAGATCCCTGGCGCTGGTCTCGTTGGTCGCGCCGGCATCGATGGCGCCCTTGTCACCGATGAGCCGTTCGACGCGAGTGGCCGTAAGTCCCAGATCCTTGATCGCCGCGGCCACTGCGTCGAGGCCGATGAGTTCGACGAGATGGTTCGTCGCCTCATTGCTCGAGCGGTCGATCATCCGAACCGCCAGCTCGCGCACCGCGATTCGCTCGCCCTCGCCAGGATGGGTCGGATCGAGGTGGTCCCCGCCGAGGGTGAATGCCTGCCCGTCGGCGCCCGTGAAGGTCCGCGCCGACCCGACCGTGGCGTCGAGATCCAGCTCGCCGCGGTCGGCCGCGAACAGAGCAGCGCACAGGACGTGCAGCTTGATCGTGCTGGCGGCGTAGTACGGGTGCTCAGCACCGACGGCCGAAAGCTCCCGGCCGTGCGCGTCGAGCAGGCAGTGGGACACCGAAGCCTGGTCAGGGACGGGGGCGGTCGGGATCGACATTCTTCGAACCCTACCGACATCCGTCCCTGACCAGGTCGGCTCGTGCGAGCCGTCGTCCGGGCTCAGGCGCCCTGACGACCGCCGAACTCGCCCGGGTTGCCGCCGCGGCGACCTGCGTCGCCCTTGTGCAGAGCGGTGATCGCCTCGATCTCGTCGTCGGCGAGCTCGACCTCGAGGGAGGCGAAGTTCGACACGATGCGCTCGGGGGTCTCGGACTTCGGGATCACCACGTTGCCGAGGGCCAGGTTCCAGGCGATGACGACCTGCGCGGTGGAGGCGCCGTGCTTGTCGGCGATCTCCTGGACCACGGGGTCGGTGAGCTCGCCGCCGCCCTGGCCCAGCGGCGACCAGGACTCGGTGACGATGTTCTTGGAGGCGTGGAACTCGCGCAGCTCGGGCTGGTTGAAGTAGGGGTGGAGCTCGATCTGGTTCAGCACCGGCCGCACACCGGTCTCGGCCTCGACCTTCTCCAGGTCTTCGATGCGGAAGTTCGAGACGCCGATGGAGCGGATACGGCCCTGCTCCTGCAGCTCGATGAACGTCTTCCAGGTCTCGACCGCGAGACCGTTGGCGGGGGCCGGCCAGTGGATCAGGTAGAGATCGAGCTCCTCGAGCCCGAGATCCTCCATGGTGGCGTCGAAGGATCGCAGGGTGTTCTCGCGCCCCTGGTCCTGGTTGGGAACCTTCGAGGTCACGAACACGTCATCACGCGCGAGACCCGCCGACTTCAGGCCCTGGCCGACGCCGGCCTCGTTGTTGTAGCCGCGGGCGGTGTCGATGTGGCGGTAGCCGGCCTCGAGTGCCTGGGCGACGACGTCGGTGGCCACGGAGTTCTCCACCTGCCAGACGCCGAACCCGAGCTGCGGGATCGAACGGCCGTCGTGGAAGGGGATGGAGGGCGAGCTGGGCATGATTCTCCTCGTGATGAAACAGGTGAGTCGGCGACTCCCAGGCTAGCGTTTTCCTCCCGGCCCCGGGAGCTGGTCCGCCCGGCGTCAGGCCGCGCAGACCCCGAGCGAGACGGGCCGGCTGCTGGGATCGGACTCGAGCCAGCGGGCGAGTTCGACGGGATGGAAGCGGTACTCGGCGAGGCGATCCAGGGGAAGCCAGGCGGTGCCCACCTGCCCCGGATCCGGCTCGGTGCCGATACCCGGTTCCTCGCCCTCGGCCAGACCGGCCCAGTAGGCCACGCTGACCTGGTGGAACGGCGGGATGAGGAGCTCGTAGAGGCAGGCCAGCTGGTGAACCTCGACCAGTGCCCCGATCTCCTCGCGGCACTCGCGGATCAGCGCTGACACTTGGTCCTCGCCGTGCTCCTGGCCGCCGCCCGGCGGGGCGTACACGTCGCTGCCGTCGGGATCGATGTAGTGATTCATGAGCACGTGCGCATCGCGGACGATCAGCGCCTTCACTCCCAGTCGCGGTGAGCTCACGCGCGATCCTCCTCTCTCTGGCCAGGTTCGACGTTACCCAGCTGTGCCATCGCGCGCTCGCGCAGCTGCTCGTCGTCGGCCGCGGCCAGCAGATCCGCGACGGCCGACTCGTCCCGCAGCACGCCCACCAGTCGCTGCAGCGTCGCCAGGTGCTCCGTGGCGTCGCGGAGCAGGGGCATGGCCACCAGCTGCACGTCCACGGTGCCGCCGCTGCCGCCCATCTCCCCGAACGGCACGGGCCGGGCCAGGGTCGCCAGCGCGAGGCCGGGGACAAGGACATGCTCGGGATCGGCATGCGGGATCGCGGTGGGGATCGGCGTCGGCAGGCCCGTGGGGTAGCGCAGCTCGCGCTGGTGCAGGGCGTCGGGGAAGCCGGGCGTCACCGCGCCGTCGTCCAGCAGCCGTCCGGCCAGGGTGCGCAGCACGTCCTCGGCGCTGGCCACGTCGAGGCCGGAGAGGACGACGCCGAGCTCGAGGCGCGGCGCAGCAGGGTCGCGGTGACGAGGATCTGTGGTCATGGGGCCTCCCGGGTCGGTGCCACAGATTCTGTCATCCCCTCGCCCCGTCCCTGCGTACGCTGGGCGGATCCGTTCCCGCGCGTCCCAGGAGAACCGTATGCCCGCACCTCGCGACACCGCCGTGATCGTGCGGGCGGCCCGGCTCTACTACGAGCAGGGCCGTTCGCAGACGGAGGTCGCCCACGAGCTCGGGCTCTCGCGCTCGAACGTCTCCCGGATCCTCACCCAGGCGCGGGACCGCGGAATCGTCGAGATCGCGATCCACGACCCCGAGGGACCTCCGCGGCGTGACGAGGCCATGGAGGCGGCGCTGCGGGCGGCGTTCTCCCTGCGCGAGGCCCATGTCGTCTCGGCGCCGCGCACCACCGCGATGAAGGCGGTGGCCCGCCAGGGTGCTGCGGCGCTGGCCGAACGGGCCGCGCACGTGGGCGGCATCGGCGTCTCCTGGGGGCAGACGGTCCAGAACGTGATCGCCCAGCTCGATGCCCTGCAGCTGCGGCCGACGCCCCGCGTGCTGCCCCTGGTGGGCGGGCACAGCGCGCTGGACCAGTTCGACTCCGGTGACTCTGTGCTCCGGGTGCTCGCCTCGCGGCTGGGTGCGCGACCGGAGACCCTGTACGCGCCGGCGGTGCTGGAATCGGCGACCACGGCGGCCACCCTGCGCTCCGAGTCGAGCATCGGGAAGGTGCTCGCCGCCGCCGCGCAGGTCGAGCTCGCCCTGGTGGGCATCGGATCCGTGGGCCTGCATTCCTCCCCGCACATCGTCTCGCTGATGAACCTCAGCGAGGCCGAGCGCGCCGCGTTCGAGGCGCAGGACCCCGTGGGCGACGTGTGCGGGCGGTTCGTCGATGCGCACGGGGTGCCGCTGGGGGCGCCGACGGACCAGCGGGTGCTCGCGGTGACCTTCTCCGAGCTGCTGCGGATCCCCGAGGTGGTCGGCGTCGCGGCCGGCGCCGAGAAGGCCCCCGGGGTGCGCGGCGTGCTGCGCAGCGGGGCGATCGACACCGTGATCGTCGACGCCGAGCTGGCCCGGGAGATCCTCGCCCGCGCCTGATCCCCGCACGCGCCTTGCCCTGGAGCGCGCTCCAGGAGTCACACTCGGATCATGACCGATGGGATCGCGATCGCCGATGCGGCGGGGCAGCTCGCCCTGACCTCGGACACGCTGCGCTACTACGAACGGGCCGGCCTGCTGCTGCGGCCCGTGCCCCGCTCGGCCAGCGGGCAGCGCCGCTACGAGGACCCTGACCTCGCCTGGATCGCGCTGATCACGAGGCTGCGCGCGACGGACATGCCGATCCGCGAGATCCGCCGGTACGCCGATCTGGTGCGGGCGGGGGCGGGCAACGAGCAGGAACGGCTCGAGCTGCTGCAGGCCCACCGGCAGGTCGTGCTCACCCAGCTCGCCGACGTCACCGCCCACCTCGGGGCGATCGAGCAGAAGATCGGTATCTACGAGGACGCGCTTGACGTGGAGCGCGCTCCAAGGAGTTGTCTGGACCCATGACTATCACACAGCGCACTCTCGGCACCGCCTCCCCGCTCACCGTCTCCACCCTCGGCCTCGGCTGCATGGGCATGTCGGAGTTCTACGGCACCCCCGATCACGCCGGCGGCATCGCCACCATCCACCGGGCCCTCGACCTCGGGGTCACCTTCCTCGACACCGCCGACATGTACGGCCCGTTCACCAACGAGAAGCTCGTGGGCGAGGCCATCGCCTCCGCCCCTCTGGCCCGCGATCGGATCCAGCTGGCCACGAAGTTCGGCAACGAACGACGGGCCGACGGCTCCATGGTCGGCATCAACGGCCGTCCCGAGTACGTCCGCGCCGCCTGCGACGCCTCGCTGCAGCGGCTCGGCCTGGACCACATCGACCTGTACTACCAGCACCGGGTGGATCCGCAGGTCCCGATCGAGGAGACCGTCGGAGCGATGAAGGAGCTGGTCGAGGCCGGGAAGGTCCGCCATCTCGGGCTGTCGGAGGCCTCCGCGGCGACGATCCGCCGCGCCCACGCCGTCCACCCCATCACGGCCCTGCAGACCGAATACTCCCTGTTCACCCGCGACATCGAGGACGAGATCCTGCCGACCCTCCGCGACCTCGGGATCGGACTGGTCCCCTACTCCCCGCTGGGCCGCGGCATCCTCACCGGCGCCATCGATCGCTCGACGCTCAAGGACGGCGACAGCCGCGCCGCCGGCCGGTTCCCGCGCTTCGAGGGCTCGGCGCTCGATGCCAACCTGGAGCTGGTCGCGCGAGTGCGGGCGATCGCCGAGCGCGTGGGCTGCACCCCGGGCCAGCTCGCCCTGGCCTGGGTCCTCGCCCAGGGCGAGGACGTGATGCCGATCCCGGGCACGAAGCGTGTGCGCTACCTCGAGGAGAATGTCGGCGCGGCCGACGTGACGCTGGATGCCGCCACGCTGAGGGAGCTCGTCGAGGCCGTGCCGCGGGACGCCGTGGCGGGCGAGCGCTACGGCGACATGTCGACCATCGACCGCTGAGCTCTCAGGCCTGCCCCTTCAGCACCTGCTGGAAGCGGGCGGTGAGCTCGAGATCCACGGGCAGCTGCTGGTCGTCGAGGTGGGAGATCGGCGCGGCCAGGCGGGTGGAGGACAGCAGCCACGCGCCGTCGGCCGAGGTCACGTCGGCAGGGGCCATCAGCTGCTCGCGGGTCTGCGTGCCCTCGCGTTGCAGGACGTCGAAGAGGCTGGTCACGCTGGTGCCGGGCAGCACGCCCGCGCTGACGGGAGTGGTGCTGTAGGTGTCGCCGTGGCGCACCAGCAGCGTGGACGTCGGCCCTTCGAGGACGTAGCCGTCGGTGGAGACGAACAGGACGTCGTCGGCGCCGCGGCGCCGGGCCTCGCGGGTCGCGGCCATATTCACGGCGTAGCTGAGGGTCTTCACGCCCGGCAGCAGCCAGGGACTGGTCTCGGTGACGGTGGTGGACAGGCCGCGGTCCAGCGCGGCGACGCGGATGCCGGCGCGGTACGGCGTCCAGTCGTCCGAGACGCGGGCGTGGATCCAGCAGGTGGGGGTGCCCGTGCCCTCGATGCCGCGCGTGAGCATCACGCGAACGGTCAGCTCGGGCACCGCCGGGTGCTCCGCGATCGCCGCGTCGATCGCCTGGGCGATGGTCTGCTGGTCCGGCTCCGGCAGTTCGGCCAGGGACGCGCTGCGTGCCAGTCGCTCCAGGTGGGGGCCGACGTTGACGGCCTTGCCGTCGAACACGCCGATCGTCTCGAAGACGCCGTCGCCGCGGGTGGCGACCAGGTCCGTGACCGAGAGCTGAGGGGCGTCGGGGTCGGCGAGGACGAAGAGATCGCCGCCGTCGGTCGGAGCCCCGGCGGCGCCGGGAACGAGGACGAGTACCGGGGCGGGGGTGTCCGTGCTGGACGAGGTCATGGCGCTGCTCCTGGGGTGAGGCGACCGGACCTCTCAGGATAGACCCTGCCGGCCCGTCAGCCTCGATGCTCCTGCGTGGAGTGGCCGATGCTCTCGCCGATGGCCGGGCCGCTGCCTTCGCCCGGTCCCATGACGTCGCCGATCATCTCGAGGATCCGGTCCAGGAGGGAGCCGCCCTCGTCGCCACCGGCGATCTCGATGCGTCCGCCCATGGTCGTGGCGCCGCTGGACTCCCCGCCGTCGACGAGACCCTGCATCCCGATCGGCATGCCACCACCGCCCGACGGGCCTCCGCCCTCGGTTCCTGCGGCTTCGGAGCCGAGCGCCTCCTCGGCGCCGCCTCCGGATTCGCCGCCGCCGGCGCCGCCACCGGAGCTTGAGCCGCCGCCGCTGCCTCCGGCTGAGCCGCCGCCCCCGCTGCCGTCGCCCGCGCCGCTGGAGTCGCTGCCGCTGGTGCCGGAGCTGTCGCTGCCGCCCGAAGTGCTGTCGGCAGAGGTGCCGTCGGTGAGCGGGCCGTTGCCGATCACGTTGCCCAGGCCTCCGCCGAGGCCGAGGCCGGTCAGCAGATCCTGCAGACCCATTCCGGAATCGAGAGCGCGATCCAGGATGCCGGACAGCATTCCGCCGGTCAGGCTGCCCAGCAGCCCGCCCTGGAACGCGGCCCGGCCCTCCGGGGTGCTGAGTGCTTCGCGCAGCATCCCCGCCATGCCGTCGTCGCCTCCGAACACGCCTTCTGCCAGGCCCACGCCGGCGCCACCTGGGCCGCCAGAACTGCCGCCGGTCGCGCCGCCCGGACTGCCCGCGCCCGCACCGCCGCCGCTGCCGCTGCCGCTGCCACCCGAACCTCCGGCGCCGCCGCCACCGCCGCTGGACGTCGGGCCGTCGACGGTGGAGGCTGCCTCCTGCTCGTCGGCATGACCCATCAGACGACGCGCGTGGTGGCGCAGCTCGACGGAGCAGTCCTGCAGTCCCGGCCGGACCTTGCCGGTCCAGTCGGCGCGGAACGCGTCGGCGTCCTCGCCCACCCACTCGATGGTGTCGATGGTCGAGGACAGCCTCGCCTCCAGATCGGCCAGGAGCTCCGCTCTGCGCACGTAGATGGACCCGACCGACCGCAAGGCCTCGGTGTCCGCCCCCCAGAAGTGATTCATCGGCCCCTCGTCTCCCTCATCCCCACACCACGCCCCGTGATGCTCCCCGTGTGATGGCTCCACCGTATGGCCGTCGCACGATGGCGGCCATGGGGAGGACTACCCATGCCGTGTGCTGGGCCGACCGGTGAGAGCCAGGCCATCGGCAGTTCTCGCGAATCCGCCCGCGGTCGTACAGTGAGCGATCGTGACCGGCACTTCCCCGCAGACCTCCTCCGCGTCCCACGCCCCGTGGTGGGCCGTCCCGGCCGCCGTCGTCGGCGGCGTCATGGGCGCCACCCAGGCACGCATCAACTCCGACCTCGCCGCCGAGCTCGAGGACGGCTTCGTCGCCTCCGTCATCTCCTTCGGCTCCGGTCTCGTGCTGATCCTGGTGCTGGTGGCCCTGATGCCGCGCCTGCGCCGGCTCTCCGGCACGTTCTGGCGGGACCTGCGCACCGGGGCCTTCCCCTGGTATCTCGCGATCGGCGGTCTGGGCGGGGCGACGTACGTGCTGGGACAGTCGTTCTCCGTGGCGCTGCTCGGGGTGGCGCTGTTCATCGTCTGCGTGGTCGCCGGTCAGACGGTGACCGGGCTGGTCGTGGACCGGGTGGGGCTCGGCCCCGGCGGCGTGCGCCACCTGACCCCGATGCGCCTGATCGGCGCCGGGCTGATGGTGGTCTCCGTGATCCTGGCGATGTCGCGCGGGATCAGCACCGAGGCGCCCTGGTATCTGCTCGCACTGCCGATGGTGGCCGGCGTCGCCATGGGCCTGCAGCAGGCCACCAACGGGCGCGTCACCCAGCACAGCGGCCATTTCATGGTCGCCACGCTGGGCAACTTCGTGGTCGGCACGGCGGCGCTGGGCATGGCCGCGCTGGCGCACGTGCTCGTCGCCGGGCCGCCCGAGGCGCTGCCGGCGAACCCGCTGCTCTACCTGGGCGGCCCCATCGGCGTCGTGTTCATCGCCATGGCGGCCTATCTGGCGGGCCCGCTGGGCGTGCTGACCCTGGCGATGTCGACCATCGCCGGGCAGATCGTGGCCTCGGTCGTCATCGACGCCATCGCCGCGCCCGGGCACCTCACACCGCTGACGATCACCGGCGCCGTGCTGACCCTGGTCGCCGCCGCGGTCACGGCCTCGGCCCGCCGGCCCCGGGCCTGAGGAGCGGGCGCCCGCGGGTCAGCCGGCGAGGACCACGATCCGGCCGCGTTCGCGCCAGATGACGTGGAGGTCCAGCGGGTCACCGGGGACATCGGCGTCGATGAGGTCGACGCGGGCGCCGCGGGGTGCCTCGCGCAGATCCGCCACGGCGACGGCATGTCCGGGCAGGTCGACGATGTCCGTGGTGGCCGGGGCCTGCAGGGGCACCTCGACCGGGTCGGCCGTCTCATCCGTGCCCAGGATCTCGGCGAACAGGTGGCCCTCCATGAGCTGCTCGGCGGCCTCCGTGCGGGCCTCGCCCTCGTCGTCGCGCTCGGCGAGGGCGTTCAGCGTGGCCTCGAGGGCATCGGCGAAACGCTCCAGGTAGCCGCCCAGGTTCGGTGCGGCCAGGTACAGGGCGAGGTCCTCGCCGATGCCGTAGACGGCGCCGGGCGCTCCGTCGGGATCGATCGTGAGGATCACCGCGGCATCGGGCGTCTCGTACAGCGGGTAGAACGAGGTCGCCTCGCCGAGCAGCGTGTAGGGGCCGACGTCGGTGCGGTCCTCGATCTGCAGGGTCAGGACCCTCTGGCCGCACAGCTCGATGCCGCCGAGCTCGTCGGCGACCTGCTCGAGCGCGGGCGGCGGGTCCGCGGCGACCTCCTCCTCGGTCATGGCGAGACCGGGGATCAGGGTGACGTCCTGCTCATGGGTGCGGGCGAGGGAATCGATCCGATCCAGCACCGGCCGTACCGACAGCACGGGCAGGACGGGGGCCTCGGTGGGCCAGGGCAGGGAGTTGTTCATCGGCGTGCTCACGGCCTCAGTCTGTCACCCGATGGGCCGCCGCGCCGGGGCGCGTGATGGCGACCGACGCCGTCCCGGCCCGCTCGGGGTGCCTCGCCCGGTAGGCCTCCAGCCAGCGGCCGGCGAACTGCTCCGCCTCCACGGCGTCGACCAGGGCCCAGACGCTCCCGCCGAAGCCCGCTCCGAAGGCGCTCGCGGCGTGGGCACCCAGCTCCCGGGCCAGTCTCTGCAGGGTGATCGTCTCGGGTACCTGGTTGCGCAGGCCCCTCTCGGCGCCGGCCTGGGAGTCGTCGGCCAGGCGCCCGAACTCGGCGAGGTCGCCCTCCTCGAGGGCGAGTGCTGCGGCGGGGACGATCCGCTCGGACTCGGCGAGGAACTGCTCGAGGCGCCCGGCGAGGTAGCCGTCGTCGGCCGCGAGCTCCCGCAGGCGCTGAACGCTCGCGGGCCCGCTGCCGATCGCAGCCGCAAGGGAAGCGTCGTGCCTGCCGGTGTCCTCCTGCCAGCGACGCAGGATCTCGCCCACGGCGAGGGAGACCCGGTTGTAGTCCTCGCGGGCGGCGCCGGTCTTGGCGGCCTCCACCCCGCTGACGGCGATCACCAGGGCGAGCTCGTCCCCCAGAGCCACCGTGCGTTCGTGGCGGACGGGGCAGAAGGAGTACTGGACCAGGGCGCCGGGGACCCCGCAGAGCATCGCGGTGTGGTCCTCGCTGCCGCCGAACGTCCCCACCCCGCGGTGGCCGCTCAGCTCCCCGAAGCTCTGCCCGTTCTCGACCGTGCCGAGGTACTCGCCGAGCTGCTCGGGCGTGGTGATCGCGGTGGCGAAGGCCGGCTCGGCGGCGAGGCCGGAGAGGTCGATCATCGCGAGGGCGAGGCCGACGACGAGCGCGGAGGAGCTGGACATGCCCGCGGCCAGGGGCAGTGTGGTGGTCACGGTGATGTCGGCGCCGCGCAGGCGGCCGGGGACGTTCGCCGCGAGCCGGGCGGCGACCGTGCGGACATAGCCGCCCCAGTGCCCGTCGGCCTCGCCGGTGGGCTCCTCGAGGCGATCGAGATCGAGGGTGACGGTCTCGCCGGCCTCCTCGGAGCGCACCCGCAGCAGGCGGTCCGCGCGGGCCGTGGCGGTGACGGTGTGCCCGGCGTCGACCGCGGCGAGCAGGGAGCGGCCGCCGGCGTAGTCGGTGTGCTTGCCGAGCACCTCGATGCGGCCGGGCACGAACCAGCGGGTCCGCTGCGGTGCGTCGCGGGCGGCTCGAGTCAGCGCGGTCAGCGCGTCGGTCACAGCCGCACCTCGATCCCGGCGAGGGCTTCCTGCATGGAGGCGATGTCGCCGCGGGAGGACATGTCCAGCACCCCGGCGGCCGACGGGACGACGGTGACGCTCTCGCCCTCGCTCACCAGCAGCCGCACGGCGTCGATGATCTCGTACTCCCCGCGCACGGACGGCTCGATGCGCGCGCAGGCGTCGAAGATCGCGGGGGTGAACAGCCAGGCGTTCATGGACACGGGCGCATCCTCACCGTAGGCGGCGAGGGTCTGCTCGTCGGGTTTCTCGACGATGTCGCGCAGGTGGCCGTGCTCGTCGGTGGCGACGAGGGCGAAGGCGCGCACGCGGTCGGCGGGGATGTTGGAGCGCTCGACCATGGCGGCACGATCGAAGCCCACCAGGGCGGTGCCCGGGGCGGCGGCGAGCGCGGCGAGGGCCTCGCGCGGATAGTAGTTGTCGGAGTTGACGACGATGACCCGCTCGTCGCCGGCGAAGCCGCGGGCGGCTGCGACGGCGTCGGCGGTGCCGCGCGGTTCGGCCTGGATCGCGGTGGTCACGGTGACCCGGCCACCGCTGACCGCCGCGGCGTACTCGCGCAGCGCATCGTGCTCGGGGCCGATGACCAGACACACCTCGGTGACACCGACGTCGGCGAGCGCGGAGATGACGTAGTCGAGGAAGGGGCGGCCCACATCGATCAGAGCCTTGACGCCGCTGGCGGCCACGGCGGCCTGAGCCGGGTCGAGCTGCGCGGCGTCGTCGGCCCTGCGCATGCGGGTGCCGAGGCCGCGCGCGAGGATCACGGCCCGACGGACGGGTGCGGGAACGGTGGTGTCGGTGGCGCTCACCCGGGTGAGTCTAGAGAGCCGACCCCGGAGTGTGAGCCCTATCGCGAAGGCGACCACGGAGCCTGCAGGGTTTCTAGGCTGGTCAGCGCCGCGTCCGGTCGCGGCAGGAAGCGAGACCTCATGACCACCACGGCTGCCCCGCAGTCCTCCGCCGCGCGCTCCCCGTGGCGCATCGCCTGGGCCTCCATGGTGGGCACCTCGCTCGAACAGTTCGACTTCTATCTCTACGCCTACTTCTCGGCGTTCTTCGTCGGCCCGCTGTTCTTCGAGCCCCTGGGCCCGGCCGGCTCGACGCTGGCGTCGTTCAGCACCATCGCGGTCTCCTTCGTGATCCGGCCCGTCGGGGCGCTCATCTTCGGGCACCTCGGTGACCGGATCGGGCGGCGCGCCACTCTGCTGTGGACGGTCTCGCTGATGGGCGTGGCCACCGGGCTCATCGGGCTGCTGCCCACGTACGCCCAGGCGGGCTGGTTCGGTGCGATCGGCCTGGTGCTGATGCGCCTGATCCAGGGCATCTCGCTCGGCGGCGAGTGGGGCGGCTCGGTGCTGCTGGCCACCGAGCACTCCCGGCCCCTGAAGCGCGCCTTCTACGCGGCGATCCCGCAGCTCGGCTCCCCCATCGGCTCGATCCTCTCAGCGGCGGTGTTCATCGTGCTCTCGGTGACGCTGCCCGAATCGGCGATGAGCAGCTGGGGCTGGCGCCTGCCCTTCCTGCTGGCGATCCCGCTGCTGCTGGTCTCGGTCTACCTGCGGCGCCGGGTCGAGGAGACGCCGGTGTTCATGCGGCTCGCGCGGGAGGGCGGCCGCGAACGGATCCCGCTGGCCGAGATGTTCCGCTCCCGGCCGCTGGCCCTGATCATCGCGATCGGCGCCGCCCAGCTGGGCATCGGCTCCTATGCGCTGATGAACACCTACACGATGAACTACGGCTCGGCGGTGCTGGGCTACCCGTATCTGCAGCTGCTGACCGCGGCCACCATCGGCGCTCTCCTGCAGCTGGTGACGATCCCGCTGTTCGGGGCGCTCGCGGCGCGCATCGGCTCGGCGCTGGTGGTGGGCCTCGGAGCGGCCGGGACGGCGCTGATCGCCTTCCCGATGTACCTCCTGCTGCAGTCGGCGGGGTTCGGGGTGCTGGTGGCGATGATGGTCATCGGCGGCATTCTGCCCACCATGTCCTGGGCGGCGCTCGGCGGGCTCATGAGCGACCTCTTCCCGGCCCGGTTCCGCCTCTCGGCGCTGTCGCTGAGCTACGCCGTGGCCGCGACGGTCAGCGGGCTCGTGCCGCTGGCGACCGCGGGCCTGGGCGCCTGGACGGCGCAGGCGTGGTGGCATCCCGGCGTCGTGCTGGTGGCGCTGTCCGCGGGCACGCTGGTCGCGGCGATCGCGGCGGGCCGTCACGCCGCGCGGTCGGACTGACCGGTCCCGGGGACGTATCGTGGGCGCCGCGTCAGGCAGCACCTCAGCCGCGCGGCATCACCGCTGATGCCGGCCCTCTCCCCGGAGGCTCCTCATGTCCGTTCTCGATCGCAGCGCGATCATCGCGCCCGTCCGCTTCAATCGCTGGCTGATCCCGCCGGCGGCGCTGGCCATCCACCTCTCGATCGGCCAGGTCTATGCCTTCAGCGTCTTCAAGTCGCCGCTGCAGGGCCGCTTCGACGTCGGCGAGGTCGCCGTCGGCTGGATCTTCTCCCTGGCCATCGCGATGCTCGGCATCTCCTCGGCGGTGCTGGGCACGTGGGTCGAGCGCGTCGGCCCGCGCATGGCGATGGTCGCCGCGGGCGGGTTCTGGGTCGCCGGGTTCCTGGTCTCCTCCCTCGGCATCTCCACCGGCCAGCTGTGGCTGGTCTACCTCGGGTACGGGGTGATCGGCGGGATCGGCCTGGGCATCGGGTACATCGCGCCGGTCTCGACGCTGATGAAGTGGTTCCCCGACCGGCCCGGCCTGGCCACCGGACTGGCGATCATGGGATTCGGCGGCGGCGCGCTCATCGCCAGCCCCGCCTCGAACCGGCTGATGGCGCTGTACGGCGGCGGCCCCGAGGCCGAGAACCTCGTCGCGGGGCTCACGCCGACCTTCGTGACCCTGGCCGTGTGCTACCTGATCGTCATCGCGGCCGGGGCCTACGTGGTCCGCCTGCCCCACCCGGACTGGAAGCCGACGGGCTGGAGCCCCGAGCAGGCCAGCGCCCATGCGGCGCAGACCCGCGGCGCGGTCTCGGCGAAGCAGGCCATCCGCACCCCGCAGTTCTGGTTCCTGTGGATCGTGCTGTTCACCAACGTCACCGCCGGCATCGGCATCCTCGAGAACGCCTCGCCCATGGTCCAGGACGGGTTCGGCATCGGTGCCGCGGCGGCGGCCGGGTTCGTCGGCCTGCTGTCGATCGCCAACATGGCCGGCCGGTTCATCTGGTCCACCACCTCGGACTATCTGGGCCGCAAGGTCAACTACGCCCTGTACCTCTCCGTCGGCGCCGTGCTGTACCTGGTGCTGGCGACCGTCGGCTCCACCTCACTGGCGATCTTCGTGATCTCGGCGCTGGTGATCATCTCCTTCTACGGCGGCGGCTTCGCCACGGTCCCCGCGTATCTCAAGGACCTGTTCGGGGTGTACCAGGTCGGCGCGATCCACGGCCGGCTGCTGACGGCATGGTCCGCGGCCGGCATCGCCGGGCCGCTGATCGTCAACAGCATCGTCGAATCGCAGGCCGCCGCCGGCCACGACGGCATGGACCTGTATCGCCTGTCCATGTGGGTCATGGTGGGCGTGCTGGTGGTGGGCTTCGTGGCGAACCTGCTGATCCGCGCCGTGAGCTCCACGCACTTCGAGGACGAGAGCGTGGTCGCCGAGAAGGCCCGCGCCGACCGCGCCGGAGCCACGGAGGCGAAGACCGGCAGCGGCGCCGGTGGGGCGAGCGGAGGCGCCGCACGCGAATCCAACACTCCGGCGGAGACCGCGGCGGCCGTGTTCCTCGCCGTCGCCGTCGTGATCGGCCTGGCCTACGGCCTGTTCCAGACCGCCATCCGCGCCGCGGAGCTGTTCACGGGCTGACGGGGCCGGTCAGCGGCAGCTGCCGGGGTAGCGGGCGAGGAAGTCCAGCAGTGCGCCGTTGAACGCGGCGGGGTGGCTGAGGGGGATGCCGTGGGGTCCGCCGCGGATGACGTGCATCTCGCTGTGGGCGACGGCGTCGTACGTGCGCTTCGCGGAGCCGTCGCAGGGGACCGTCCGGTCGCTGTCCCCGTGCAGGATGAGGGTGGGCACGGTGATCTGCTCGAGGTCCTTGCGGAAGTCGGTGCGGCCGAAGGCGTCCATGGTCGCCAGCGCGGCCGGTCTGGTCGCCTGATGGCACATCGCCAGCGCATCGGCCAGCTGCTGCTCGGTGACCTGGAGCCCGTCGGCCGTGGAGAAGACCTCGCGCAGGAACGAGTCGTAGAAGCCGGGCGGGTCCAGCGCGAGGTCCTTGGCCATCCCGGCGGCCTGCGCCGGGGGCAGCGGCCCGTCGGGATTGCCGGGGGTGCGCAGCATCATCGGCGTCACCGCGGAGGCCAGCACGATGCTGCGCAGGCGGTCCTCGCCGTGCCGGCGGATGTAGCGGACCACCTCTCCCCCGCCCATGGAGAACCCCACCAGGCTGACCTCGCGCAGGTCGAGCTCCTCCAGGACCGCCGCCAGGTCGTCGGCGAGCGTGTCGTACCCGTAGCCGGTGGCCGGCTTGCTGCTGCGCCCGGACCCGCGGCGGTCGTAGGCGATCACGCGGTAGCCGGCCCGCCGCAGGATGGGCACCTGACGGACCCAGGACGCCGAGGACAGCGGCCAGCCGTGCAGCAGCACCACGGGCCTGCCATGGTCCCCGGTGTCCTCCAGGTGCAGCGAGACCTCCCCGAACAGCCTCCCCGGGGTGGAGATCGTGCCGGCCATGGGAGTCCCTCCTTCAGCGCCCGCCACGGGGACTGTGACGACGACCACTATCCGGCGGCTCCGTCTCCATCGCAAGCACAGGATTCCGGCCCCCGGCGTTCGCCCAGGCCCGTCCGTCGCAACCCCGCTGACCGCTCGGTCTCGATCCGCGTCGGCGACCGCGCATCGCGCACGCGGCCATGCTTGGATGAGCCGCAGCATCCACCCCCGGCCGGGAGGTCACCATGGGACGCGAAGTCGGCTCGACCGAGTTCACGCGCAGTCAGCGCACCTTCTACCGGCGCGTCCTGCGCCGCAACCTCGACGTCTTCGAGTCCTTCCTGGACTCGGCGGAGTTCATCGACGAGGGCACCGTCGGCGTCGAGCTCGAGATGAACCTCGCCGACGCCGAGGACTTCAGCCCCGCGCTGCTCGCGGACACCGTGCTCGAGGAGCTCGGCGACGAGGACTTCGTCCACGAGGTGGGCCGGTTCAACGTCGAGACGAATCTGCCCGTCACCCACCCCGGCGGCCCGGGCCTGCGCGAGCTCGAGGAGGCGCTGTCCGCCCGCATCGAGCGCGCGGATCGCACCGCGACCGCCCACGGCGCGCGCATCGTGCCGATCGGGCACCTGCCCACGATCACCGAGGATCTGTTCGCCGACGACTCCTGGCGCGCCCCCGGGGCCCGGTACGAGGTGCTCGAGGCGAGCGTCATGGAGGCGCGCGGCGAGGAGATCCAGCTGCGCATCGAGGGCGAGGGCAAGGGGCTGGACGCCACCTTCGACTCCGTCGGCCCCGAGGCGGCGTGCACCTCCCTGCAGCTGCACCTGCAGATCCCGCCGGAGGATTTCGCCGACGCCTGGAACGCGGCCCAGGCCGTGGCCGGCCCGCAGGTGGCGCTGGCGGCGAACTCGCCGTTCCTGATGGGCAAGCGGCTGTGGCACGAGACCAGAATCCCGGTGTTCATGCAGTCGATGGACACGCGCCCGCCGGAGTACGCGGACCAGGGCGTGCGCCCGCGCGTGTGGTTCGGCGAGCGCTGGATCACCTCGATGTTCGACCTGTTCGAGGAGAACGTGCGCCTGTTCCCGGCGCTGATCCCGGAATCGCGCGACATGGCCGACGAACCGCTGCTGACCGAGGGCTCCTCGCCGCGCCTGCACGAGCTGATGCTGCACAACAGCACGGTGTGGCGCTGGAACCGCCCCATCTACGACCCCGGCACGGACGTCCCCCACCTGCGGCTGGAGAACCGCATCCTGCCGGCGGGGCCGACGGCCGCGGACATGGCCGCCAATGCCGCCTTCTTCTACGGGCTCATGCACGCTCTCGTCCACGAGCGCCGGCCGCTGTGGTCGCGGATGGGCTTCGAGCAGGCCGACGAGACCTTCCAGCAGTGCGCCCGCTGGGGTCTGGAGGCGCGCGTGCGCTGGCCCAAGGTGGGCCGGGTCCGGGTCGCCGATCTGCTGCAGGAGCACCTGATCCCCCAGGCCATGGACGGGCTGCGCGACCTCGGGGCCGACGGGGACGTGGTCGACCACTACGGCGAGCTGCTCGCCGCGCGCGCCCGCACCGGCCGCAACGGCGCCCGCTGGCAGATCGACACCGTCACCTCGCTCGAGGTGCGCGGAGCGAGCCGCCCCGAGGCGCTCTCGGAGATGACGCGCCTGTACCGAAAGGCCGTGGAGACCGGGGAGCCGGTGCACGCCTGGCCGGTGCCGGCGCGGCAGCGGACCTGAGCCGGGCCTCCGCCGGGGGCACGCGACCACCTGACGTCCACATCTCAGGATGACGTCTCACTGGGCGGTACATTGCCTCGCATGAGTACCAAGATCCCGAACTCTCCCCCCGCGGACGCCGCCCGCACCTCCGAGGACCGCTCCGCACGCCTCGCGGTCACCGTCTTCCCCGCCCTCGTCGTCCTCGCCGCGCTGTTCGCCTTCCTCGTGCCTAGCGCGGGCCAGGCGATCGCGCCTCTGATCAGCCTGTTCCTGGGCATCATCATGTTCGCGATGGGGCTGACCCTCACGATCCCCGACTTCACGCTGGTCGCCCGGCGGCCGCTGCCCATCCTGATCGGCATCCTCGCCCAGTTCGTGATCATGCCGCTGGTGGGGCTGGGGATCGCGCTGCTGCTGCAGCTGCCGCCCGAGCTCGCCGTCGGCGTCATCCTGGTCGGCTGCGCACCGGGCGGGACCAGCTCGAACGTCATCGCCTACCTCTCCAAGGCGGACACCGCCCTCTCGGTCACGATGACCTCGATCTCCACGCTGCTCGCGCCGGTCTTCACCCCACTGCTGACGCTGTGGCTGGCCGGCTCGTACCTGCCGGTCGCCGCGGGGGACATGGCGCTGTCCATCGTCCAGATCGTGCTGATCCCCGTCGTCGCCGGCGTCGTGATCCGGCTGCTGCTGAGCCGCCTGGTGGACCGTGTGCTGCCGGCGCTGCCGTGGGTGAGCGTCGCCGGCATCTCCGTCGTCGTCCTCGCCGTGGTCAGCGGCAGCACGGAGACCATCGTCTCCGCGGGCGCGCTGGTGCTGCTGGCCGTCGTGCTGCACAACGCCGTCGGCTACCTCGCCGGGTACTGGCTGGCCCGCGCCCTGAAGCAGGGAGAGCGCGCCGCCCGCACCACCTCCATCGAGGTGGGAATGCAGAACTCCGGACTGGCTGCGACGCTCGCCGCGAGCGCCTTCAGCCCGGCCGCGGCCCTGCCCGGCGCGGTGTTCTCGATCTGGCACAACCTCTCGGGCGCGCTGCTGGCGGTCTACTACCGCCGCAGCGCCGAGAGGAAGGCCCCGGCCACGGAGCGCTGACCCCTCCCCGAGCACACGTTCGCCCCCGCTCCGGTCTCGAACCAGGGCGGGGGCGAACAGCGCTTCTGGCTCAGCGACCCTCGGGCCGGCCGTGCTCGGGCAGCTCGGCCCGGCCGCTGCCGGTGCGGGCCGGCAGGGTGGCGGGGCCGTCGACCGGCTCGACGTCCTCGCCGTTGCCGTCCTCCTCGTAGGGATCGCGCATGACCGGGGCCTCGCCCATCGCCTCGGGCTCGACCACCATCTCGTCGGTGTCGTAGTCGTCGTCGTCCTCGCGACGCTCGTACTCCTCCGGCGGCAGCACCTGCTTCCATTCACGGGTGCGCATCCGCGGCAGCTCGCCGGCGTCCTCCTGCAGCGCTCGGTACAGGGCGTACATCTGGAAGTAGCCCATGACGAAGAACGGCAGGCCGACGAGGATGATCGTGGACTGCAGGGCCTCGAGGCCCCCGGTGCCGGAGAAGACCAGCAGCGTCGCGGTGACCAGGCCGATCGCCACGCCCCAGAAGATGCGCTGGCCGAGCGGGTTGTAGTCCTCGTGGCCGTTGGCCATCGAGTCCGTGATCAGTGCGGCGGAGTCCACCGAGGTCACGAAGAAGACGATCACCAGCACGATGGCGACGGCGGAGACGAAGGTCGCCAGCGGGTAGTGGCTGAGGAAGGAGAACAGCGCGCCGGGCACGTCGCCGTTGTCCACCACGGTCTCGACCAGGCCGCCGTCACCGTTGAGCTCGATGTTGAACGAGGAGAAGCCGAAGATCCCGAACCAGACGACCGAGAAGGCGGAAGGCACGGCGAGCACGCCGGAGACGAACTGGCGGATGGTGCGGCCCTTGGAGATGCGGGCGATGAAGATGCCCACGAACGGCGACCAGGTGATGGTCCACGCCCAGTAGAAGACCGTCCAGGTGTTCTGCCAGCCGGTGTTGGCGAAGGTGTCGTTCCACAGGGCCAGCTCGGGCAGGGCGACGAGGTAGTTGCCGAACGACTCGATGGTCCCCTTGAGCACGAACAGGGTCGCGCCGCCGGCGAACAGCACGAAGATCAGCAGCAGCACGGCGGTGACGATGTTGATGTTCGAGAGGATCTTGATGCCCCGGTCCAGGCCGAGGGAGACGGAGATGAGGGCCAGGCCGCTGACCACGCCGATGATGATCAGCTGCCACCCGGCGTTCTCCGGCATCCCGAACAGCTGGTGCAGGCCGCCGTTGATCTGCAGGGTGCCCAGACCGATGGAGACGGCGATGCCGAACACGGTGCCGATGATCGCGACGATGTCGATGAGCTTGCCGATGGGGCCGTGGATGCCCTCGCCCAGGACGGGCTGGAAGATCGAGCTCACGCGCGGCGGCAGGTTGCGCTTGTGGATGAAGTACGCGAAGCACAGGGCCGGCAGCGTGAAGATCGTCCAGGTGTGCAGCGTGAAGTGGTAGTACGTGAAGTTCATGGCGTCACGGGCGGCCTCGACGGTGCCGCCCTCGATGCCGAGGTCCGAGGCGCGCGGCGGGTCGCCGAAGTGGCTGATCGGCTCCGCGACGCCCCAGAACATGAGGATCGAGCCGATGCCGGCGGCGAACAGCATCGCGAACCAGGCGCCTCCGGAGTGCTCCGGCGGCTCCTCGTCCGGGCCCAGCTTGACGCGGCCGAAGCGGCCCAGGGCGATGAAGATCAGGAACGCCAGGAAGACGGTCACGCCGAGGATGTAGAACCAGCCGAGGTTCGTCATCAGCCACGTCGACGCCGCCGACGTCGCGGCACCGAGCGGATCGGTGAAGAAGATCGTCCCCAGCACGAAGGCGATGATGATCGCCGCCGAGCTGAAGAAGATCACCGGCGATGTGCGCAGGTGCAGGGCGTCGTGCAATCGATTGAGCAATGCTCTCGACTCCTCCGGTCCCGACCTGCGGATCGAGGTCGGGGACGTCTCGGTCCGCCCGTCGGGGCGTCGTCTCGATGGGTGATGCGTGGCGCACAGTCAACCACGCGTTCCGCGCACGGGTGCATATTTCCCCTCGACGACCCGCCCTGATTCGGCCTGCGGCGCCTCCCGGTGGGGACTCCTCCCCATGGCCCCGGTGGTGCCGGCCAGATAGCGTGAGCCCGAGTCGCCCGATTCCGCACGCCCGACCCGGAGGTCCCCCGTTGAGCAGCCCCTACGGCATGCCGAGCTCGCCGCCCGCCAAGAGACGCACCCCGCTGTACATCGCGCTCGGGTGCGGCTGCCTGCTGCTCGCGCTCGTGCTGATCGCCCTCGCCGGAGGTGGGTTCTGGCTGCTCCAGCGCGAGCCGGACGATCCGGCGACGGACGAGCCGACGACCAGCTCGGAGCCCACCGATGAGCCGACCGAGGAGCCCACGGAGGACCCGACGACCGAGCCGACGGAGGATCCGACCACCGAACCGACCGAGGAGCCCAGCGCCGAGCCCACCGTCTCGCTGAGCGTCTCGGGAACCGAGGAGGCGGCGACGGTCGAGACTGCCGACGGCGCCCAGGAGCCGGTGAACGGCACGTTCTTCGGGGTCACGGTGGAGGTGGTCAACGAGGCCGACGAGGACCTGTCGCTGAGTCCCTCCGCCTTCACGCTCTACGACGACGCGGGCACCCCGCATCCCGTGGCCTACGGCTTCACGGCCGACGCTGCCGAGACGGTCCCCCCGGGCGAGACGCTGTCCGTGCTCCTGTACGCCGACGTCTCGGAGGGAACGACGATCACCTCGGTCGGCTTCTCGGACTACGTCGCCACCGGCGGCGAGGAGATCGAGATCGACGTCTGAGAGGTCAGGCTGCGGTGACCTTCGGGCGCGGCGTCGGCTTCGCCGGCGCACTGCGGATCGTCAGCGCCGCGAACAGGGCGACCGCCGCGGCGACCGCGAGCACCGTCGCGGCGACCACGAGCGGTTCGCTGCGCAGCAGCTGCGGGATCAGCCGGCTGGGCACCAGGGCCGCGAAGGCGAACGCGCCGAGGGTGCCCAGGTAGGAGCCGACCATGAACCCGCGGTGGGTGGGAACGTTGTGCAGGCGGATCGCGCCGATCGCCAGCACCAGGCAGATGAGCGTCCAGATCGACAGCCCGTGCAGCCACGAGAAGCCGTCGTCCATGATGCCGAAGCTCGAGACGCACACGACCACCATCGCGACCACCCAGGACGTGCCGAGCATGCGGTGGGCCCGGTCGCGGCGCCGCCGCAGGATCTGCAGCGGGCCGAGCAGGAGCACGTACAGGGCGGCGACGGCGTGCACGGCGATGACCGGGGTGAGAGTGTCCACGACGCTCACGATAGTGTGGCTATCCAACGCGGCGCCATCAAGATAGTCGGCGCTGTTCCCACTATCCATAGGCGGGCAGAGGAATGTTCCTGCAGGAGCTCGCGGCCGTGAGCGGCTGCAGCGCGGCGTCGATCAAGTACTACCGGCGCGAGGGCCTGCTGCCCGCCGGCGAGCGCGTGACCGCCACCCGGCAGGAGTACGGCCCCCGCCACCTCGAGCGTCTGCAGCTGATCCAGGTGCTCCGCGAGGTGGCCGATGCGCCCATCGCCCGCATCCGCCGGCTGACCGCGATGCTCGATGACCCCGACCGCCCGCTGCTCGATGCCCTCGAGGAGGCCCAGGCGATCGCGCTCGGCGCCGCCCCGGAGGCGCTGGAGGCGGCGTCGCAGCGTCCCGAGCACCCGTCGGTGGCCGTCGTGCTGGAGCGTCTGGGCTGGCCGGATGTCGATTCGATCCCCCGGCGCGCCCTGGACGATCTGCTGCGCACCCTGGAGGGATGGGAGATGCCGACCGACGTGGATCTGCTGATGCGCTACGCCGAGCCGATGGCGCAGATCGCGCGGGAGGACGTGATCTCCATGCGCGGCGCGGAGGACGGCGAGGACGCCCCCTCCCACGACGTGGTGGTGCTGCGTGTGGTGGCCGGCACGATCGGCTTCGATCGGCTGGTCCGGCTGCTGCGCGCCCTCGGTCACGTCTCCCTGAGTGTGCAGGCCAGCGCCCCTCCCAGGGAATGAACAGCGCTGTTGCAGTGCATTTTCCAGGAGGGCGTGTGTACTCGTTCCCAACGCGTCACCGGAGGAACCCGCTGACTGAGGAGGAGGCGGATTCCGCTCGTCCGGGACGCGGGGGAAAGGGATGGCCCCGGCCCGTGGGGACGGGCCGGGGCACTTTCTTCTCGGGGATCCCTGCAGAGTCCTAGCGCCGCAGGTCGATCCCGAACACGCGCCGGATCTGGGCCACGGCGTGCCGCGTGAAGCGGCGGTCCGACGGGGTCGAGGCGAAGGGGACGAACAGGCCCGGATGATCCGGATGGCTCACCCGCCCGTGCCCCGCGCCGGGCGTGACCACGAATCCGGCCGCTTCCATCCGCCGCAGCAGCTCCCGCCGCGTCGTGGGGTGGCGCGTGCCCTTGCCGCCGCGCGCGCCGGGACCGGCGGCCTCCTCGGCGATGTCCAGGGCCGGCTCGTAGTCCTCGGGCCGCACTGAGAGCGCGTACCGGGCGCTGAACACGCCGATCACGGCGTTGTCGGCGCGCCGCACCTGGACCACCAGGTCCCCGCGCAGGAAGTGGTCGCTGGTGCCGGCGTCGGCCGTCCAGGCGTCCTCGGGGTCGGCGACCACGTGGACGATGCGTTCCGTGGTGATGTCCCGGATGCCGACGCTGCGGATGTCCTCCTCCGCGATCCGCAGCGGGCGCGGCAGCGGCCGCGGGTCCTCGGCCCGGAGGGTGTGGACGGCGTCCGGTGGCGGCGGAGGGGCCTGGCGGGGCGGCTCGATGGTCCGGGGCCTGCGGCGGGGCTCGGGGGCCCGGCGCGGTGCAGGGTCGCGACTAGGCTCGGGGTCGCGGCGACCGGTGGCGGTGTAGTCGACGGGCCGCACCGTGCGGGCGGGGTCCTTCAGCCCGCGCAGCGCCTTCGGGGTCGGCGGTTTCGGAGTCGGCGGTTTCGGAGTCGGCGGCGTCGGGCGCGGCGGCCTCTTCTTCTGGCCCATGTCCGCTGTCCTCCTCTCCGGTGACCGTGTCGGGCGCCTGCCCCGGTCGGCGCTTCCCACCCCCAGATGGTGGCATGCGCTGGGCGGTCCAGTAGCGTGGGCGCCGTCAGCCAGGATCGCTCCCCGGAGGTGCACGCGTGCCCACCAGCGCCACGTCGTCCCGTTCGTCCCGCGCCCGTCTCGCCGGGGCTCTGCTCGCCTTCTCGCTGTTCGCGGCGGGATGCAGCGGTGGGGAGAGCCCGGCACCCGAGGATCCTCCGGCGGCGTCCGACGACGGCGGCTCCGCCTCCGATGGCGGTTCGGCGTCCGACGGCGGCTCCGCGGCCTCCGACCGCGGCGGGCAGACGGAAGCCGCCATCCCCGTCGAGGCCTACCCCGTCACCCCGGCCCCCGACGGCTTCGAACCGCCCGCGGCCTGCAACGGCGAGGGCACCTACCTCGCAGAGGTCGGCACCGCCGCCACGCCCGAGCTGCCCGAGCGGGCCGGTGAATCCGTGACCATCGAGCTCACCGCGATCGAGGGGGACGACGCCCAGCTCACCGCGGCCGTCGGCGACGGAGAGCCGCGACCCGTCGAGGACATCACCCTCGGCGAGACCGTCACGATCGACCTGTGGACGATCGCGGTGACCAGCGTCTGCAGCGACACGGAGCAGGTCGAGTTCGACCTCATCGACTGACCGCCCACGTGACGCCCTCCCCGCACCGCTTCGACCTCCAGAGCATCGGCGCCGGCCTCCCGGTCACCGGGGCCCGGGACCAGCTCGAGGCGGCCGCACGCACCGGGGCGATGGTCGTCACCGCCCCGCCGGGCACCGGCAAGACGACGCTGGTCCCGCCGCTGGTGGCGAACCTGTCCGGCGGCCTCACCCTGGTCACCCAGCCGCGGCGGGTCGCCGTGCGCGCCGCGGCCCGGCGGATCGCGTCGCTGGACGGCAGCGCACCGGGCGGACCCGTCGGCTTCACCGTGCGCGGCCAGCGGCAGGTGGGCGAGGCGACCCGGCTGGAGCTGCTGACCCCGGGGGTGCTGCTGCGGCGCCTGCTGGCCGAGCCCGAGCTGCCCGGGGTCGCCGCCGTCGTGCTCGACGAGGTCCACGAGCGCTCCCTGGAGACCGACCTGCTGCTGGGCATGCTCTCCGAGGCCCGGCAGCTGCGGGAGGATCTGCTGGTCGGCGCGATGTCCGCGACGCTCGACGCGCAGGCGGTGGCCGGGGTGCTCGACGGCGCCGCCGTGGTCGATGTCCCCAGCGCCCTGCACCCGCTCAGCGTGGAGTACGCCCCCTCCCCTGCGCCGCGGCTGGACGCGCGCGGCGTCACCCGCGATTACCTCGATCATCTGGCCCGCACGGCTGTGAGGGCCCAGGCCGGTTCCGGGGCCGACGCGCTGGTGTTCGTCCCGGGCGCCCGCGAGGTCGACGAGCTGGTCTCGCGGCTCGAGGGGCTCATCGGCCGCGACGGCGGGGACGAGGTCGAGGTGCTGGCGCTGCACGGGCGGCTGCCGGCCGCCGCGCAGGACCGCGCCACCGGTGGCCGGCGCCCCGGCGAGCCGCCCCGGATCGTGGTCTCCACCTCGATCGCGGAGAGCTCCCTGACCGTGCCGGGGGTCCACCTGGTGGTCGATGCGGGCCTCTCGCGCGAGGTGCGCCGGGACCGGGGCCGGGACATGACGGGCCTGGTCACCGTCAGCGCCTCCCGCGCAGCCGCCGATCAGCGGGCCGGCCGCGCCGCCCGGCTCGGACCGGGACGCGCCGTGCGGGTCTTCGCCGAGTCGGACCTGGCCGGGATGCCCGCCCAGTCCCCGCCGGAGATCACCAGCACCGACCTCACCGACGCCGCCCTGTGGCTGGCCTGCTGGGGCACCCCGCGCGGCGAGGGCCTGCCGCTGCTGACTCCCCCGCCGCCCGCCGAGATCGCCGCCGCGGAGTCGACGCTGCACGCTCTCGGCCTGGTCGAGGACGACGGCCGCCCCACGGCACGGGGCCGACGGGTGGCGCGGCTGCCGATCGGGGTGCGCGAGGCGCGGGCACTGCTCGACGGGGCTCGTGCGCTGCCCGGGCGGGACGCCGCCCGGCAGGCTGCCGAGATCGTCGCCGCGGTCTCCGACGACCACCGTCCCGTCGGCGCGGACCTCCCCCGTCTGCTGCAGGAGCTGCGCTCCGGCCGCGCGCCCGGCGCCGATCGCTGGGCGCGGGAACGGGACCGGCTGGCCCGGGTCGCCCGCGAGGCGCGCACCCCTGCGGCCGACGGCGAGCCGGTGCCCTCGTTCACGGGCGTCTCCCCCGCTGAGCAGGCCGGCGCAGTGCTGGCCCTCGCCCGTCCCGAGCGCCTCGCCCGCCGGATCACGGAAGGCTCTCGCTCGTACCTGCTGGCCTCCGGCACCCGCGCCGCACTGCCCGAGGGCAGCGGCTTGCTGGGAAGCGACTGGCTGGCGGTGTGGGAGGTCCAGCGGGCCGACGGTCGCGCGGCCGACGGGACCGGGGCCGTGATCCGCACCGCCGCCCCGCTGACCGAGGAGGATGCCCTCGCCGCCGGAGCGGACCTGCTGGTCATCGAGCGCTCCGCGACCCTCGACTCCGGCAGCGTCCGGGCCCGCCGGCGCCGCCGGCTGGGCGCGATCGAGCTGGCCTCCACCCCGGTGACGGCTACGGCTGAGGACACCGTCCCCGCTGTCCTGGACCACGTGCGCTCCAGAGGCCTGGAGGCGCTGGAGGCGTCGGAGTCCGCGGGGCGGCTGCGGGCGCGGCTGGCGCTGGTGCGCCGCGAGCTGGGCGATCCGTGGCCCGCCATGGACGAGGAATCACTGCTGGCCGGCCTGGAGACGTGGCTCGCGCCGCAGGTCTCCGCGCGCACCACCAGGCTCTCCGCTATCGATGTCACCAGCGGCCTGCGGCTGCTGCTGCCGTGGCCGGAGGCCTCCGAGCTCGATGACCTGGCCCCCGAGCGCCTCGCCGTCCCGTCGGGCTCGACCGCCCGGATCGAGTACCCGCCGCCCGAGGCCGAGGACGGCCGTCCCGTGGTCGCGGTGAAGCTGCAGGAACTGTTCGGGCTGGCCGAGACCCCCCGCCTGGTGCGCGGGCGGGTGCCGGTGCTGTTCCATCTGCTCTCCCCGGCGCGCCGCCCGCTCGCGATCACCGATGACCTGCGCTCCTTCTGGGACGGCCCCTACCGGGAGGTGCGCAAGGAGATGCGCGGGCGCTACCCCAAGCATCCGTGGCCCGAGGATCCGTGGGAGGCCCCGGCCACGGCGCGCACCACGCGGCGCCGGTGAGTCCCGACCGACCGACCGATCGGCGCAGCGGACGCGCTCCTGAGCGGGTGCGTAGAGTCCCGGTGTCCGGTGGAGAACACCGGGGACCGACGACCGCCCGCCTCTCGCGAGGCGCACGAGATGAGGAGGGTGCACGCATGAACAGGACACTGGAAGCGATCGCGCTGGTCTGCACGCTGAAGCCGTCCCCGAGCGATTCCAGCAGCGACGTGATGGCCAAGCATGTGCTCGACGAGCTCGGCACCCATGGCGTCACGGGGGACGCCGTGCGCGTGGTCGACTACGACGTCCGTCCCGGCGTCCAGGCCGACATGGGTGAGGGCGATCAGTGGCCGCAGATCCTCGAGCGCATCAAGGCCGCCGACATCCTGGTGCTCTCGACCCCGACGTGGCTGGGCCACATGTCCAGCGTCGCCCAGCGGGTGCTCGAACGGCTCGACGCGGAGCTGTCCGACCTCGACGAGCAGCAGCGGCCGCGGATGTTCTCGAAGGTGGCCGTGACCGCCGTGGTGGGCAACGAGGACGGGGCCCACAAGATCATCGCCGATACGTTCCAGGCCCTGAACGACATCGGCTTCACCATCCCCGCCCAGGGCGGGACGTACTGGAACGGCGAGGCCATGACCCCGGGCGACTACAAGGACCTCGAGAAGGTCCCCGATGCGGTCGCCTCGACCAACAGCACGCTGGCCGCCAACGCGGCCCACCTCGCCCAGCTGCTCAGCGAGAGGCAGTACCCCGGCAGCCGGTCGTGACGCGAGCCCGCGTCGCGGCCCGCCCGAGGCGTCTCAGGTGATCACCGTCGTGGTCGCCGCGGTGGTCGCGATCATCACGGCGGTCATGTCGTCCATGGCGCGCTTCACCGCTCGCGCCGCCGGGTGATCGACCGCCAGGCCCTGGATCGCGCGATCGAGGTCGCGACGGGACATGCCCGCGACGTCGTCCTTCAGGATGCGGTGGGCGATGCCCAGGGCGCGCAGCAGCTCGAGCAGGCTCGCGTCCTGCAGGCTGGCCTTCGAGGGGTCGGCCACGGCGGCGCCGAGCCGGGCGCGCAGTCCGGTCTCGAGGGTCTCGTCGTGCGCGGGCCAGGTGGTGGTGAACCAGCCGTCCTTGCGTCGCAGCGCGCCGGCGGCGACGAGCCCTTCGCCGGTGACCTCGGTGAGGTCCATCCACCGGTGCGAGATGACCGATCGCAGCCGGCCGGGTGCCAGCTCGGTGAGGGCGCCGAGGGCCTGGTCGATGACCGGGATCCCCGTGGAGCTGGTGTCCGTGACCTGCACACGCGGCTGCTTCTCCTCGCTGAGCTGGACCCTCTCGCGCAGCATCAGCTCGGCGACCGCCGCGGCGGCCACAGCCTCCTTCCGCGATGAGGTCGCCTCCTGGCGGCCGGCGTCATCGGTGAGCAGGAGGAACAGTTCTCCGGGGATGGTGGTGGTCGTCATGGCCCCAGCCTCGCGGGCGTCGCCGCGGTGACGGATCCGCCGAAAGTCGACGGCCGTGCCCGCCTTCGGCGGAGGCTCAGCACCGCCTGGCACCATGTCGGCCATGACCGCCACGACCTCCGCAGCCCCGTCCGTCCTCAGCCCGTCGCGGCTGTTCCGCATCGTCGCCGTCGCCGAAGCGGTGACGTGGGCCCTGCTGCTGGCGGGGATGTTCCTGAAGTACGTCGTGCGCAGCACGGAGCTGCTGGTGAGCATCGGCGGTGGCCTGCACGGCTTCGTCTTCCTCGCCTTCCTGCTGACCCTGGTGCTGGTCGCGGTCGATCAGCGCTGGCGGGTGGGGCAGGTCGTGCTCGGTGTCGTCTCGGCCATCATCCCCTTTGCCACCGTGCCCTTCGAGCTGTGGGCGGAGCGGCGCGGGCTCCTGGGGACCACGTGGCGCCTGCGCCAGGAGCCCGGCCGGTCCGCGCCGACGAAGCTCATCTCGCTCGCCCTGCGCCGGCCGCTGCCGGCCGCCGTGATCGCGATCGCCGTGGTGGCGGTCGTGTTCGTCGTGCTGCTGATCGTGGGCCCGCCCGTCGGCTGAGCCGCCCGACGGACGACGGCCGGCGCTCTATCGCAGCGGATCGATCCGCACCTCCTCGCCGCTGCGCAGGTGGAGCCGGTCGATGAACGGGACCGGCGTCCGCAGCGCCAGGCGCGGCAGCTGGGGCTGATCCGGCTCGGGCGGCAGCGCCTCACCGAAGCAGACCCCGCACTCCTGCACGGCCAGCGCCTGGGACCGCCGCGCCTCCCAGCTCACCTGGGCGCGCTGCGCGGCCTCGATCCACGGGCCGCCGTGGGGCCGGCACGGCTCGGCGTCATCGGTGCCCCGCAGCGGGCACCGGGGAGGCCTCGCCGTGACCAGCACGTCGATCGCCTCCAGGTGCGGCACCCGCGGATCGGCCCCGGTGGGTATGACGTCCAGGCCCGCCGGCCCGAGGCGGATCACGGCGGCCTGGCCGTGCTCGCGCGCCACGTTCAGCGCGACCTCGAGCGCCTGATCGGGGTGGGCGGCCAGCAGGTCCTCGCGGGCGGCGACGGCCGGTTCGAACCATTCCCGGCCCGATCCCACGAGAGCGCCGTGCCCGGCCATGGTTCCGCGGACGCGCAGCGCCGCGGCGACTGACGGGACGCGATACCACCAGTGCTCCCGAGAGCTGCGCGCCGGCTTCTTGACCCCGGGCTCGCGACCGGGCACGCCCGGGCGGAGCTCGCCAGGCGACGTGCATCCGCTGAGATCTGCCACGATCATCCCCTCGCTCTGCTGGGTGGGCAGCACCGGGCCGAGCGCCGGGACCACGAGCCAGGTGTGCTCGAGCTCGAGCGGTGGCCGGGCTCGCAGCGTGGCGCGGACCTCCCCGGGATCCGGCGGGGTGGTCGGCTCGCGGCGGCGGAAGCCCTCGTCGGGCTCGGCCCGGGGTTCAGGGTCGGGGTCGTGGAACAGGCGCGGATCCGCGCAGGCGGTGATCGCGCCGACGCCGGGCAGGACCAGCTCGATCTGCTGGTCGCGCCAGGTCGCGGCGATGTCCGCGGGCTCATCCTGCGGGTGCGGGCGGTGGGAGCGGTGAGTGTCCATGCCGTTGCCTTCCGAGTCCGGCCCTGGCGGGCCTGCTTGCCGGAGGTGCGGGCGCACTCCGGCCGGGTCTTCCTCGACGGGCACCGGGTTCGGTTCCGGTTGCCGCGCGGCCTCTGCCGAGGAAGTCCGGCCGCGTCTCCTGACCTGCCCGTGAGGCTAGTCGCGGGGCCGGACAGTCCAGAGTCCCCGCCTCGTAGACTTCTGCGGTGCGGTGCCATCATTTCGACTCCGGCGAGTGCCGTTCGTGCACTCTGCTGGACCTCCCCCGCCCTCGGCAGATCGCCGAGGGCCGCGCGCGCGTCGAGGCCCTGCTGGCCCCGTATCTCGCATCGGGCGCCGAGTGGGGCGAGCCGATCGTCGGCCCCGAGGCCGGGTTCCGGGCGCGCGGGAAGATGGCCGTGGGCGGCACGGCCCAGGACCCGGTCCTCTCCCTGCCCCGCGCGGCCGGTGGCGCCCCGGGCGCCGACCTCTGCGACTGCCCGCTGTATCCCGACGGGGTCGAGGAGGTGCTGGAGGGGGTCAAGGCGCTGATCCGTCGGGCGCAGGTGCCGCCGTACGATGTGGCCCGACGCCGCGGCGAGATCAAGAACGTCCTGATCACCGCCTCCCCCGACGGCGAGCACCTGCTGCGCCTGGTGCTGCGCTCCGAACAGGCGCTGGGGCGGATCCGTGAGCACCTGCCGCGGCTGCTGGCGGCGCACCCGTCGATCGTCGCGGTCAGTGCGAACATCCATCCCGAGCACACCACGCGCGTCGAGGGCGAGCAGGAGATCTATCTCGCCGGGGCGTCCTCGATCGCCGTGCGCACCGGGGACGTCACGCTGCATGCGGCCCCGCAGTCCTTCCTGCAGACCAACACGGAGGTCGCCGGGCAGCTGTACCGCCAGGGCGGCGCCTGGATCACCGAGATCGCCGCCGAGCACGATGCGGCCCCGCGGATCTGGGACCTGTACTGCGGGCTCGGCGGCTTCGCGCTGCACGCCGCCCGCGCCGTGCCCCATGCCCGCGTCACCGGCGTCGAGGCCTCCGCGCAGGCCATCGACGGGGCCCGGGCGGCGGCGGAGAGCGCAGAGCTGCCGGTCACCTTCCTCGCCGACGACGCCACCGCCTGGGCCCGGCGCGAGGCCGAGGGTCCCGCCGGCCCGCCCGACGTGGTCATCGTGAACCCGCCCCGCCGCGGCATCGGCCCCGACCTCGCCGCCTGGCTGGAGGCATCCGGCGTGCGCGACGTCGTCTACTCCAGCTGCAATCCCGCCACCCTGGCCACCGACCTCTCCGCGATGAGTTCGCTGGGCATCGTCGCCGGGCGCTGGGTGGACATGTTCCCCCACACCGAGCACGCCGAGGTCATCGTGCGCCTGCGACGCACCACCTGACAGAGTGGACCTCGACGTCCCCCCGACGAAGGAGCCCCCATGGCCACCCCCACCCCCGAGAGCCAGCTGACCGAGGTCACCCGCACGGTGATCCCCGCCCCGCACGGGCACGTCATCTCCCTCGCGCAGGACCTCCCCGCGCCGCCCGCCGAGGTGTGGGCCGCCCTCACCAGCGCCGATCGCCTCGCCCTCTGGTTCGGCCGGGCCGACGGGGAGCTGCAGGACGGTGGCCGCTTCGAGCTGCCGGACATGGAGACCCAGGGCACCGTCCTCAGCGCCGAGGAGCCCCACCGGCTCAAGCTGACCTGGGAGTTCGGCGGCTCCACGAGCGAGATGGAGCTGCTGATCTCCGAGGCCGAGAGCGGCGGCTCCCGCTTCGAGCTGCGGCACACGGTCCCCGTCGATGCGCACTGGGGCACCTTCGGACCCGCCGCCACGGGCTGCGGCTGGGACGGCGCGCTCTACGCCCTCGCCCTGCACCTCGAGAACCCCTTAACCGATCTGCTCTCGGAGCTGGGCGGCTTCGCCGCCTCCGACGAGGGCGCGGACTTCACCCGAGCCACGGCCGACGCGTGGGCCGCCGCGCACGTCGCCTCCGGCGCGGACCGCAAGCCCGCCCGCAAGGCCGCCGTGCGCACCGCCGCGTTCTACCTGGGTGAGGAGCCGGACCTGTCGTGAACTCGGTGAGCCTGCTGTCGCTCGGCGGCACCATCTTCATGTCGCAGGATGCGGCCGGGCTGGGCGCCGCCCCGGACGGGACCGCGGGAGCGTCGCTGGCGCCGTCGGTCATCGACAGCGTAGCCGTCACCCATCGCGAGATCACGAACGTCGGCTCCCCGTCGGTGCGCCCCGAGCACCTGCGCGACGTGCTCCGAAACGCCCGTGAGGCCATCGAACAGGGCGCGACCGGCGTGGTGGTCAGCCACGGCACCGACACCCTCGAGGAATCCGCGTTCCTGCTGAACCTCTACTGGGACCGGGACGCGCCGCTCGTGCTGACCGGCGCCATGCGACCCAGCAACGCCCCGGGGGCCGACGGGCCGGCGAACATCCGCGACGCCGTGCGCACCGCGGTTGCCCCGTCCGCACGAGGACTCGGGGTTCTGGCCGTCTTCGATGCCTCCGTGCACCTCGCCGACCAGGTCACCAAGACGTCCTCCCGCTCGATCGACGCCTTCAGCTCGGAGCCCTCGGGCCCGGTGGCGCTCGTGGGTGAGCACGACGTGCGCCTGCTGTACCGACCGCTGGAGCGACCGGCCGCGCGGGATGGGCAGCTGCCGGCCAAGCTGCCGAACGTGCCGATCCTGATGGGCGGCGTCGGGGAGGACCTCACGCTGCTGGACGGACTGCCTGCGGGAACGCTCGACGGGCTCGTCGTCGCCGGCGTCGGGATGGGCCACGTCGCGGCCGACGCGGTGCCGCGCCTGGCGGCACTGGTCGAGGCCGGCACGCCCGTCGTGGTCGCGACCCGTATACCCAGTGGCGGCACCTCGGATCGCCACTACGACTACCCCGGCAGCGAGAAGGACCTGATCTCGCGCGGAGTGGTCATGGCCGGGGCGCTGTCACCGCAGAAGGCACGGTTGCTGCTGCAGGTTCTGATCACGACCGGAGCGATCGCGAAGCGCATTCGCGAAGCGTTCGCCGGATACGCGTACTGACTTCACGGTGGGCTCGAGGCGTGGAAACAACAGGCCGATAAGCAACCGGGCGAAGGGCGCTGGCAGGGTGAGGTAGCCGAGCCGGCTGAAGGGACGGTGGTTGGTCTCTGAATCAGGCGGGTTTGATGCCGTGCCGTTCGAGCCCGGGAACATTCTCACGGCTCGGCACGTGTTACCGCTCGACTCGATGACTACCTGGTTCACTTCCGCTGGCGCCGGACTTCAGCAGCAACGTCCCCGGCAATCACAGCGGCTCCCTCATGCTCCCAGTACCGAAGCACGGTCCATCCAAGCGCGCGCAGAGCATCTGTCGTCTCTTCGTCTCGCGTCCTGTTCCTCTCGATCTTGGGGAGCCAGTACTCGGAGTTGGACTTTGGCGGTGAGTAGTGCGTTGGGCACCCGTGCCAAAAGCAGCCGTCGATGTAGACCGCTATCCTCAACTTGGGGAACACGATGTCTGCACGTCGACGGCGCTGAGCCGGGTCCGGGGCGTAGTCGACGCGGTACCGCAGGCCGGCCTTGTGCAGATGGCGACGCACTGCTATCTCAATCGTCGTGTCACGGCGCCGATTGGCTAGCATGGTCCGGCGTGCCTGCTCGCTTGTTGGGCGCGGGTGCACGGGCGAACCAGCCATGGCATCCACCGTACGCCCAGAGCATCTTTCGAAGTTCGGCGCGCGCAGTCACCGAGTATCGCCTGCGTCACGGCGACGGTACGTTGACTTGTCTGACGTGCACGTTAAGCTGCTGTGCACACGGCGTCCGGGATCCCAGTGGCCCCGCGAGGGCATCGGGGACCTGGACCAACGGAGTAGAGGGAATGACATAGATGACTACCATCGCGGACGATCGCGCCGAGCAGCGTGAACTGAACATCGCAGCCGCGGCGGCCTTGGAGGCCGCCAACACCGAGGTGGAAGCCAACGCGTCCCCCGGCAAGCACGTTGCAGATGACGCAGGACGGACGGTGTTCCGGCTCGGTGAACTGTTCTCCGGCCCTGGAGGCATCGGCATGGGGGCAAAGCTTGCCGGCATCGGTGATACGAACTTCAAGATCGTCCACCAATGGGCCAACGACGTCGATGCGGACACTTGCCGCACCTACGGACTGAACATAGCTGGCGATATCAACTCGCCCTCTGTTATTCATGGGGACATTCGCACGCTTGACTATGAAAAGCTCGCCGAAGCGGGTGACATCGATGGACTCGCTTTCGGATTTCCCTGCAATGATTTCTCTGTCGTCGGCGAGCGGAAGGGGTTCGACGGCGAGTACGGACCTCTCTACACCTACGGCATCAAAGCACTTCAGAAATTCCGGCCAATGTGGTTCCTTGCGGAAAATGTAGGCGGCCTCACCTCAAATAAGGGCGGCGCTGCACTGAAGCAGATCCTTATCGACATGCGCAGTGCAGGGTACCGTCTTGTGCCCCACCTCTATCGCTTCGAGAAATACGGCATCCCCCAGGCGCGTCATCGGATCATCATCGTCGGCATCCGGGACGACCTCGACGTGACGTTCAAGGTGCCGAGTCCCGAGCCATACGCAAGCGTCGACGTGAGCACGCGCACGGCGCTGACGGTGCCCCCGATCCCTGAAGACGCTCCTAACCAGGAGCGCACTCACCAGTCAGCACGCGTCATCGAGCGCTTGAACCTGATCGGAGCCGGGGAATCCGCGTTCACCGCAGATCTTCCCGAGCACCTCCAGATCAAGACCGCAACCAAGATCTCCCAGATATACAAGCGGCTCCACCCGTCCAAGCCGTCCTACACGATCACCGGCTCGGGCGGCGGGGGGACGCACGTCTACCACTGGGTGGAGCCCCGTGCGCTGACCAACCGCGAGCGGGCTCGGCTACAAACGTTCCCTGACACCTTCGCGTTCCAAGGATCCAAGGAGTCGGTGCGGAAGCAGGTCGGGATGGCAGTGCCAGTTCGAGGAGCTCAAATCATCTTCGAGGCCATCCTGCGGAGCTTTGCTGGCGAGTCGTACGAGTCCGTGGACCCCTCGTTCCCAATCATCGACTAGCCCGGACGAGCAACGCGGGAATACATGGCCCCCTCTTAGCGGAACGCACCCTCGGAGATCTCCTCCAAGTCCGAAATATCGACGGGACGATTCCCGCTGAAGATTGCCCTTATCTCTTCGTGACTGTATGGCTTGTCTCGGTGCCTCCGCACCATCCGGATAATATCCCGGGCCGTGATTGCGCAGCCGTCCACCCCGTTTTCTTCCGCAACGACCCTCAGCTGCGACTCGACGCTTGATTTGTACTCGGAAACGACATACGCGAAAAAGGCGAGAGGGTTTGAATCGAGCGCATAATCATCGAAGTTTGCGATGTAGTCGCGCATCCTATTTCGTTGAGACACCCCCAGCGAGTACCCCTTTTTGTACGCCTTCGAGTCGAGTATCGCCCCGTACCCTGCTTCCCGTGAGCTGATCACGACGTCGGGCCTTTCGCTGTAGGCCCCGATATGCTTCGCTTCAAATCCGAAGACATCCCGGAAGATAGACGTAGTAGCCTTCTCGAAGTCTGTAGCCTTCTCACGCGATTCAAAGGCCATCTGCGCGTAAGAGTTCATGAAGCCGTCGACGGCACCGCTCGGATACTTCTTCGCCAGGACCCAGTCCACTCTTGCAGCAGGCGCACCTGTACCCTCCGAGATCTCTTGAACGACCTCAGGACTGACCGCCTCGATGAGCCGGGTAGCCGCCAATGCCTGGAAGGCGATTTCAATACTTCGGTGCTCCAGCGACGTTGCGGTGACCGATTGCGCGTCAGTCAAGCTCCGAGTGTCCTTAGCCTGGCCAGGCTTCAGTCCGTATCGCCGCTGAAACTTCTCTTCATTGTCCCAGTCTTTAATCAATGGGGTGCCCAAGGCTTGCTCGATGAGGCGGTCGACCTCTTCTTCGGCCCCCGAAACGACCTCCCACGTACCATCGATTCGGGTGATGAGCTGGGTGTAGCCGAGCCAATTGCCGGCAGTGTTGGCGATATCGGCGAGATTTCCGAATAGCTGATCTAGGGACGATTCGTTGGAACGGGTGGATCGGAATCTATCTAGAAAGTCGGAGTCCAAGGACTCATCCCCGGTGCGGCGGTACGAGAGGATGCGATCTGCAACGTCATCCACTGCGGCCTGTGAGTTCGACGTGCCGTAACAGACGGCGAGCTTGGCAACCTCGTCCTTTTCTACGAGTCGACCTTCGAGACGCGGATCTCGAAGCAATTGGAGCAGGAAAATGAAAGGACGAACCTTGAAGTTCTCGCTGACCGCGGAAGCACCTTTCGACGTGAATGCCGACGGAAACTGACAGGTCAGTACCTGCTTGGTGAGAATTGGCAAAGGCGCCTCGCCCTCCACCAGCCCCTGCCCAGCCCAGGTCAGATGCATGGTGTCGCCTCGCATGAAGATCAGGCCTAGAGACTTCAACCAAGCGCGGTAGGTTCGCGCTCCGCCGGCACCTTGATCTCGTCGATCGCCAACACGCTTCAAGCCGGCGCTCTCGAGCATGGCCTCCACGGCAAGGCCGGTCTCTGTTCGACCCGCCCCCCAGTTCATTCCTCCCGCGCCCTTCGTCAAGGCGGTGAGGACCAGCGGAACTGGGGCAAGTGAACGCTTCGGCCGGGTCAGCCACCATGTGTAATGCATGACACTATGTTGCCACGGTGTCGAGCCTAGTTAGCGCACCAGGCGCTCGATCTGCAGCGCGCGACGTCTCCGCGTGCGCGAGTACTGCTCTAACGGTTGATCAAGATATGCAACTTCCTCGCACCGAACGCGTTGTAGTTAGGGACATGCACCTGGGAGGTCTCCGCCTTCCACTCATCGTCCCGCTAATGGCGCTTCAGGGTGGGGGCTGCCGGCGGGCCTAGCACGTGCCCGGAGCGACCTAGACCCCTGCAACACGCTGGGTCCAGCGGATCGGCTCGATTCCGAACTCGTCCTAACTCCTTCAGCTCGAGCCCGGGCCGATTCACACCGCCGCGCAGGCCGTCGCGGGCCCTCGATGAGAGTTTTCAGCTAGGATTACACGCGAAGCGTGTGTCAATTCGATGCGGTCACGTCGATGTGGTGGACGCCCTTCTTTTGTCGGTGGGTCTGAGTAGCGTCATGCCCATGAGCGAGACAGGAAACACGCATGTGGGATGAGCAGTTGGTTCCCGGCGTCGAGTTGCTCGAGTCGATGCGATCCGTCGGGTACTCCTTCAAGGCGGCAGTCGCAGACATCGTCGACAACAGCATCGCCGCGGGAGCGCAACGCATTGATGTCTTCGCTGACACGATAGATGGTTCCTACGTCTGCTTCTTCGACGACGGCTCCGGGATGGACGCCAGGGAGGCTCGCGATGCGCTCAAGCTCGCCGGCACGAGGCACGTGGAGCGCGGAGCAACAGACCTGGGCAGGTTTGGTCTCGGCCTGAAGACGGCTTCCCTCTCTCAGGGGCGGCGGCTCACCGTGTTGACGAAGCGCGAAGGGGAGCTGACCGGACTCCAGTGGGACCTCGACTTCGTTCTCCGCACGGGAAGCTGGGCGATCCGCGTGCTCGAGGACACGGATATCGACGCGGCGCCTCGGAGCGAACTCATCCGGCTCGCGGATCACGGGACGCTGGTCATATGGGAGTCCCTGGATTACTTCCTCGCCGCGGCGCACGATGTCTCGGGATGGATGAGCTCACGCCTCGGGGAGTTGCGCGGCCACCTGGGGCTCGTGTTCCAGCGGTTCCTTGAAGGTCGCGATCCCCTCTGGCTCAGTGTGAACGGCATCAAGGTGAATCCGATCGATCCCTTTCTCGAGGACAACCGACGCACTCAGGTGTCGCCTGTCGAGAACGTGACGATCGAGGGGCACCCGGTGATCGTCGAGTCCTTCACCCTGCCGCACCCCAGCAACCTCAGCGCCAAGGAGAGGAAGCGTGAGGACCTCGGCGCGCGAATGCGCGAGCACCAGGGGTTCTACGTCTACCGAAATCGACGCCTCGTCAGCGCAGGGGGCTGGCTTGGACTCGCGAAGCAGGACGAGCTGAGCAAGCAGACCCGCGTGCGAGTCGACATTCCGCCCGAGCTCGATCACCACTGGCAACTGGACATCAAGAAGTCCCGCGTCGAGCCGCCTCAGGCATTTCGACAGCGGTTCCGGCAGATCATCGACCAGGTCAAGGTCAAGAGCGCCCGCGTGCACACCTTCCGGGGTCGATCGGCCGCGCGCGCGGACTTCACCTTCTACTGGAAGGTGATCGAGGACCGTGACGGGTTTCGCTACGCCGTGAACTCCGACCACCCATCGGTACGGGCCGTTCGTTCGGCGCTGCCGGGAGGTGGCGTCGAAAAGTTTGACAATCTCCTCGCGGACCTCGCGACGTGCTTTCCGGCCGCAGACGTCTACGCCCGCATGGCGGACAACCAGCAACGAGGAGTGCCCCACCTCGCCGACACCGCGATCGTCGCCCGGTTGCGGGCCCTTCGCGATGGAGGAGCGATCGATGCCGACCCCGCACGAATATCGGAGGCGCTCGGCAAGATAGAGCCGTTCAACACCGTAGAGAACCTGAGCGACCTCGTGACCGAGGTGTGGAAGGAAGCCCGATGAGACTCAGCCCCGATGCCGCGAGGCTCCGCGACACGCTCGCGATCCAGATCCGTCACGATCCTGGGCACGTGATCGAGCTCACTAGATTGCAGGAGCTCGCCGCGACGTTCGGGCCGTTGGTGGCATCCGACCTCACGTCGGCTGAGGTCGACGACGTGCTTGATCTGCTGATGGAGCAGTACAACGTCGTGATGGAGGACGGCTACGGCGTCGTGGACAAGACGACGTTCACGCCGTGGCTCGCGGATCGGAAGCCGGTGGTCGACCTCCCTCGATCCACGGCATACGCCGAGCTGCTGGTGCAACGCGGATGGTCAGGAGCAGTGATCGATGCGCTCGACCGCCAGACGGATCGCATCATGGACCTCACGGGGGACCCGACCAGGACGGGTGAGTGGACGCGACGTGGCATCGCCATCGGCGAGGTGCAGTCTGGAAAGACTGCAACCTACATCAGTCTGCTGGCGAAGGCGATCGACTACGGCTTCAAGGTCATCATCGTCATCGGCGGCCACACCGAGGATCTCCGACGCCAGACGCAGAGGCGAATCGACTCGGATCTGACCGGGATCGACTCCTCTTATCTCGCCGACAACATCGCGAGCAATGACGTCGCACACGTCGGGATCGGAAAGATCAACAAGCACCTTCCGCTGTCGATCAACGTGCTCACGACGACACAGTCCGACTTCAGTGCGCGGAGCAAGCGAGCCGGTCAGGTCGCACTCGGAGCTGGAACACCGACCCTCTTCGTCGTGAAGAAGAACAAGACAGTTCTCAACAATCTGGCGCAGTACCTGAGTGCCGCCATGCCGACAGGCGGAGACCAGCCCCCGTTGCTCGTCATCGACGACGAGGCAGACTGGGCGTCTATCAACACGAACGACGAGACGAACGTGACCGCCGTCAATGCGGCGATTCGGAAGCTCCTCCAACAGTCGACGCGCAACAGCTATGTGGGTATCACCGCAACCCCCTTCGCGAACATCTTCATCAACGACGAGATCGAAGAGGACCTCTTCCCCCGCGACTTCATACAGGTGCTGGAAAGCCCTTCGAACTACCAGGGGGTCAACGCGTACTTCGGGGGCGAGGCACACCCAGCCCTGGTCGAGGACGTCGACGACACCCTTGCGGTGCTGCCCTACGCTCACAAGGCGACCGCGCTGATCAAAGAGTTGCCCGAATCAGTGCGCCGGGCGGTCGCGGCGTTCTACATCGGCACGGCAATTCGCCGAGTCCGCGACGGCGACGCCAGCCCCGCGTCGATGCTCATCAATGTGAGCCGGTTCAAAGCAGTCCAAGCACAGGTCTTCCAGCGCGTGCAGGATTGGATTCGCGAGTTATCCGCAGCGATCACGTCTGAGTTCGGTATGCCCGAGGGCAGCCGGATGAGTGAGCGAACCCAGCTCCTCAAAGACGTCTACAACGAGCTCTACCCTGACATCGACGTCACATGGATGAGCGTCCGCACCGAGCTGATCGGCGTGGCCGATGAGCTACGAGCGCAACTCATCAACGGCGACACCAAGGCTGAACGCGACAGTTGGCTGACGCAGACTCCCCGCCGGGTGAAGGAAGCGGACGCCCTCATCCCGACCGTGTACGTCGGCGGCGACGTGCTCGCTCGCGGGCTGACGCTCGACGGCCTCCAGGTGAGCTACTACGCACGTCGGGCGGCGGCCGCCGACACATTGCTTCAGATGGGCCGATGGTTCGGATACCGCCGCGGCTACGAGGATCTTGTCCGCCTCTGGATCGATCCGGCAACGGCCGAACTCTTCCGGTGGACCGCCGAGCTCTCGCAGGAGCTCCGCGACTCTCTCGCCGAGATGGAGGCGAAGGAGCTCACGCCGAAACAGTTCGGGCTTCGCATGCGGCGGCACCCCGAGGGGTTCCTGATAGCGAGCGCTCGAAAGATGCAGCACGCCGAAGACTTCGAAGGGGTTGTCTCCCTCAACCGCAGATCTTGGGAATCACACAGCCTCCCGAAAAGCGAAGATGAGAGACGCAGGAACCTCGAAGCGGTCGCCGCGCTCTATAAAGCGCTGGGCGAGCCACCGCAGGGCGGTAGGTCCGAGCTCAAAGTATGGCGAGGCGTCGAAGGTGACGTGGTCGCGGACTTCCTTACGACGTTCAAGGTCCATCGATCCGATCCCACGCTCGGTTCCGTTCCGGGGCAGCTGAGCCCCCTCCTGGCCCAGTTCTCGGACATCAAGGGCAGTGAGCACTGGGATATCGCGTTCATGGAAGGCACAGGCCCCGACGCGGAGGTGCCGGGGCTGCCGTCTGTTGCGACCAGTCGTCGCAACACCATGTATCTCGAAGGCGACGCGCTCCACTTCAAGAACCGTCGTGTTGCCGCGAGCGGGGACCTCTTCAAGACGGTGCCTGCGGCGGACCGGGAGGGACTTCAGCAGCAGTATCCGGACGGGTACGCAGCCGAGTACCGAGTGCGCAGAAGGATCGCTCGGCCGGTGCTTGTCGTCTATACCGTAATCGGAGAACCCAAGGATGACGCGAAGTTCGAAGCTGGACAGACGCCGTTCACAGCGACACCAAGCGCCCCCGTTGCAGCCATCGTGATCGCTCCCCCGTCTCTCACACCCGAGGAGGAGCTCGAAGAAATCGCGAGTGGCCGTGGTGTGAGGTGGAAGATCAACCGCGTCTTCGCACGCCACGAGCTCGGGATGTTCGATCGCGAGGACCTCACTGAGGAGGAGCAATGACACCTGAGAAGCAGTTCAGGCTCGCGCTGGCTGGGATCAACCTCAAGACCGTGCCACTCCACCACCGTGTGTTGAGCGCATACGCTCTCAACGTGCACGGCCGTCCCGCATTGCTTGTCAAAGTGCCGCAAGATTTCGATCGGGATATCGAAGGAACCCGCGGCATCGAAGTCCGTATTGACCCAGCCGGCTCAGCCAACCGCTTCTTGCGCTTCCAGTCCGAGTCCGAGGGTCTCACGGTCATGTTCGAGGCCATCGTCGACTCGCTCCTCGATGCGAGCAGCGACGCCGAGCGGACGGAAGATGCTCTGGTGCACCTGATCGAGCACTTTGAAGAGCTTCGGGAGATGTTCGCTTCTCGCGGCGGGCGCCTCAAGGGGGAAGAGATCCGCGGACTGTACGCGGAGCTCGCCATGCTATTGGAGCTTCGGGACGCTGGCCTCTCGGCCGACGCCGCGGCGGCCGCGTGGCAGGGGCCATATCGCATCGCCAAGGACTTCGTGCTGTCCCAGTCCCGTTGCGTCGAGGTCAAGTCGATAAGGCGAGTGAATCACCGGGTCAAGATCGCCAGCGTGGATCAGCTCGATCCTCGCGACGACGACCTTCGGCTCGCAGTCCTTCCGGTCGAGAAGTGCGCGCCAGGGGAAGGGCGCGGACTGCTGGACCTTGTTGCGGACGTCGCAGACTGGATGGACTCGGCGCACTCCGCGCGAGAATCGTTCGCGAAGGCACTTGCGGCCCTTGGATTCGACGCAGAAGACCCGTTCTACCAGCGCTATCACTTCGAACAGGGCGACTGGAAATGGTTCTCCGTGCACGGTGACTTCCCGCGCATTCGCCCTGACGACCTGCCCGCTGCCGTGCAGGACGTCACGCACACCCTAGACATCGACGAGCTCAGCGATTTCACCTCGAGCTCGCATTGGGCACAGCCTCACTGAGCAGGAGACAGCGTTGTCCGACTTCTACGACGAGTTCGCGAACTCGATTCACATCCGCGCGGAGGGAAACTCCGCCTTTCGACTTGAGGCATTCGGCTATGAGGTGGCCGATCGCCTCGAGTCCGCCGAGGTGGTTCAGGACCTCACGATCGTGCCGCTCCAGTGCCGTGGTCGAAGTCGATCCGCGCTTCGTATTCTCGGGTACGCAGAGGACACAGCAGACAGCTCGCTCGTCGTCCTATGCTCGGCCTTCTACGATGTGCCAGACGCGACCCTGACGACGGCCGACGCGCGAGTCGCGTTCAAGGCGGGGGTCGGCTTCATCGAGCAGTCTGCCGACGGCTATCTTGGCGAGAACCTCGAGATCAGTTCGAGCGAGGCGGAGCACGCGAAGTACTTCCGCGACATCCTCCGAAGGGACCCGCGCAATTCGCTCGGTAAGGTCGTCAAGTTCAAGTTCATCCTGGTGACTGATGGCACGATGAGCGACCGGATCCGATCCATCGATTCCGACCAGGTGTGTGGGCGGCCGGCATCCTACTCGATCTGGGACCTCCGGCGGTTCGAGGACCTCGCGAAGTCCGAGAGTGGCCAGGACGATTACGACGTCGACATCACGAAGTGGTTGCCCGACGGGCTTCCCTGTCTTCCCGCGGCTTCGGACGAGTCGTCCACGCAGTCGTACCTGGCGGTCATCCCTGGACGACTTCTCGCAGACGTGTTCAATGAGTATGGGAGCCAGTTGCTCGAATCGAACGTCCGCACGTTCCTCAGCGCGCGAGGCAAGGTCAACCGGGGAATTCAGCGAACGCTCGCGAACGAGCCCGAGATGTTCCTCGCGTACAACAACGGGCTGACGACCACGGCCACGGGCGTCGTCGTCAGGGAGACGCCTGAGGGCCCGAGGATCACGTCGCTCCACAACTGGCAGATCGTCAACGGTGGTCAGACTACCGCGTCCCTCGCCCACTTCATTCGGACACAACGTGGCGCCGATGTCGACGAAGTGTCGGTGCCGATGAAGCTCGTCACCGTCGTGCCGGAAGGGGCAACTGATGTCGTCTCATCGATCTCGAGGTACGCGAACAGCCAGAACGCTGTCAGCGAAGCTGACCTGTTCTCGAACAGTCCGTTTCACGTCAGGCTCGAGCAGATCAGCCGGCGTCTGCGCGCGCCGGCCCCCGAAGGCCATCAGGTCCAGTCCAAGTGGTTCTATGAGCGGGCCCGAGGGCAATGGGAGAATCAACGCAACGCCGGACCGCCGTCGCACGCCAAGCGATTCGATCTCGAGTATCCGAAGAAGCAGCGGATTACCAAGACAGACTGGGCCAAGTTCGCGTTCAGCTGGAGCAAGCGGCCGCACGAGGTCAGTCGCGGAGCGCAGAGCAACTTCATGGCCTTCGCAAAGCTCGCGTCCGAGTTGTGGGAGAAGGACGAGAACCAGTTCGGTGACGCCTACTTCCGCGCGGGTGTGGCCAAGGCGATCATTTACAGCGAGACGCGCGCCGCAATCATGGCATCCGAGTGGTACAGCACCGGCTATCTTGCCAATATCGTGACGTACGCCGTTGCTCGGTTCGCGCATGAGCTGGAGAAACGCTATCCGCGGGCGAAGTACGACCTCGAGAAGGTGTGGCGGCAGCAAGGGATCTCGGACGCCAGCCGCGAGTCCCTCGTGTCGATTGCACGCTTGATGGTCGAAGTCCTGACTGACCCGACCCGCCCTCAATCGAACGTCACGCAATGGGCGAAGCAGGAGGAAGCCTGGAAGCGCGCGCAACGGCAGCCTGTCCCCATCGACCCTCGCATCGAGGAGGACCTCATAGGTGCGGCGGAGCACAGCGCGCGGACAGTCGACGCGAAGAGGGAGCGGGCGATCGACACTGGCCTCGAGGTCGTCGCTCGTGTCATGAAAGTCAAGAAGTCGATGTGGGCGGACGTGTTGCACGAGGCACGCGGCGCGGGAGTCCTGAGTCCCACAGATCTCGACATCATCAAGGTCGTGATGAGCGGCGCCGTTCCCTCCGATCGTCAGGCGGCCCGCGCATGGCGAACACTGGAGCGGTGCGTCGACGAAGGGTTCGTTCTCGCCGACGATCTGCCGGAGTGACGTGAACCAGGTTAGGCCTGGCCTCGCGTCGTGGGCGACTCCTGGGCGTCGAGCGAGGGTATACGCCGCACGATGCAGGGCAATTGGCGGCGGGACACCGGGTCAGAACCGGCCGTTCGTCGGCGGCCCCACGTCTTGGGCCTCAGGAACCCGACCCCACGAGCACCGGCTCACAAAGCCAAGCACACTGCCCACAGGGACACGAGACGCGATGGCCGTTGCTGCGCCGCTCTTCCGGCATTCGCTCGGGCTTAGGCTTCTCGATCCAGTGGCGGCGCTTGGTCAGGTGCCAGCCACGACAATCCGGGCACTGATAGACCCGCAACGGCAAGCCTCCGCGCCTCGACGCCAGGATCGCTTTCTTGATCGCCTGCTGCTCGGAGCGATACCGGTTCTTCCCGCATTGCTTGTACATCTCGTCCACCTCCGTGGTGAACGCTATGAGCGACCTCCGACAATTCGGGCCCGACGAGACGGGATCCGGGCTTCAGATCTCGATCGTGCTCGCGCCCTCACGAACCCACTCCGCCAAAATCCCCGACACCATCACCCCATCGGCCTCCGGGAACTCCAGCCCCAGCAGGTGCGCGAACGTCGCCGCCTCGTCGGTCACGCTGCAGCGCGCGAACTTGGTCCCCTCCGCGATGTCCGGCCCGGCCATGGCGAACACGGCCTGGATGTCCTGCTCGGGCAGGTGGCCGTGCTGGCTGATGAGGAACGCGTAGTCCTCGTCGAGGCGGTTGTACAGCGCACGCCCCTCCCACACGTTCTGGAAGTTGGTGCCGCTGGTGCCTTCGAGCACCCCGGCGAAGGGCCCGGAGTAGCCGTAGTCCTCGCCCATCTCGGCCAGCGGGTGGAAGTGCGCGATCGGCATCTCGGGGTCCTGGACCCAGTCCTCGACCAGGGCGAGCACGCGCTCGCGGGTGTCGGCGTCGGCCGCAGGGTTCAGGTGCAGCTGGCCGGTCAGCCCGCAGCCGTGCACCCAGGCGTCCCACTCGGCGACCTCGCCGTCGGCATCGAGGCGGATCAGTCCTTCCTCGACCAGCACCCGGTTGGCGCGGAAGCAGCGCCCCACCTCGACGTGCCCGTGGTCGGAGACGATCGCGACGTTGGTCTCCTCGGCCACGCCGGCCTCCTCCAGAGCGTCGAGGATCTCGCCGATCCACCCGTCGACCCGCTCGAACGCCTCGCGCACCTCGGGCGTGTAGCGCCCGGTGCTGTGGCGGGCGCCGTCGACGTCGACGATATGGGCGAACAGCACGTCGGGCGCCTCGGTGCGGATGATGTCGGCCGTCACGGAGGTGACGAAGCGGCCGAAGCGGTGCTTGGAGTCCCAGCGGATATCGCCGGCGTGGGCATCCACGTACTCCCGGCCCCGCTCGCTGGCGGCCTCCCGCACGAGCGCCTTCGTCTGCTCGAGGCCGGCGACGTCCCAGATCTCCGGCACGGCGATGTCGATCGACGGGGACCAGCCGGTGACCGGCCAGCCCACGCTCGCGCTGGTCAGGCCCGCGCCCTTCGCGAGGTCGAAGATCGTGGGGCAGGCGATGTCGCGGGCGTCCCAGAACCAGTCCGGCCGGCGCACCCCGGGCTGGACCTTCTCGTTGGCATAGATCCCGTGCCCGGCCGCGGTGCGCGCAGTGGTCTGGGCGGTGTGGTTGGGGTAGGTCACCGTCGGGTAGATCGCCTCCGCGCTCCCCCAGCCCCCGGCGAGGATCCGGGCGAAGTTCGGCAGGGTGCAGGCGAAGGGGACGTCGACCACGCTCATGGCGTCGATCGAGAGGACCACGAGGCGGTGGCGGGCGGACGGGGACACGGGCGACTCCTCGGTGCAGCGTGCGTGGTAGCGCTCCCACGCTAGGAGTGCCCGGTCACGGACCGGCGGCGAGGGGATGAACCGCACGAGAACTCATCGTGCGGATCCGTTCATGGCCGGCCCGTCAGGCGCTGCGGATGAAGCAGAACGGGTGCCCGGCCGGGTCGAGGTACACGCGGAAGCTGCCGCTCTCGGAGGGCTGGTGCTCGTGCACGGTGCCGCCGGCGGCGAGCACCTGCGGCTCGGCCTCGTCGATGTCGGGCACGGAGAGATCGAGGTGGAACTGCTGGGGGTGGGCACCGCCGGGCCAGGTGGGCGCTGGTAGTCGTCGATCCGCTGGAAGGCGAGGGTGGCCTCCCCGTCGGGGTTCTCCGGAGTGATGCCGCCGCGCGGCGGGGCGAGGGTCGCCCAGTCGCGATCGGATCCTTCCTCCAGCCGCCAGGTCAGCAGATTCGAGTAGAAGGTGGCCAGCTCCATCGCGTCGGGGCAGTCGAGAATGATCAGGTCGAGCTTCGGGACGATGCGTTCCTGCTCCAGGTTCTCCATGGGGCCACCGTATGAGCCCGGGCGGTGTGGGGGAAGCAACCGCGCCGACGCCACGCTGACGACCTCCCCATCCCACCGCGGGCAGTGACAGACTGGAGGGGTACTTTCCACCCTCGAAAGGTGATCTCATGAGCGTTGCTTCTGATCCCACTCCTGGCCTGCAGGAGTTCGCCCACCCCGAGAAGCTCGTGACCACGCAGTGGCTCGCCGACAATCTGGGCTCCGTGGGCACAGAAGATCTGGCGGTCGTCGAGTCCGACGAGGACGTGCTGCTGTACGAGACCGGCCACATCCCCGGCGCGGTGAAGATCGACTGGCACCTCGACCTCAACGACCCCGTCACCCGCGACTACGTCGACGGCGAGGGCTTCGCGAAGCTGATGGACGCCTCCGGCATCACCCGCGAGACCACCGTGGTGATCTACGGCGACAAGTCCAACTGGTGGGCCGCCTACGCCCTGTGGGTCTTCGAGCTGTTCGGCCACCCCGACGTGCGCCTGCTCGACGGCGGCCGCAACGCGTGGCAGGCCGAGGGCCGCAAGCTGACCACCGACGCCCCCGACATCACGCCGACCTCCGGCTACCCCGTCGTCGAGCGCGAGGACGCCCCCATCCGCGCCTACCGCGAGGACGTCCTGGGCTTCCTGGGCGGTCAGCTGATCGACGTGCGCTCCCCGCAGGAGTACTCCGGCGAGCGCACCCACATGCCCGACTACCCGCAGGAGGGCACCGTCCGCGGCGGGCACATCCCCTCGGCCCGGTCGGTGCCGTGGGCCCGCGCCGCCCAGGAGGACGGCCGCTTCAAGCCCCGCGCGGAGCTCGAGCAGATCTACCGCGAGGAGCTCGGCTTCGACACCTCCGCCCCGGTGATCGCCTACTGCCGGATCGGCGAGCGCTCCGCCCACACCTGGTTCGTGCTGACGTACCTGCTGGGCTTCGAGAACGTGCGCAACTACGACGGCTCCTGGACCGAATGGGGCAATGCCGTGCGTCTGCCGATCGCCGTCGGCACCGAACCCGGCGAGGTGCCCTCCCGATGACCGCCGCGACGGACGGACCCGCGCTGCCGGAGGCGTTCGCCGAGATCGCCGAGGACTTCCACGCCCTCGGCGGGAAGGATCGCCTGCAGCTGCTGCTGGAGTTCTCCCAGTCCCTGCCGGAGCTGCCCGAGCGCTATGCGGGCCATCCTGAGCTGCTCGAGCCGGTCCCGGAGTGCCAGTCCCCGATCTTCCTGGCCACCGAGGTCGACGGCACCGGCCGGGACGCCACGACGCGACTGTTCTTCTCGGCCCCGGCCGAGGCGCCCACCACGCGCGGGTTCGCCTCGATCCTCGCCGAGGCCCTGGACGGTCGCACCGTCGGTGAGGTGCTGGACACCCCGGAGGCGGTGACCGGCCAGCTGGGCCTCGCCGAGGTGGTCAGCCCGCTGCGGCTGAACGGCATGGCCGGGATGCTGGTGCGCATCAAGCGCCAGGTGGCACAGAAGGCGGAGCTGTAGGGCCCCTCACCCCCTCGGCGGGCGCTTCGTCCCCGTGGTCTTGTCGCTGGACTTGTCGCTGCTGGAGGTCTTGCCCCCGGCGGGCCGCTGACCGTACATCTCGTAGGCCCGCTCGGCGCCGCTGCGCAGCATGCTGAACGCGGCCCTGCCGGCCTCGGACTGGGCGAAGTCGTAGGCCGCCTGGGCGCGCTGGGCGAAGCTGCGGCGCTCCTCCTCGGTGGCGTCGGCGTCCCCGGGGCCGCCGGCCTGCGAGGTGAAATCCTCCGTATCGAGCACCGGATCCGGCTCGCCGCCCTCGATCCGCTCGTGCCGGTCCAGGGCCACCTTCAGCTCCAGCGGCACCCGCACCTGGCGGATGAGGGCCCCGCGCACGTCCTCGCGGATCCGGGTCGCGTGGCCGGCGAAGAACTCGTCCTGCGGCTCCAGCTCCTGCTCGTCGGCTGCCGTCAGCTCCCGGGCCAGGCCCAGCAGGTAGGAGGCGAGATCGGAGGCGACCTCCGGCGAGAGCCCGTACCCGTCCGACGAGGTGGGCGCATCGCGCAGCTCGAGAGCGTCGTCCCGCTCCAGCGAGCCGGGGGCGATGTCGATCGCCGCGAGCGTTTCCTCCACGAACGCGTGGAAGCTGGCATCGCCGGGGACGTCGGCTCTGCGCAGCTCGGTGCGTCCCCAACCTTCCGGTAGACGCACCTGCCGTACGCCCTCCCGGGCGAACTCGTCCTGGGCGGCCCGTCGGACCAGTCGGCGGGCGGCGCGGACCAGGTGGCCGGCGTCGGCGTCGCGCGGGATGTCCGGGACCAGTGCTCGCGCGTCGGCGACGATCTTCGCCCTGGTCGCAGCGGAACCGGAGCGCCGGCGCACGGCGCCGGGGACCCGGACGAGCCGTGCCGTCCGCTCCCGGATCGTGGCTATCGGTCTCACGCGCGCACCTCCTGCCTCGGGGATCTGCCCCCATCGTACGGACGCCACCGGTGATCGTCGCTGGCCGGAGGCGGCGATGGTCGCTAGCCTGCCATCACCAGCACGACGCGACATCTAAGGAGACGACATGGCTGACCTCTCGTACACCGTTCCCGGACTCGGCACCGAGGACTCCGTCCGCCTCGTGGAGGCCCTGCAGGACCGTCTCCACGCGATGAACGACCTCCACCTCACGCTCAAGCACGCGCACTGGAACGTCGTCGGCCCGCGTTTCATCGCCGTCCACGAGATGCTCGACCCGCAGGTGACCGAGGTGCGCGGCTACACCGACGACCTCGCCGAGCGCATCGCGCAGCTGGGCGCCTCCCCCGTCGGCACGCCCGGCCGCATCGTCAGCGAGCGCAGCTGGTCGGACTACACCCTCGGCAAGGCCGACACCCAGGAGCACCTCAAGGCCCTCGACGAGGTCTACACCGGCATCATCGCCTCGAACCGCAAGGCGATCACCCTGGCCGGCGAGCTCGACCCGATGTCCGAGGACATCCTCATCGAGCAGACCCGCGGCCTGGAGAAGTTCCAGTGGTTCCTGCGCGCCCACCTGGAGGGCTCTCAGGCCTGACCGGCCCCTCCCCACCGGGCGTCCGGGCCGCGGCGAGTACCGTGGCCCGGACCGACCCCGAGGAGGACCCGCATGCCCATCGCCGTTCCGACCGCCGACGAACTCGCCCTGCTGCAGGACGAGGCGGTGGCCTTCACCCGTGACCTGATCAGGATCGACACCACCAACTTCGGGGGCAACGATCCGGCGACCTGGGGCCGCGGGGAGACGGAGGCGGCGGAGTACGTCGTGGCGAAGCTGCGCGAGGTGGGGCTGGACCCGGAGGTCCACGAATCCGCCCCGGGCCGGCCCAGCGTGTTCGTCCGCGTGGACGGCCAGGACCGCGAGCGCGGCGGCCTGATCCTCCACGGCCACCTCGATGTGGTCCCCGCCCGCGCCGAGGACTGGTCCGTGGACCCCTTCGGCGCCGAGATCCACGACGGCATGATCTACGGCCGCGGCGCGGTGGACATGAAGGACATGGTCGCCATGATCCTGGCGCTGGCCCGGCACCTCGCCCGCACCGGGCAGCGCCCGCCCCGTGACCTGCTGTTCGTGTTCTTCGCCGACGAGGAGAACGGCGGCGTGTGGGGTTCGGATTGGATGAGCCGGCACCGCCCGGAGCTGTTCGCGGGGATGAGCGAGGCGATCAGCGAGGTCGGCGGGTACTCGATCACCCTGCCCGAGAAGGACACCGGCGAGGACGTGCGCGCCTACCTCGTCCAGACCGCCGAGAAGGGGCTGATCTGGGGTCGCCTGCGCGCCACCGGCCGCGCGGGCCACGGCTCCGTCCCCAACCACGAGAGCGCGATCGTGCGCCTGGCCCGGGCGATCACCGCCCTGGACGAGCACGTCTTCCCGTTCGAGTTCATCGCCGCCGTGCGCGCCCTGTTCGACGGGGTCACCGAGATCACCGGCATCGGCTGGGACGAGGAGACCATCCGCGAGACCCTGCCGCTGATGGGTGGGGCCCGCCAGTTCGTCGCCGGCACCCTCGGCGACTCGGTGAATCTCACGATGCTGGAGGCGGGGTACAAGGGCAACGTGATCCCGCAGACGGCCGAGGCGACGTTCGACGCCCGCTTCCTGCCCGGGCACCAGGACGAGCTGCTGGCGCTGCTCGACGACCTCACCGGCGAGCACGTCGAGGTGGTCATCGACCACATCGGCAACTCCGTGGACTCGCCGCGCGATGCGCCGCTGGTCGCGACGATGACCGAGTCCGTGCAGGCGGAGGATCCCGGCGCCCGGGTGCTGCCCTACTGCCTCAGCGGCGGCACGGACAACAAGGCGCTGTTCCGCGTGCTCGGCATCACCGGCTACGGCTTCGCCCCTCTGCAGCTGCCCAAGGGCCTGGACTTCGCGCCCCTGTTCCACGGCATCGACGAGCGCGTGCCGATCGAGGCGGTGCGCTTCGGGGCGCGGGTGCTGCTGCGCCTCGTCCGGGACTGCTGATCAGGTCTCGTCGGCCGACGGGGCCGGGCCTGCTGAGCTGGTCGAGACGTCGGCCGGCGGGATCGGGTCCTCGGGCTGCAGGCCGGTGTACCAGCTGGGCAGGATCCGCAGCAGCGCCTCCCTGAGCTCGGAGGCGTCGAGCTCCGCCCCCGCGGCGGCCTCCTCGTCGGTGTCCACCAGCCACTGGATCAGCACATCGGCCGTGCCGCCGGCGAAGAACCGGGCGGTGCGGGGCACGGGGAGGTAAGAGGGCACCTCGTCGCGCAGGCTGCGCAGCGCGACCTCATGCAACTCGGACAGGCGCCGCACCACATACAGGTACGTGCGGTGGGCGAACTTCCAGTCCAGCGCCCCGCGCAGGAAGGCGTGGTGGCGCACCAGGTAGACCACCAGGGACGTGATCGTCGTCTGGACCATCTCGTGCGTGGAGCGGCCCTGCCCCACCAGATCGGACTCGAGCTTCTGCTGCTCGTCGAACATCTCGGCGAGCATCGCGCCGATCAGGTCGTCGAGACCGGAGAAGTGGCTGTAGAACGCGGCCCGGCTGACACCCGCCCGCTGCACGAGGGCGTTGACGGTGACCTCACCGTCGGACGCACTGAGATCGCGGGCGGCGGCGAAGATCGCCGCTCTGGTCCGCGCGGGGCGAGGGTCGGGCGCACGGCCGCATGAGCTGGGCATTCTTCCATAGTAGCCGCGATGTCGGCCGACCATGGAGGAGGATGAACGCATGCTTCCATTTATGTCCGGCCTGCCGGGAATGTCCCGCAGACAGCAGCCGCAGCGCCACCCGCTGCTGGATGAACTCGTCGGTCAGGCCGTCATCCACACCCGCGTGGCCGCCCGCGGCGCCTGGACTGTCACGGCCCGTGGCTGGGTGCTGCACTCGCGCATCCAGCAGCTCGACGACACGCCCGTCGGCCTCCGCGATCCGCGCCTGCTCGCGGCCGCCGTGACCGGCGCGGAGCTGCTGCCCGACGGGCACCTCACCCTCGCCCTCACCACGTCGACGGGCCCGCAGCGACTGACGACCGTGCCCCGCTGGGAGGTGCGCGGCCCTCGCGGGGCCCGGCTGCGGGCTGACGAGAAGGGGGTGATCACCGCGGATCCGCCCGGGCCGCCGGTCCATGCGACGCCGGAGGCGCTGGCCGCGTTCGCGGCGTCCCGGCCCGGCGCCCCGGAGCAGCGGCTGCAGGATCTCGGCCGGCGGACCTGGCTGCATCCCGGTCACGTGGTGGAGGTGATGACGGCCGCCGGAGCCCTCGACGACCGGGAGTTCGAGCGGCGGGGGCCGACGCTGCTGGCCCGCATGCTCGCGCGCGGGGAGATCCGGGCGGGGTTCGTCACCGACGGCCGCTTCACCCCCTGGAACCTCCCGCTTGCCGAGGTCATCGAGCACGTCTTCACCGTCTGGCAGGCGGTCGGAGGCAGCGGTCCCGGCCCGGACATGATCGCCTGGTTCGAGCTGACCGGGACCGGCCGCGACGCGTCCGGACCGACCAGCGTCCAGGCCACGCCTCCCGGCATGTCCGGCTACGACAGCCCCGGCGTCGTCGGCGGATTCCGCTGACCCCGCTGAGCGCTCCCCCTCCCTGCATCACGCCACCCCTGACGGATCCGGATGCACGCTACCCCGAACCGGTGCATTTCGGAAAGCTCTTCTGGGCACGTGTCCGGTTTCTCTCGGGTAATCGGACCAGCCGGTGAACGCTCGATGAACTCTCCGGGACGCCGGTCGTCGAGCCGGCGCTCGTTCGCACGGCCCGGGCGAGGCTACGCTGGGGGCCGACACGTCGAGAAAGGCGTTTGAGATGCCAGAACGTACCGTGAGGATCGCGAGCACGAGCGGGCTCCATGCCCGCCCGGCGGCGATCTTCTCCCAGGCGGCCAGCGAACAGCCCGCAGCCGTGACGATCAAGAAGCCCGGTGGGAAGGCGGTGCCCGCCTCGAGCATCCTGATGCTCCTGACCATCGGCGCCGACCATGGCGACGAGGTGACGCTGCGCGCCGACGGCGACGGGGCCGAGGACTCGCTCACCGCTCTCGCCGACCTGCTGGAGAAGAACCTCGACGAGGACCTCTGAGTCGACGCGACGGTGGCTCGCGGGAATGCCCGGGACCGGCGGACGGTTGGCCCTGGCATGAGCGCAGTCCCGAGCACCTGGCGCATCGCCCTCTCCACGACGGTGGAGCTACCCGCCCATTCCCCCGTCGCCCCGCGCCGCTCCTCCCTCTGGTTGCACGTACGCTCCGGCGCCGTCTCCCTCGGCGCCGGGCGCGAGGCCCGGCGCCTCGAGGCCGGGGACGCCGCCTACCTCCACCACGCCCAGCTGCACCCGGCCACGACCCTGAAGCCCTCCACCCTCCAGCTGGCCGACCTCCGTCACCTCGGCCCCGAGCCGCCGCGGGACCCGCTGATCGTGCCGGGCTTCGACCGGCGACAGGCCGGCGTGCTCGGGCTGCTGGCCCAGTGCCCGCTGGACGGATCCACCACCGTCGAACGCCCCGACGTCGCCCGCGCCTACGGCGAGCTGATCGGCGCCGCCATGCTCAGCGAGGCGAGGATCGATGCCGGTCAGAGTCAGGGTCGGGAGCGGGAGGCGGATCCTGTCGTCGCTCGCGTCGTCGCCCGGATGGCGGCCGCGCCGTGCCGCTCCTGGACGCTCACGGACCTGGCGGCCTCGGCCCACGTCGGCACGACGGCGCTGGTGGACCGGTTCCGCCGCGCCACCGGCCACTCCCCCATGCAGTACCTGCGCCGGCTGCGCATGGGATGGGCGATGGGCGAGCTCGCCGGCTCCGACGCACCGATCTCTGCCATCGCCCACGACGCCGGATACGGATCGGCGGAGGCCTTCGTCCGCGCCTTCCGCGCCCACACCGGGACCACTCCGGGCCGCTGGCGTCAGACCTCCCGCGGGCGCACCTTGATCGAGGCGAACCCGATCGCGGCGACGGCGGAGACGACGGCTCCGAGCGCCATGGCCGCTGCCGGGCCCTGGTGATCCACCAGCACCCCGCCCACGGCGGACCCGGCCATGATCGCCACCTGGAACGCGGTGACCTGCAGCGAGATCGCTGATTCGACGCGGCGGGGCTCGACCGCGGAGACCCACAGCTGCGTGGTCACCGGCACCATGTTGAAGCCCAGGCCCCAGGCGATCACGACGACGACCAGCACACCCGTCTGCTCCGTCGTGGCCATCCCGAACAGCGCGACGGCGAGGATCGCCGGGCCCGCCGTGGCGGCCCAGCGCATCCAGCGCGAGAGGTATCCGCCGGCGAGGTTGCCGAGCACTCCGCCGAGGCCCCAGATCAGCAGCAGCGCGGCGACCGCCGAGGCATCGACCGCCTCGATCGCGACCCGGATGTAGGGGTAGGCGGTGAAGTTGGCGAAGGCGGCGACCGCGATCACCGCGACGCCCACCACCAGGCGGCGGTTGCCGAGCGCCTCCCGCATCATGGCCAGGCCCGCACCGGGCTGTGCGGGCACGGCCGGCAGCAGCCGCCACAGCACGGCGGCCGACACCAGCGTGAGGGCGCTCATCACGAGGAACACCGCACGCCAGCCGATGATGTCACCGAGCACCGAGGCGACCGGGATGCCGATGATGGTCGCGGTGCTCGTGCCGAGGGCCACCGTGGTCGAGACCAGGGCGGCGCGACCGGTCACCTGGACGCCCACGGACAGGGCGAAGGACCAGAACCCGGCGATCGCCACCCCCAGCAGGACGCGGGCGATGAGCACCACCGCGAGCGTCGGGGCGAGGGCCACCACGAGGTTGGAGAGGATCGCCAGGCCCAGCAGGGACAGCAGCACGGTGCGCCGGTCGGTGCGCGGCAGGATCGAGGCGATGGTCGGCGCGGTCAGCGCTCCGGCCAGGGCCGTCGCCGCCACGGTGAGCCCGGCGCGGCCCTCGGTCACGGAGAGGTCCGCGGCCATGCCGGGGAGGACGCCCGCCGGGATGAACTCGGCGCCGACCAGAGCGGCCGTGCCGGCCGAGAGCGCGAGAGCCGTCACCACGGGGTGATGGGCGCGGGCGGGGCCTCCGCTGCGGTCGCTGGGGTCCGTGGTCGCGGGGCCACGCCGGGACGTGGTCTCGGGTGAGGAGGAAGTCATGACTCCAGCATCGGTCACCGGGAGGGGTTCCGGCTGATCCGACCACCGGAGCGATTGATCACGCGACCGGAGGAACCGGCCGCCGCTGTGCCAGCTCCCCGGGATCCGCTAGCTCCCGGCGATCAGCGCGACCGTGATCGCGAGGACCACGCCCGCGCCGACGAGCGCCCCGAGGGACCCGATGAGCACGCCCGGCCAGGAGGTGCGCCGCAGCAGCAGGACGCTCAGTCCTCCGCCGAGCAGCAGCAGTCCGCCCAGGGTCGGCGCGCCCAGCAGCAGACCCACGAAGACCACCGTGTCCCGGGGGGTGAGGGCACACCCGAAACCGATGCCCTCACAGCGCCCGTCGGGATTCTCGTCCGGAGCGATCGCGAGACCCAGCGCGTACAGGACGAGCAGCAGCACCGCCCAGGCCAGCAACGTCAGCAGCACGGAGAGACCGCGCCGTCGAGACGACTGCTCCGAGGGCGGCGAGGACGGGTGCGGGGCCGGTTCCATGGACGGTCAATCTACGGCAGCGCGCGTGCTCGGTGCCGCTGCCCGCGGGCATGTGCACCCACGAATGCACTGGGCCGCGACACCGTCTGTCAACGATGTCGCGGCTCAGGGAAAAGGGCGGTAGCGGCGGGATTCGAACCCGCGGTACGTTTCCGTACACATCATTTCGAGTGATGCACCTTCGGCCGCTCGGACACGCTACCGCCGGACAGCTTAACCATCGCGCCATCTGCCGTTCAAACCCGACCGCCCCCGACGCGAGTCAGGTCACGTGCCGGATCCGTCGCACTGCCGGGCCACCATGACGTTCCCGGTGGCGTGCAGAAGCGTCGCGTGGGCAGTGGAGCCGAACGGCCCCCGGCTCACCCCGCGGTGGCCCATCACCAGGATGCGCGCCCCGGCGGCCGCGGTCAGCAGCGCGTCGGGCACCGAGCGGCCCTCAAGCAGTCCGGCGTCCACGGTGATCCCGTCGTGCCGGCCGCGCGCCCGCTGCACCGCCGCCTCGAGCAGCCCGTCGGCATCGGCCGCCGCTCCCCCGGCGCGCACATGGACGATGCGCAGTGCCGTGCCCCAGGCGGCGGCCAGGTCGGAGGCCGCGTCCACGGCCTCCTGGCCCGCCTCGGACCCGTCGACCGCGGCGAGCACGGGACCGGCCCGGTGCTGGTCGGAGCGGATGATCGCGACCGGACAGCCGGCGTCGTGGAGGATGCCGCGGCTGACGGAGCCCAGCAGGGTGCTCATCACGGCGCCGAGACCCCGGGTGCCGACGACGAGCAGATCGGCGGTCACCGAGACCTCGCCGAGCACGTCGCGGGGATTGCCGGGCAGCAGCTCGGTGGTCACGGCGATCTCGCGGGTCACGTCACTGACCGCGTCCACGGCGTCATCCAGCACGCGCAGCGCCTGGTTGCGGGGGCCGGCGGGGTCCATCACCGGGACCCCGGCCATGCCGTGGCCCAGCATCGGCAGCGTCCAGGCGTGGACCAGTCGCAGCGGTCTGCGCGTGTCCCGGGCGAGCTCGGCGGCCCAGCGCACGGCACCCGCCGACGCCGTCGTGTCGTCGTAGCCGACCACGATGCTTGCGGTGAAATCCATGGTCCACACCTCCCCGTGCGGCCCTGCCTCGTGCCCCCAGGATACCGTTCACCGCGCCGCCGCCCACGATGCAGATCCAGGACACCTGCCGCGACTACGTTCAGCGAGCATGAACTCCTCCTCGCATGCCCCCTCCGCTCCGTCCGCTCCGTCCACTCCGTCCGTACCGTCGCGTCGCACGCTGCTCACAGCGGCCGGCGCCGTCGCCGTCCTCGCCCCGCTGTCCTTCACCGGGCGTGCGGCCGCGGACCCGGGCGCCTCCGGCGATACCGAGACCCGCACCCTGACCGGCCGTTTCGAGATCGGCGCCCCGGATTTCGCCGAGATCCCCGTCGAGATCCCGCGCGGGGTCTCCCGCCTGCACGTGGCCTACTCCTACTCGAGCCCCGAGGTGCCCGACGGGACGCCGGGCAATGCGCTGGACATCGGCATCTTCGATCAGAACGGGACGAAGCTGGGTGGACGCGGGTTCCGCGGCTGGTCCGGCGGGTTCCGCACCGAGTTCTTCCTCAGCCGCGCCGAGGCGACGCCCGGCTACCTCGCCGGGGACATCGACGAGGGCACCTGGAACGTGCTGCTCGCGCCGTACCAGGTGGCACCCCAGGGCATGGACTACGAGGTGGTCGTCACCCTCACCTACGGCGACGCCGAGGAGGCCGACGAGCCGCAGTACCCGCCGCTGCAGGCCCCGGGCCGCGGGCGCGACTGGTACCGCGGCGACGCCCACCTGCACACCGTCCACTCCGACGGGAAGTACACACCCGAGCAGGTCGCGACCGCAGCCCGCGAGGCGGGACTGGACTTCATCGTCTCCACCGATCACAACACCACCAGCTCTCACGGGGTGTGGGGCCCGCTGGCCGGTGATGACCTGCTGATCCTCACCGGTGAGGAGGTCACCACGCGCCACGGGCACTGGCTCGCCCTGGGGATGCCCGCCGGGGAGCTCGTCGAATGGCGTTACCGCAACCGGGACGACGAGTTCGACCGCTGCCGCAAGCAGGTCCAGAAGACCGACGCCCTCGCCGTCTCGGCGCACCTGTACTGCCCGTGGATCGGGTGCGAGTGGAAGTTCGGCCTCGAGGATCTCGACGCCACCGAGGTGTGGACCGGCCCCTGGGGCTGGGACGACGAGACCGCCGTGTCGACCTGGGCGAACCTGCTCGCCGAGTCCGCGCGCGGCAAGGGCGGCAAGCGTGGCGGGACGGGGTCGTGGTTGCCGGCGATGGGCAACAGCGACGCTCACAGCCCCGGCGACTCGGTCGGTTCGCCCCACAACGTGGTGCTGGCCGACGGTCTCTCCCGCGACGCGCTGCTGGCCGGCATCCGTGCCGGCCGCTCCTGGCTGGCCGAGTCGGCGGACATCGACCTGTCCCTCGTCGCCTCGGCCGGCGGGGCCGAGGCAGGCATCGGCGACCGGCTCGACGTGGACCGCGACGAGACGATCACCGTGACGCTGGAGGTCTCCGGCGTGCCCGACGGGACGGTGCGCCTGCTGACGGATCAGGGACAGCTGCTGCAGACGGTGCTGGCCGGGGACGGGCGCGGCACGATCACCTGGACCACGGCCGCCGGATCAGCGCCTTCGTGCGTGCCGAGGTGCGCCATCCGCTCGAGGACGGCTCCGCCGGTGGCACCACGATGGGGCCGACGGCGGGCTTCGGGGCGATGGCAGCGCTGACGAACCCGATCTGGCTCGGAGCGCTCTGACAGGATCACGGCGCAGCACCCCGGTAGGCTTCGTGCGATGACGATCAACGGTGTCCTGCCTGCCCTGCTCACCGCGTACGACCACGATGGAGCTGTCAGCGTCGAACGGACCCGGTCGCTCGTCGGCCGGCTCAACGAGGCCGGCGTCGACGGGTACTTCGTCACCGGGACCTCGGGCGAGTACTACCTGCTCAGCGTCCAGGAGCGGCTGCAGATCCTCGAGACCGTCGCGGACGTGGCGAACGGACGCGAGGTCGTCTTCCAGGTCGCCCACTCCGACCAGCGCGCCGTGCGGGAGCTCGCGCGGCGAGCCGCCGACGGCGGCGCCACGGCCATCAGCGCCTCCATCCCGATCTACTACGGCTACGGCGACGACTCGCTCGCCGCGTACTTCCGGGACGTGCGCGCATCCAGCGACCTGCCCCTCCTCGGCTACACGATCCCGGCCTCCACCGGCCGCACCCTCGGTGCCGACCTGATCTGTGACCTCGCCGCCGAAGGGGTGCTGGACGGGCTCAAGTACACCTCGAGCGACCTCGCGGTCCTCGCTCGGATCCGCGCACGGGTCCGCGACGACTTCTCGATCCTCATCGGTTCCGACGAGCTGCTGGTCGCGGCTCTGTCCCAGGGCGCCGACGGTGCCATCGGCGCCACCTTCAACCTCGCCCCCAAGCTGTACACGGAGCTGTACCGGGCCGTCGGCGCCGGAGACCTCACCGAGGCGCGGCGCCTGCAGGAGATCGCCGTGGGGATGCTCGACGCCCTGGCCGGTGGCGGCGAGACGTTCCCGGCGCTGAAATCGGCCATGCGCTCCCGCGGCGTGGATGTCGGCCAGGCCCGCTTCCCCATGGCCCAGCACGACGGCGAGGACGACGCCCGGGTCGCCGCCGCCCTCGCCGAGGTCGACGGCCTCCCTGAGCACCTCATCGACTGAGTCCGCCTGACTCTGCCGGCCGAGGAACCGCGTGTCACCGCTCAGATCCTGAGGTCGACGCGGCGTGCACGTCGGCCGTGCGCGCCGGCCCCGGCCTGCGCACCCCGCGCCCCGGCGGACCGCCGCCGCAGCAGGTCGTGCAGGAACAGCGTCGCCATCACGGTCTCGGTGACGATGAGTGCGAGCGACGCGCCCACCGCGCCGGCCCACAGGACGGCCGGGATGCAGAGCGCCACATGGACGACTGCACCGATCGCGGTGAGGCGCGCGACCAGGCCGTACCGGTGCTCGGCGTTGGCGTGCAGCGTGAGCACCGTCGTGATCCCGGCGATGATGATCATGACGCCGACCAGGCGCGTCGGCCAGATCGCCCCGACCATGTCCGCACCGAGGTACCAGGGGATCACCCAGCCGGCCCCGATCGCCAGGCAGGCACCCGCCGTCCCGTACGCGGCCACGACCCCGAGGCTCACGAAGCGGCGCATCCCCGCCACGTTCCCCGCCGCCATGCGCGGCAGCATCGCATCGACCACTCCCCGCATCACCCCGCGCACGGCATTGCCGAAGCGCTCGGCGGCGCCGAAGAAGGCCACCTGGGATGGCGCGGCGAAGGCGCCGAGGGCCAGCGAGCTCGTCGAGGCGGTGACCACCACGGTCGCATTGGAGACGAACAGCGGCGCCGAGTCCCGCAGCGCCGTCGTCACGCCCAGCCGGGTCACCCGCACCACGCGCGCCGATCCCCACACGCGCAGGAGCAGCCACCAGGCGATCACCGCGGCGAGCGCCTGCGGGGCCAGCTGCCACGCGACGGCGAGGTCCATGTGTGCCGGATCGCGCACCGTCAGCAGCAGACCGCCAAGGGCGATGATCCGCGACAGCGACATCACCAGGGCGAAGGTGAGCATGCGGCCCATCGCCTGCAGCATCCAGCCCGGGTACCAGGCGCCGGCGAGCACCAGCAGCAGACCCAGCATCATCGCGCCCGCGTGCTCGTGCAGCCCGGGGACGACGAGGGTCACCGCGATCATCACCACCGCGCAGACCAGCCAGATCAGGGTCTTTGCGCACACCGTCTCCATGAGCACCTGCGACCGCTCCGCGACGGTGCGGGCGAGGCTGGCCCGGCGCAGCGCGCTGATGCTGAACCCGAAATCGGTGACGTGGATGACGACCTGCAGCACTGCCAGCAGCAGCATCACCACGCCGAGGTCGGCGACCCCCAGCACCCGGGCCAGGAAGGGCAGCGAGACCAGGGGGTAGGCGAAGCTCGTGAGGTAGCCCAGGGCGATCGTCACCGCGTCCGTGCCGGCACGGCGCCGGGAGTCGGGCCCGTTCACCCTCCCATCACCGGCCCGACGGGGCTCACGGAGCGCACCACCTGGAAGGACTCGGCCGACGACAGGCCGACCTGGCTGCCGCGGAAGCCGGCCAGGGATTCCAGCGCCCGCACCGAGCGCGGCCCCGGGTCCGGCTGCAGCTGAGAGGCGAAGCAGCGGAAGGCATCGATCTTGGTCCGGACGGTCTCGGTGATGTCGACATGCCAGGACGGGGTGAACGTCGGCTCGGCCCCGGGAGCGTTCCAGAACGTCTCCGAGACGGTCTCGTACATGGCGACCGTCCGCAGATCCCGGCCGGCGCCGACGGGCCGGGTGACCACCATCGAGGCGTCGAACACGGTGCGGTGGTCGACGTGCCGGTCCGGGAACGGGATCAGCGCGAGCGTGGGCCGGTGCTCCTCGACCAGGGCCTGCAGCGGCCCGTTCAGCGTGGTCACGGCACCGCGCGAGAGCTCGACCGACGGCAGGTGCAGGAACTCCGAGACGGCGACACCGAGGAGCGCATGGGCCTCCCGCGCCTCCGCCTCGACCTCCTCGGCGATGCCGGCGGGGTACGTCGGCGGCAGATCCGAGCAGACCACGACGACGACCACCCTCCAGCCGTCGCCGGCCAGCCGGGCGATGGTGCCGCCCGCTCCGAGCACCTCGTCATCCGGGTGCGGGGCGATCACGAGGGCGCAGGGTGCATTCATGCGGTCAGGGCTCCTTCCCGCCGCCGGTCACGGCTGCCGGTCAGCGACATCTCGATCCGGTCGCAGACCTCGTCGATCTCCCGCGGCGAGGACGCCGGGGAGCTGGGCACCACGAGGGTCGTCGCGAACAGCCGCTCGGCGGTGCCGTCGACCAGGCGGGGGAAGCGGGAGGGGTCGGCGCACAGCGGCTGGACGTGCAGGGGCGTGAACAGCCGGCGGGTCTCGATGCCGTGGCGACCGAGCTCGTCGCCCAGCTCACCGGCGGCGATGCCCGAGTCCAGGACGAGCGCCGTGAGCCAGCAGTTGTCGCCGGCGTCGTCGCCACCGAGGATCCGCAGCCCGGGCACGCGTTCGCACAGCGCGCGGTAGCGCTCCCGATGGGCGCGGCGCGCGGCGAGGAACTCGTCGAGCCGCCCCAGCTGCGCCAGCCCCAGCGCGGCAAGCACGTTCGAGAGCCGGTAGTTGAACCCGTGCTCGCGATGAAGGTAATGCGGGACGTCCTCCCGGGCCTGGGTGGACAGGAACAGCACCCGGTCGGCGAGTTCCTCGTCGTCGGTCAGGACCGCCCCGCCGGCGGAGGCGGTGATGATCTTGTTGCCGTTGAAGGAGACCGCCGCCGCGCGCCCCTGCGACCCGGCGGGACGCCCTGCCCGGGTGGCGCCGAGGGACTCCGCGGCATCGACCAGCAGCTGCGCACCGTGCCGGGCGGCGATCGCCCCGAGGCGGTCATGATCGGCGACCTTGCCGTACACGTCCACCGGTAGCACCGCGGTGATCGGTCCGCCGACGCGAGCGGGATGCGCGAAGGCGGCGTCGACGAGCTCGGGTTCGAGGTTGCCGGTGTCGTCGGCGTCCACGAGCACCGGCGTCGCCCCGGTCTGCGAGATCGCGTTGAGGGTGGCGACGAACGTGAGGGTCGGGCAGATGACCCGGTCGCCGGGGCCCACGCCGGCGGCCAGCAGCTGCAGGTGGAGAGCGGCGGTGCCGGAGGCGACCGCGACGGCGCGGGCACGGCCGGTGCGTTCGGCCAGCGCCGCTTCGAAGCGTCGCAGGTCCGGGCCGGCGGGAGCGATCCAGCCGCCGGCGATCGCCTCGCCGACGGCTCTCTGCTCCGCAGGGCCGACGGTGGGGACGGACACGGGGATGCGCGGGCCCATTCAGCTCACCGCCATGATCTGCTGGGGCTCCGCGGCCGCCACGGCAGCCGGCTCGGGCGTGGTGAACAGCGGGTCGTACCCCGAGGGGATCATCAACTCGCGCACGTGATCGGACCACTCCTCGACGCCGGGCAGGGTGGCGGGGTCGATCGAGGCGCAGCGGACCCGGCTGATGCCGTCGTGCTCGGTGCGATCGAGCTGCTCGTACTCGGAGAACAGCTCCTCGTGGAGCTTCTCCCCCGGCCGCAGGCCGGTGTACACGATGGCGCACTCGACGCCGGCGAGCTCCGCGATGGCGGTGGCGACGTCCACCATCCGCACCGGTCGGCCCATGTCGAGCACCAGGGTCTCCCCCGGCGCCCCGACGGTGACGGCGGAGAGCACCAGCGAGGAGGCCTGCGGGATCGTCATCACGAACCGCGAGACCTCGGGGTGGGTGATGGTCAGCGGGCCGCCGCGGCGCACCTGCTCCACGAACGTGGGCACCACGGAGCCGCGCGATCCCAGCACGTTGCCGAACCGCACCGAGACGAACGGCAGGCCGGTGCGCTCGGCGTAATGCGCGGTCAGCGCCTCGGCGACCCGCTTGGAGCGGCCCAGCACGCTGGTCGGGCTGGCGGCCTTGTCGGTCGAGATGTTCACCAGCCGCTCGGCCCCGTGGCGGGTCGCGGCCTCGAGCACGTTCCGGGTCCCGTGCACGTTGGTCATCCAGGCCTCCCGCGGGTAGCGCTGCAGCAGCGGGAGGTGCTTGAGCGCGGCGGCGTGGAGCACCAGCTGGGGCCGGTGCTCGGCGAAGACCGCGTCCAGGGCGCGGGGATCGCGGATGTCGGCGAGGACGGTGTCGGGCGTGTCCAGCAGGGCGGCGCCGTTCATCGACATCTGCAGCTCGTGCAGCGCTGACTCATCGCGGTCCAGCAGGGACAGCCGGGCGGGATCGAGGCCGCGCAGCTGGCGGCACAGCTCCGATCCGATGGAGCCGCCGGCGCCGGTGACCAGCACGCGCTTGCCGGCGACCAGCTCGCGCACCGGGCCGAGGTCCGGCGCCATGGTGGTGTGGCCGTTCAGTGCTGTGAGCCGGCTGGTCAGGGCGGACATGTCGAGTCCGAAGGGGGTCAGCGGGCTCGTGGTGGCGGGGTCGCGGTCGAGGGAGTCGGGGCCGTGTCCACGGCCGAGCAGTCTGAGAATCATGACGAGAGTCCTTCCTGGCGGCGGGGAGTGAGGGCGAGAGCGAGGAGCAGCGGGACGGTGAGACCGGCGAGCGCTCCGGCGGGCAGGATGATGAGGGGGTCGGGGTCCTCGGGACCGGTGGGCAGGGTCGCCTCCTGGACGAGGGTCGCGGTGACCTCGATGGAGTCGGTCGAGGTGCTTTCGATGGAGGTGGCCAGCGCCGTCGCTGCGGCGTCGGCCGTGTCCTGCGCCTCGGCCGCGGTGTCACCGGTGCCGGTGATGGACAGGACCATCGAGCCGGGCGTCGCCCCGTAGGAGACGCTCGACTCGATCTGGTCGCGGGAGAGGTCCTGGCCGAGCAGTTCGCGGATGTCCTGGTGGACCGCGTCCGCGCGACCGAGATCGACATAGGTGGGCAGCCGTTCATCGACGAAGACCGTCGCGCTGAAGCCCGCGACGTCGCCGCCGGGCATCTCGGCCTCCACCAGCACCCCGGCCTCCGAGCCGTAGGTCCTCGGCAGCAGGGCCAGGGCGATGCCCGCGGCCACGAGGCCGACGACGAGGCCGATCAGCAGCCACGCCCAGCGGATGCGCAGCACTTCCCAGAATCTCTCCGACGTCATGCTGATTCCTCTCCGATAGGTACGCCGACCTGGCGATAGGCCGCGAAGGAGTCCTCCGCGAGATGGGTGAGGCCGAAGCAGGCACGCACCCGGGCCCGGGCGGTCTCGCCCAGGGCCCGACGTCGTGCCGGATCAGCGGCCAGCTCGCCGAGGGCCTGCAGCAGGCCCTCGGCGTCCGCGCGCAGCAGCCCGGTGACGCCGTCGATGACCACGTCGGCCATGCCGGTCACGTCGTGGGCGAGGACGGGGACACCGAGCGCCTGCGCCTCGAGCACTGCGATCGGCAGCCCTTCACCGGCGCTGGTGAACAGCAGGACGTCGGCCCGGGAGAGCTCGGCGAGCAGCGCGTCCCGGTCCAGCCAGCCGCTGACCTCGACGTCCGGGCCCAGCAGCTCCCGGTCGCCCTCCCCCAGCCAGCGGAAGACGGTTCCGGGATGCTGCTCGTGCCAGCGGCGCGCGACGGCGTCGAACTCGCGGGGCCGCTTCTGGGCGGCGATCCGGCCGACGTGGACGACGCGCAGGTCGCCGCCGGATGCGGCCTCGGGCCGGGGCAGGGCGGCGAGCTGCTCGGCGTCGACCCGGTTGCGCAGCACGGCGGTGCGGGCGCGGGGCAGGACCCGCTGCGCCAGGCGCTCCTCGGTCTCGGAGACCAGCAGCAGACGCGGGCCCAGCAGGGTCCCGGCCCGCTCCAGGGCCGTCAGCACCCGGCGGTGCAGGGTGCCGGCGTCGCTGCGGTCGAACGCGAAGCAGTGGGGGCTGTAGACGGTGCGGTCGCGATGCCCGGTCAGCACGGCCACGGCTCGTCCGATCATCCCGGTGCGGGAGGAGTGGAGGTGGACCAGCACGTCCCGTCGGGCCGTGAGCTCGGCCGTGGCGCGCACCAGCAGGGCCGGCAGGGCGGTGCGGGGGCTGCGGCTCCAGCGGAGCACGGTGACGCGGTCCCCGGCGAGCGCCTGGATCCGTTCCGGGGAGGGCGAATCGTGGCGGGGGACGTAGGCGAGGGTGACGTCGATCCCCGGCACGGCGCTCTGGGCGCGGGCGAAGGTGGTCACGGCGGCGAGCACGCCGGAGGAGGCGGCATCGGTGATGTGCAGGATCGACGAGGTCATGACCGCCCCCGATGCAGGTGCACCATGAGGACCAGCGGGAGCAGCGGGGTCAGGTGCTTGAGCGCGGAGCCGTAGTCCGGCTCGAACAGCGCCTGGACCACGAGGAAGGCGAGCAGCAGGGAGGCGGCGCGGGTGGCTCGCGGGGAGCGGGCGCCGACGAAGCGCCCGCCGAGGACGGGCACCAGCACCAGCGCCCACACCACGACGATCGCGATGCCGCTGGCCAGGTGGAAGGCTTCCCCGGAGACCAGCAGCTGCACGGGCACCACCATCAGCGCGAGCATGGCCAGTGCCGCGAGCACGCCGAGGGCCCCTCGGGCGTCCGGGGCGACGCTCTGGATCAGGGTGTTCACCTGCTCGCCGGCGCGCTCGGCGTTCGACCACTCGCGCGCCCCCTGCAGCCCGTGCCCGAGCACCGCCTGGAACAGGGGCTGGAGCACCGCGTAGGCGGCGGCGGGCAGGGCGACCAGCAGCAGAGGGTGGGCGGTGCGCGGCAGCAGGATCCGCCAGCCGATGTACATCACGGCGATGATCAGCCAGTACGGGCGCAGCGTGGCCCCGTAGGCGAGCGCTCCGCCGATCACGGCCAGCTCGCCCATGGCCGTGCTGAACCGGCCGCGCCCGTCGGGGATCACGACGACGAGCATCGCGACGCCCAGAGTGACCAGCTCCTTGGAGTACTGCGCGAGATAGGCCAGCGCCGGCACGAAGAAGGCCATGGTGACCAGCAGCGACGGCATCGAGAGCCGGGCGGTGCGCTCCCAGCCCACGGCGAGCAGGATCCCGCTGCAATAGAGCGCCACGCCGAGCAGCGCGGCCAGCGGCGGCGCCTCCCCGAGCCCGGCCAGCGCGTACAGATGGCCGACGCGCTCGAACGACTCGGCCTCGTCGACGAGGCTGCCGCCGTGGATCGTCAGCTGCAGCAGGCCGTCGTCCCAGAGGAAGTGCTCGGGGAGGTACGGCCTGATCCCGAGGGAGGCCATCAGCGCGCCGGCTGCGGCCAGCAGCACGAGGATCTGGTTGTCGATGCCTGCTTCACGGATCGCTCTCATGCCAGCACCTCGCAGGCGGCGGCGAACTCGTCGGCCATGGCGGTGGTGCGCACGTGGCGGGCCCGGTGGGACATCTCGGCCCAGGCGGCCGGGTCCTCGGCCAGCTCGAGCAGACGGGCGGCGGAGCGGGCGGCGTCGCCGTGGTGGTGCAGGGCGTGGTCGCCGTCGCGGGTGTCGGAGGCGAGGTCGCCGACGGGCGTGAGCAGACTGACCATCCCCGCGGCGAGCGCCTCGTGGGCCGCCATCGCGTAGCCCTCGAACTCGGAGGTCTGGATGAACACGTCGGCCTCGGCGGCGGCGCGGGCGATCGCGGCACGATCGGCGGGACCGGTCAGCGTGACGGCGTCGGCGAGCCGCCGCCGGATGATCTCGGCGCGCAGGTCCGCCAGGCCCCCGCTGTCGGGGCCGATGATGGTCAGGTGCGCCCCGGCGGGCGACTGCTCGCGCAGCTGCGCCAGGATCCCGAGGGCGACGTCCAGGCGCTTCTGCGGGGCGATCCGCCCCCAGGTCACCAGGCGCAGCTGTGCCCGCAGGGCGGGGGCGGCCGCGGTGTGGGCGGGCAGGGGTGCCGCGTCGGGACGCACGAGCACGGCGGGGTGGCGGGCGCCGGCGCGGCGCAGGATCGGCTCGGCGAGCAGGTCACGGGCGGCGATCGAGTCGCACAGCACGAGGTCGGCGCGCGGGAGGGCCCAGTGATGGACCAGCCGGTCCACGGGCTGGGTGAAGCGGGAGTTGTGGACCCAGATCGCCCACGGCCGCCTGCGCCCCAGTGCTCGGGCGAGGGCGCCGACAGCCACGCTGCGCCACAGGGAGGTGACCAGCACGTCGGGGTCCCAGCGGCGGATCTGGCGCAGCACAGCGAGGGCGGAGAGCGGGGAGTTCAGGCCGGAGCCGGCGACGTCGGCGGTCAGGACGGCCTGGTCCGGGTCCGCCGCGGCGAGGACGGCGATGCGGTACTGGATCCGCTCGTGGTCGGCGAGCTCCTCCCGCAGGTGCGCGGCCGCGGATTCGACGCCGCCGACGTGTGTGCTGTGGATCAGGTGCAGGATGCGCATCACACGGCTCCGTCGCTGGTCAGGACGGCCTTGAAGGTGCGCAGCAGGATCGTGAGGTCCAGCAGCGGTGACCAGTTGTGCGCGTAGTAGACGTCGAGCTCACGGGCCTGCTCCCAGCTGAGCCGGGAGCGTCCCGAGACCTGCCACAGCCCGGTCATGCCGGGGCGGACCCCGAGGCGATGCTCGGCGTCGCCGTCGTAGAGGGCGACCTCCGCGGGCCGCTGCGGGCGGGGACCCACCAGGCTCATGGTGCCCTCGAGCACGTTCAGCAGCTGCGGGAGCTCGTCGATCGAGCTGCGGCGCAGGAACGCTCCCAGGCGGGTCACCCGCGGGTCCGCGGAGACCTTGAACAGCGGGCGGCCGTCGGCGTTCTGCTCGCGCAGCAGGGCCTCGAGCTGCGCGTCGGCATCCTGGACCATGGTGCGGAACTTGTAGATCTGGAACGGCTTCCCGTCCAGACCGATGCGCTCCTGCCGGTAGAGGGCGGGACCGCCGTCCTCACGGCGGACCGCCAGGGCGGTTCCCAGCAGCACCGGGCCCAGCAGCACCAGCAGCGCCGCGGCGCCCAGCACGTCGAGGGCGCGCTTGCCCACCCGGGTGAGCAGGCCCGGCCGCGGGGGCGTCAGCAGCAGGCCGGGCCCGTGGGCCGTCATCAGCAGTTCGGTGCGCGAGCTGCGCACCCTGCCGGTGGGCTGGTGCAGGAGGAGCTCCACGCCGTCCCGGCGCAGCGCCCAGGCCAGCTGCTGCACGGTGCGGTCCGGGATGCCCGGCAGCAGCTCGACGCGGTCGGCGCCGCCGCGGGCCACGTCGTGCAGCACGGCGGCGACGACGACGCCGGGATCCTGGAGGGTCTCGGCGGAGAATCCGCGCACCCGCTGGGAGCGGCCGTGGCGGTGGCGGACGATCTCCGCCGCCGGGCAGACGATGATCGCCCGCGGCGGCACGGTACGATCGAGGACGAGACGCACCAGCGGCGTGCTGGCCCAGTGCGCGAGGGTCAGGGCGAGCAGCAGCACAGCCACGTCACCGCGCACGGCCTGCCCCCACAGGGCGGAGTGGGCGGCGAGGGCGGCGAGGGTGAACGCGGTCGCCACCAGCAGCGGCGCCGACCGGTGCCGCTCACCACGGCGGATGTCGAAGGCATGAGTCGCCAGCGCCAGCACGAACCACGCGGCTCCCGCGCCGAGCACCAGGGGCTCGGTGCCCACCACGGCCAGAATGCCGGCGGTGAGCCCGGCCGCGATCAGCGCGGCCAGGCCCCGGCGCCGCAGTGGGGAGGTCAGGATCGGCCAGGGGAGAACGGGGTGCGAGGGCAGGGCAGATTGGATCGTGGACACGATTCCTCCGACTCGGCACGGACAGGGATGCGGGCCCCGGCGACTGGCCCGGAGCACTTCCGCAACGTAGGCCTGCCGGGACCCGGATCACACCGGCTGGAGGCATAACCCGGTACGGGGTACGGGGAGAACCCGGTATTGAGGGGCGGGTACCCCTGTGCTGGGCACTGGGGTACCTGGTACTCTCCGTCCAGCTGATGCGGTCACGTGTCCAGAAAACGGAATCGACCTGCCATGCCCACTGCTGACTCCGCACTCCCGCCGATCTACGGGCGCGACCTCGCCCTCGACAGCGCCCGTGAGCTCGCCACCCGGGTGCTCGGTTACAGCGCCCAGGCCCTCACCATCGAGGGGCCTCCCGGCATCGGGAAGTCCACACTGGTCAAGCGCATCGCCGCAGAGCTGCGCCACCAGCAGACCTGGCGCGTGCTGGTCATCTCGTGCATGCCCGGGGACGCGGCGTACCCCGGCGCCGTCGCCGATCGCATCGTGGCGTCGATCGAGGCACCGGTGACCTCCACCGATCCGCTCGGGCGGATGATCGAGGCCTTCAACAGCGAGGCGATCGCGACCTGCCTGATCATCGAGGACGTGCAGTGGATCGACGACGCCACGGCCGAGGCCATGTGGCACATCGCGGAGACCTACCAGAGGGCCCGGGCGTTCTTCATCGTCACCGCCCGCACGGGCAGCTCGCCGTTCTTCGACCGCATCAGGTCCATCGCGACGACGGAGGTGCACGGCAGCCACCTCACCCTGCACCCGCTGGACGAGACCGCGATCAAGCATTTCGCCGGCGACAAGCTCGGCGTGCCCGTCCCCGATGAGTTCGCCGTGCGTCTGCACGGCGCGACCGGCGGCTCTCCGCTGCACGTCGCCATCGTGCTGGACCGGCTGATGGCCGCCGGTCCCGGCGAGCGCGATCTGGAGCTGGCGATCAGGAGCCTCGAGACCGACGTCTCGCAGCGGGCGGGCCGGTTCGACCGCGCCGTCCCGCAGATCCTCGTCGACGCCGACCCCTCCACCCGCGCCGTCCTCGAGCTGCTGGGCTTCGCGGACACCACGCTGCCGTCCTCGCTCCTGGACGAGGCGCTCGAGTCGCAGGGGCTGGCGCCGTTCTGCGAGCCCACGCTGCTGGCGACCGGGCTGGTCACCCTCGTGGACGAGGATCATGTCCGGCTGGTGCACGCCATGGTCGCGCGGGCGATCCGGTTCGCCACGCAGCGCAACCGCCGGGCCGTCGTGCACGCGGTGCTCGCCGAGCACGGCACCCGCGCGGAGCGGCTGCGGCACCGTCTCGCCCTGCTGAGCAGGCCGCCGTCCCCGCAGGCGACCGCGGAGCTCGTCGGCGAGCTCGCGGAGGAGGGCTACGCGGCCCTCGAACGCCACTCGTTCGACGTGGCCTTCGAGATGCTCGCCGCCGCCTCCTCCTTCGCTCCCGGCCCCGATCTGGTGGCCGCCGCGACCCGCGCGGCGGTCTCCGCGCGCCGTCCCGCTCTGCTGCGGCAGCTCGGAGCCTCGGCACTCGCCGCCGCCGACCCGCAGGTGCGCGGCGCCGTCCAGACGCTGCTGGCCATCGAGGACCATTCGCTCGCCGACAGCGTCCGCCACCTCGAGGCGGCACTGCGCGCGCCCCGCTCCACGGACGGCACCCTGCTGCTCGGCCACGCCGCCTCCTGGGCCGCGCGCCTGGCAGGATCGCTCGGGGAGTTCCACGTCGGCCGGCACGCCTTCGACGTCGTCGTGGACCAGCTCGCGGAGCTGCCCGACGCCCCGCCGGCGGAGGTCGCCAGCCTGCGCGGGATCCTGCGCTGCTGGGCACTGTTCGCCGACGGCGACGGGTCGTCCCGAGCCGGCATCACGGCCGACATGACCGCGATCGCCGAGGAGCTGGCCGCCACGCCGGGCACCGAGCCCGCGCAGCTGGCCATCAGGAGGATCATCGGCTCCCTGCTGCACCGCCAGGGCCACCCGGGCACCGCCCGCGAGCTGCTGGTGACCTCGTTCTCCTCGTCCGCGGAGGGCGCGTTCGCCATCCACACGCAGATGTGCCTGGCGCTCATGCACTTCGACGCCGGGCTCCTCGACGAAGCGCACGACGCGGCGCTGCACGCCCTGGGCGGGACCCTGCTGACCTCCGAGGACGCCGGCGCCCTGTTCGCCTACGCCGTCGCCGCGCTCACCGCCGGCATGCGCGGCGAGACCGATCGTGCCCAGCGCTTCCTCCGGCGCATCGACGGCTCGCCCTCCGCCCTGCGCACGACCACCGGTCTGACCGCAGTGGAGGAGCTGGCACGCGCCTGGCACGCCGTGCGCGCGGGAGACGACGCGGCGGCGACCGAGCACCTGCAGACGATCGACGAGAACGTCTCCGGCTGGCGACTGGTCGGCCTCGCCCCGGCGATGATCCTCGCGCGGTCCCTGGCCGCGACGGGGCGCACCGGCGAGCTGCCCACCCTCATCGACCGCATCGAGGACCCCGCGATCCCCTACGCCGAGCGGGCCCGCGCGGGCATCGCCTCGTACGCGCGGGCGCTGCTGGCGGCCTCGCGCGGGGACCGGGAGGACGCGGCCCGTCGGCACCTCGACGCGGTCGAGCACTTCGACGCCGTGCCGCCGCTGCGCCCCTCCCTCGCCGGCCTGCCCGGCGGCGGGCTGCGCCTGTACCGCGCCTTCGCGGCGCTGGACGCCGCCCGTCACGTCTTCTCCGACGCCGGCGCCTCCGCCGCGGCGAGGGAGCGCGCCCGGCTGCTGGCCACCCAGGCGGCGAACGCCTTCGCCCGGTCCGGGCTGGAGCGGCTCACCGCGCAGGCGAACAGCCTCGCCGTGCCGGCGGCACCGGTGGAGGACCAGCCGGAGCGCCCTGCATCGCGCAGCGCCCTGCCCCCGGTGCTCGCCTACCTCACCAAGCGGGAGCAGCAGATCGCGATCATGGTGGGCGAGGGCCTCAGCAACCGGGAGATCGCCGAGTCGCTGTACATCTCCGTGCGCACGGTCGAGTACCACGTGCGCAACACGCTCGCGAAGCTCCGCCTCTCCTCGCGGGTCGAGCTGCGCCGCATCGTGCGCGGTCCGCACCACGGCGAACCCAGGGAGGTGCCCGTAGGCTCGCGTCCATGACCGACGCTCTGCCTACTTTGCCCACGCCGCCCACGCCGCCCGTCCCGCCCCGCCGCCCCACCGAGCGGATCGTCCACGGCGACACCGTCGTCGATCCCTACGAGTGGATGCGCGACAAGACGAACCCTGAGGTCATCGCGCACCTGGAGGCGGAGAACGCCTACGCCGACGCGCGCACCGCGCACCTGGCCGGGCTGCGCGAGGCCCTGGTGGGCGAGTTCGTCGGCCACACCCAGGAGACGGACCTGTCCGTCCCGGTGCGCCGGGATCACTGGTGGTACATCACCCGCACCACGGCCGGCAACGACTATCCCGCCTTCACGCGGGTGGCGGACACCGGCTCGATGCCGCAGGTGGAACCGGGCACCATGCTCGAGGGCGAGCAGGTGCTGCTGGATGCGCAGGCCGAGGCCGCCGGCGCGGAGTTCTACTCCCTCGGCGGGCTCGCCCCCTCCCCCGACCACACCCTGCTCGCCTACGCCGTGGACACCGCGGGCGATGAGCGCTTCACGATCCGCATCAAGGACCTGAGCTCCGGGGAGATCGTCGACGAGGTGGTCACCGGGGCCGGCTACGGCCTGGCCTTCTCCGCCGACCAGCAGTGGCTGTTCTACGCCCGCATGGACGAGGCCTGGCGCCAGCACCAGATCTGGCGCCACCGCCTCGGTGCGGCGGCGGAGACGGACGAGCTCGTCCTCGAGGAGAGCGACGAGCGGTTCATGATCGGCTTCGACCGCTCCCGGGACGGCTCCACCCTCGTGATCCAGGCGGGTTCGACGACGACGTCGGAGGCCTGGCTGCTGGACCTGGCCGACCCCACCTCGGCGCCGCGGCCCGCGGGTGGCCGACGGGACGGCGTGGACTACACCGTCGAGCATGCCGGGGACCGTCTGCTGATCGTGCACAACGCGACCGCCGAGGGATTCGCCCTGGCCGAGGCACCGCTGCAGGACCCCTCGGCCTGGACGGATCTGCTGGTCGCCGGTGAGGGCGAGCGCCTGCTCGCGGTCGAGGCCTTCGCCTCCTTCGCGGCGCTCGAGCTGCGCAGCGGCGGGCTCGCGAGCGTGCGGCTGCTGCCCCGCCGGGCCGACGGGTCCCTCGACCTCGAGGCCGCGCGGGAGGTCAGCCACGGGGGCGAGCTGGACACCGTCGAGCTCGACGCGAACCCGAACTGGGACCAGACCTCGCTGCGGTACGAGCTCACCAGCCTACTCACCCCGCCCACCATCGCCGAGGTCGACGTCGCCGGGGGCGAGGTCAGCGTCCTGCGCCGCACCCCGGTGCCGAACTACGACCCGGAGCTGTACGTGGAGCGGCGGGAGTGGGCGCGAGCGGCCGACGGCACCGCGATCCCGATCTCCCTGGTGGCACGGCGGGAGGTCGCCGCCGAAGGCACCGCCCCCGGCTACCTGTACGGCTACGGCTCCTACGAGGTCTCCGTGGACCCCTCCTTCGTGCCCACCCGGCTCTCGCTGCTGGACCGCGGCGTGGTGGTCGCCATCGCCCACGTGCGCGGCGGCGGGGAGATGGGCCGGGCCTGGTACGAGCACGGCAAACTGCTGGAGAAGAAGAACACCTTCAGCGACTTCGTCACCGCGGCCGAGCATCTGGTCGAGACGGGGCTGGTGGCCCCGGACCGGCTCGCCGCCGAAGGTCGCAGCGCCGGCGGCCTGCTCATGGGCGCCGTCGCCAACCTCGCCCCGGAGCGGTTCCGGGCCATCATCGCCGGGGTGCCGTTCGTCGACACGCTGACCACGATCCTGGACCCGTCGCTGCCGCTGACGGTGGGCGAGTGGGAGGAATGGGGCAACCCCGTCGACAGCGCCGAGGTGTACCGGTACATGAAGGAGTACACCCCCTACGAGAACGTGCGCGCGGTGGACTACCCCGCGATCTTCGCCGCCACCTCCCTGAACGACACCCGCGTCTTCTTCGTCGAGCCCGCGAAGTGGATCGCGCGGCTGCGCGAGACGGTCACCTCGGATCCGGCCGAGCGCCCGATCCTGTTCCGCTGCGAGATGGTGGCCGGGCACGGCGGGCGGTCGGGCCGCTACCGCAAGTGGGAGCAGCGGGCCGACGAGCTGGCCTGGCTGCTCGACCAGCTCGGGGCCACGAGGCTGCTGTGACTTCTTGACACGTAATGCACGTCACCTTACGCTCACGGCGAGGCGAAAACGTATCGAAACTTTTCGCCAGTCGACGAAGGAGACGACATGAAGCGACGCCAGATTCTCACCGCCGGCGCCCTGGGTGCCGGGGCCCTGGGTGCCGGGGCCCTGGCCGCGGTGCCCGCCGCCGCACAGGCCCGAGGCCCGAAGCAGGACGACCGGGACAAGCGCACCCCGCCCGGCCTCGCGAAGAAGGACACCCTCGCCTTCGCCGCGGGGACGACGCTGAAGATCGGCTCCGCCGTGGCCGGCGGCGGACACCACACCAGCCAGCCGTACCCGCCGCCGTTCACCGACGACGAGACCTACCGCGAGCACCTCGCGACCGAGTTCACCTCGCTCTCGGCCGAGAACCAGATGAAGTGGGACCACCTGCGCCCGGACCGCGACACCTTCGCCTTCGCCGATGCCGACGCGATCATGGACTTCGCCACCGAGCACGGCCAGGACGTGCGCGGGCACACCCTGCTGTGGCACAGCCAGAACCCCGCCTGGCTCGAGGAGGGCGACTTCAGCGCCGACGAGCTGCGCGCGCTGCTGAAGGAGCACATCGACACGGTCGTCGGCCGCTACCGGGGCCGGATCTCCCAGTGGGACGTGGCCAACGAGATCTTCGACGACGACGGCAACCTGCGCACCAGCGACAACATCTGGATCCGCGAACTCGGCGTCGAGATCGTCGCCGACGCGTTCCGCTGGGCGCGCGCCGCCGACCCGGGCGCCCTGCTGTTCTTCAACGACTACAACGTCGACGGGATCAATGCCAAGTCCGACGCGTACTACGCGCTGATCCCGGACCTGCTGGCCGACGGGGTGCCCGTGGACGGCTTCTCCACCCAGGGGCACCTGTCCATCGAGTACGGGTTCCCCGGCGACATCACCGAGAACCTGCAGCGCTTCGCGGACCTCGGGCTGCACACCGCCGTCACCGAGCTCGACGTGCGCATGCCGCTGCCGGACGGCGCCGAGCCCACCGAGGCCCAGCTCGCCCAGCAGGCGGACTACTACCGCCGTGTCACCGAGGCCGCGCTCGCGGTGGACGGCTGCGACTCCCTGACCCTGTGGGGCTTCGTCGACACCTACTCCTGGGTGCCGGCGACCTTCGAGGGCCAGGGCGCCGCCTGCGTGCTGTGGGAGGACTACACCCGCAAGCCCGCCTATCACGCCGTCCAGGACGCCCTCGCCGAGGCCAGCGGCCGCGCGGACCACCCGGCTCTGCGGGACTGAGGACGAGCGGGCGCGGATCAGAACGCCGGGATGATGGCTCCGCTGTAGGTGTCCTCGATGAAGGTCCGCACGTCGTCGGAGTGCAGCAGCTCATCGAGCGTCACCAGGGCCTCGTTCTCGGCGTCCTCGGTGCGGACCACCAGGAGGTTCGCGAACGGGTTGCCCTCACCGGACTCGAGCACGAGGGCGTCCTCGGCCGGGTTCAGGTCCGCCTCCAGGGCGATGTTGCCGTTGATCACCGCGGCCGCGTAGTCGGCCAGGGTGCGCGGCAGCAGGGCGGCGTCGACCTCCGGGAACGTGAGGTTCTTGGGGTTGTCCTCGACGTCGTCCGGGGTGGCCTCGGTGGGCTCGACGCCCTCGGCGAGGGTCAGCAGCCCGTTCTCGGCGAGCAGCGCGAGGGCGCGGCCGCGGTTGGTGGGGTCGTTGGGCACCGCCACCTCGTCGCCGTCGGCCAGGTCATCGAGGCTGGTCAGCGAGTCGGCGAAGACGCCCAGCGGCTCGATGTGCACGCCCTCGAAGGGGGTGAGCTCGTAGCCGTTCTCCTCCATCTCGGTCTCGAGGTAGGGCAGGTGCTGGAAGAAGTTCGCCTCGACCTCGCCGTCGCTGAGCAGGCGGTTGGGGATCTTGTAGTCCGTGACCTCCTCGATCTCGATCTCCAGGCCGGCGTCGGCGGCGAGGTTCTCGCTGATGAAAGCGAGGATCTCGGCGTGGGGCTGCGGGGAGGCGGCCACCCGCAGGGTGGTCACGCCGCTCTCGTCGGCCGTGGGGCTCTCCCCCTGGGAGGCTGCGCCGCAGGCCGAGAGGGACAGGGCTGCCAGGCCGGCGCCGGAGGCGAACAGGGTGCGGCGGTTCAGGGTGCTCATGGTTTCTCCTGGGGGTGGGATGCGGGTCAGGCGGTGCGGGCACGGTGGTCGACGGCTCGGGACAGGCGGGCGCCGATCATCTGCACGGCGACGACGATGATGATCAGCAGGATCACGGTGGCCACGGTGATCTCGGTCTGGTAGCCGGTGTAGCCGCGGTTGTAGGCGAGCTGACCGAGGCCGCCGCTGTTCACGGAGCCGGCCATGGCGGTGTAGCCGATCACGGCGATCGTGGTGGTGGTGATGGAGCCGATGATGCCGGGCAGGGCCTCGGGGATCAGCACCTGGCGGATGATCTGCCAGCGGCTCGCGCCCATCATCGACACGGCCTCGATCTTCCCGGCGGGGATCTCGCGCAGGTTCAGCTCGAACAGGCGGGCTGCGAAGGGGACCGCGGCGACGGTCAGGGCGAGCATCGCAGCGTTGGGGCCGGTGGAGCGGCCCACGATGAACGCGGTGACCGGGATCAGCGCGATGATGAGGATGAAGAAGGGGAACGAGCGCAGCACGTTGACCACGAATCCGACGACCTGGTTGACCCCGCGCAGCCAGGTCGAGCGGGCACCCTCGGTCTCGAACAGGGCGATGCCCAGCGGCAGCCCCAGCACCACGGTCAGGATCATGGTGCACACGGTCATGTAGAGGGTGACGCCGACGGCCTGCCACAGGCCGTCCTCCCACTGCCACAGGATGGGGTTCTGCGCCCACTGCTGGAGGGTCTCGATCATGCCGCCACCTCCTCGGTGATGATCTGGGCGACGACGCCGGCCGACTCCAGCTCGCGCAGGAACGAGGCCAGGCCGTCGTGGCTGATGGGCCGCCCGGAGTCGTTGCGCAGCGCCAGCTGGACGCGGCCCACCTGGCGGCCGCCGATGGTCTCGATGGTGCCGGCGACGATCCCGGCGCGGGCGCCGTGCTGCTCGGCCAGGCGCACCAGGTCCTCGCTGGTGCGCAGCTCGGGCGAGTCGCCGTAGTTGCAGTTGACGATGGTGGCGTCGATGCCGGTGGGCACCGGCGGCAGCGGGATCAGCTCGGCGGCCAGCGGCCCGTGCGGGTCGGCGGCGACGTCGACCAGGTCCCCGCTCTGGGCGATCCGTCCGTCGGCCAGGAGGGTGACGGTCTCGCAGACCTCGCGCACCACGGCCATCTCGTGGGTGATGATCACGACGGTGATGCCGAGGCGTTCACGCAGGTCACGGATGAGGCGGAGGATCTGGCGGGTGGTGGCGCCGTCCAGTGCGCTGGTGGGCTCGTCGCACAGCAGCACCTTGGGCTCGGCGGCGAGGCCGCGGGCGATGCCGACGCGCTGGATCTGCCCGCCGGAGAGCTGGGCGGGATAGTTGTGCTCGCGACCGGTCAGGCCCACGAGCTCGACCAGCTCGGCCACGCGCTCGCGGCGGCGTTCGCGGGGCACCCCGGCGATCTCCAGCGGGTGGGCGATGTTCTGGGCGGCGGTGCGGGAGTCCAGCAGGTTCGCGTGCTGGAAGACCATGCCGATGTTGCGGCGGGCGGCACGGAGCCGGGCCCCCTCGAGGGCGGCGACGTCGGTGCCATCGACCTCGACCCGGCCCGAGGTGGGCTTCTCCAGTCCGGTCAGGCAGCGGATGAGGGTGGATTTGCCGGCGCCGGAGCGGCCGACGATGCCGTGGACCCTGCCGGCGTCCAGCTGCAGATCGATGCCGTCGAGCGCGGCGACAGAGCCTCCCCCGCCGGGCGCGGGGAAGACCTTCGTGAGGCCGTCGAGAGTGATCACACTCGGGATTGAAACATCCCCCAGGCGGTATCCCGCACCCTCGTTCACACGAGGCAATACACCTCACGCTTTGGGGGTCATAAGGCGGGGCCAGGTCACACCGCCGCCTCACCTCGAGACGCGGGCGGCAGCGCCATGACATCTGTCATCGCCGCCCGGTGAGGACGCCACAGCAGCCGGTGAGCCACCGCCCTACCCGAGGTGCCGGCGCGGCGGAAGAGTGAAGCCATACCGATTGCACACTCCCGAGGAGCTTCACATGGTCAACGACATCCTTCAGCAGCTCGCCACCTGGGTCGACGGCATGGAGACCTGGCAGCAGGTCCTCGCGCTGATCCCGATCGGGGCGATCCCCTTCATCGAGTCCTTCTTCGCGGCGCTGCTGGGCACGGCCGCCGGCATCCACCCGGCCATCGCCATCCCCGCGGCGGTGGTCGGGAACATGATCTCGACCTTCGCCGTCATCGCCCTGTCCGGCCGTGCCCGCGACGCCGTCTCCGGCCGCCGCGAGCGTCCGGAGAAGAAGACCTCGAAGATCCGTCAGAAGGTGGCGGCCGCCCTGGACAGGTACGGCGTTCCCGGCGTCGCCCTGCTGGGCCCGTTCGTCATCGCCTCCCAGATCACCGCGCCCACCCTGGTCGCCCTCGGCGCGACGCGCAGCCGCGTCTACCTGTGGATGGGCGTCTCGATCACCGCCTGGGGTCTGCTGTTCGGCCTCTTCGGGAACCTGCTGTCCACGGCGCTCTGACCGCCCGGGGGTCCGCTATGGTCAGCACCATCGAAGGGAGGCCAGCCATGACCACCGCGCATGCCGCCGGTCGCCCGTGGCGCGTCTTCTACGCCTACACCGCCTGGACCATCGTCGCGCTCCTGGTGATGTACCCCCTCGGTATCGCCGGCTTCCTCGACCTCGGCCTCCGCGCGGCCTTCGCGGAACACCCCCTGGCCATGTCGCTGCTCAGCGGCCAGATAGTGCTCGGGGCCTGGTCGGCGTGGCGGGCGATGAAGACCTGGTCACGCTCCACGCTCCCGGCCGAGCGGGGCCGCTGGGACCTGCCCCGCGTCGGTCACCTCGGCTCGGACTGGACCCTCGAGGGCACGGCCGTGGTGACCGTGGCGATCGCCGTGCTCCTGATGGTGACCGGGACCGACCCCCGTATCCTCGCCGTCTCTGTCACTCCGGTCCTCGGCAACGTGGGGCTGCGGTGGCCGTTGCCCGTCGGCGTCGTCTCGTCGATCGTGGCCTCGCTCCTCCTCTCGGCACTGGGGCTGGCGAGCCGGGAGGCGATCGCGGTCGCCGCCATCACGGCCAGCGGCGTGATCGCCTTCCGCTCCACCCTGTGGCTGGCGGCCGTGGTGCGCGAACTGGACGTGGCGCGGCAGTCGCAGGCCCGGCTGGCGGTCGCCGAGGAGCGGCTGCGCTTCGCCCGTGACCTGCACGACGTCACCGGGCGCGACCTCTCGGCGATCGCGGTGAAGTCCGAACTGGTCGCCCAGCTCACCGAGCGCGAGGATCCGCGTGCCCTCGAGCACAGCCGGGAGGTCGCTCAGATCGCCCGGGCATCCCTCGCCGAGATCCGCGGCCTGGTGCGGGGCTACCGGGAGGCCGATCTGGAGGCCGAGCTGCGGGGGACCACCTCCCTGCTGCGCTCGGCGCACGTGCAGGTCGAGGTGGAGGGCGACGTCTCCGACCTCCCGTCCGAGCACGCCGACAGCGCCGCGTGGGTGCTGCGCGAGGGCGGGACCAACATCCTGCGCCATGCCGATCCCACCAAGGTGACGATCACGCTCGGGGCCGACGGACTGCGCCTGGTCAACGACGGCGCCCCGACCGACGGGCGGGTCCTCGAGGGCGACGGGCTCACGGGCATGCGGGAGCGCCTCGGTGATCGTGCGGCTCTCGTGGTGCACCGTGACAGCGGCACCTTCACTCTCGACGTCCGCTTCGACGATGCTGGAGACCAGCGATGACCGATCCCCCCGCTCCCCTGACCGTCATCCTCGTCGACGACGAGCACCTGATCCGGTCGGCGCTGGCCACGATGCTCTCCCTCGAGGCGGATCTCGAGGTGCGCGGGGAGGCAGGGACCGTGGCCGACGGGGTGCGCCTGGCCCAGCGCGAGCAGCCCGAGGTGGCCGTGGTCGATCTCCAGCTGCCCGACGGCGACGGCCTGGAGGCCTGCACCCGGATCGGCGAGGTCTCTCCCGCCACCCGCTGCCTGATCCTCACCTCGCACGCCCGGCCCGGGTACCTCAAGCGGGCGCTCACCCAGGGCGTGCTGGGGTTCCTGCCCAAGACCGCCTCGGCCGAGCAGCTGGCCCAGGCCGTGCGCTCGGTCGCCGCCGGACGTCGCGCTATCGATCCGGAGCTGGCGGCGGAGACGATCTCCTCCGGGGATTCGCCGCTGACCCCGCGCGAGGCCGACGTGCTCGAGTACGCGGCCGACGGTGCCCCGGTCGAGCAGATCGCCCGTCGCGCGCACCTGGCCGAGGGCACGGTGCGCAACTACCTCTCCAGCGCGCAGGCGAAGCTGCAGGCCGGCAACCGCCACGAGGCCGTGGGGATCGCGCGGCGACAGGGCTGGATCTGATCAGTCGGTCGGGGCCGGTGTGCCTCGCCAGTCAGCGGCGTCGCCGTGCCGCCCGTCGGCCGACGCCGCCATGGTGTCGATGAGAGCGTCGATCCTGGCGGCCGCCACCGTCAACTGCTCGAGCCGGCGCGTGATGCGCTCTCGCTGCCCTCGTACCTCATCGAGCATGCCGGCGCTGACGAGCCCCGTCGATTCGCAGCGCAGCAGCAGCGCGATGGAGGTGCTGGGCAGGCCGGCGGAGTAGAGGCACTGGATCAGGTGCACCCTCTCCGGCGCGTCCGTGGCGTAGACACGCTGCCCCGTCGGCGTGCGGTCGGGTGCGAGCAGTCGCTGCTCCTCGTAGTAGCGCAGCGACCGGATGCTCACACCCGTGGCGCGGGAGAGCTCCCCGATCCTCATGTCCGATCCCTTCGACGGCTTGCCCCTCACATCGATGTTAGGTCCTACCGTCGGCGAAGCCTCGCAGACGGCGAGGCCTCGCCGACGAGAGGATGCTCGATGAGAATCAGCGGACAGACCGTTTTCGTGACCGGCGCGAACCGAGGTATCGGGCGCGCATTCGTCTCAGGTCTCCTGGAGCGGGGAGCGGGCAGGGTCTATGCCGGCGTGCGCGATCCGCTGTCGGTCGATACCGAGCTGAGCCACGATCCGCGCGTGGAGGTCGTGCGCCTGGATGTCACCGCCCGCACGGAGATCACCGAGGCCGCAGAGGTCGCAGGCGATACCACCATCCTGGTCAACAACGCCGGCGCCGTGGCCTTCGAGTCGCTGCTCACGGGGTCTCTCGAGACGGCGCGGCACCTGTTCGACACGAACGTGTTCGGGCCGTGGGAGCTCACCCGGGCCTTCGCTCCCGCGCTCCGCGCCTCGCGCGGCGCCGTCGTCAATGTTCTCTCGGCCATCGCGTGGTTCTCGCCGCCGCAGAACGGGGCCTACGGGGCGACGAAGGCAGCCGCGTGGAGCCTGTCCAACGGCCTCCGGTCCGAGCTCGCTCCGGCTGGCGTCCTCGTGCAGGGCTTGCACTTCGGCGCTGTCGACACGGACTTCTCCGCCGGGTTCGACATCCCGAAGATCTCGCCGGACGACGTCGTGCGCGCGTCGCTCGACGGCCTGGAGGCGGGCACGGCCGAGGTGCTCGTCGACGCCGAGAGCCGGGCCGCGAAAGCCGCGCTGACGAGTCAGCCCAATGACTACGTCCGGTCCATGGCGGGATAGGTGCAGTCTCAGCTCCGGCGGCGGGCGCGGAAGAAGTCCCGCAGCAGATCGCCGCATTCGCTCTCGCGCACACCGTCGGTGAGCTCGACGCGGTGGTTCAGCCGGGGCTCACGGACGAGGTCGTAGAGGGACCCGGCAGCACCGGCCTTCGGGTCCGGGGCGCCGACGACGAGCCGGCGCACCCGGGAGAGCACGATCGCGCCGGCGCACATGGTGCAGGGCTCGAGGGTGACGACGAGCGTGCAATCCGGCAGCATCCACCGGCCGCGCACCCGGGCGGCCTCCCGCAGCGCGAGGATCTCGGCGTGCGCAGCGGGGTCCTGGTCGGCCTCGCGGCGGTTGCCGGCGGCCGCGAGGAGCTCGTCGTCGGGCCCGAGGACGACGGCGCCGATGGGGACGTCGGCCGGGTCGCGCTCGGCGGCGGCGCGCGCCTGGTCGATGGCCAGCCCCATCAGCTCCTCGTCGCTCATGGCCGCTATTGTCGCCTGCCCGCCACCCGGTAGCGCGCCTCGAGGAAGGCCCCGCTGCGACCGAACTCCTCGAGCTCGAGGTCGTACCTGCCCGTGAACAGTGGCCGGCCGGCGCCGAGGGTGACCGGGGCGATCGAGACGTCGATCTCGTCCAGCATGCCGGCGTCGGCGAACTGGGTGGCGAGGTCCCCGCCGCCGACGATCCAGACGTCCCTCCCGTCGGCCGCGGCCTCGAGCCTCTCTCGGTGGGCCTCCGGCGCTCCGGAGAGCAGGCGGATGTTCGAGGCGGCCGGATCGAGCTCGCGGTGGGTGAACACGAACGTGGGCTGCTCGTACGGCCAGGGGGACGGGCCGTCGCCCTGCGCCTCCGGATGGTCGAGCACCCACTGGTACGTGGTGTACCCCATCACGACCGCGCCGATCCCAGCGATGAAGCGGTTGTAGTCGAGGATGCCGCCAGAGGGTTCCGGCTGGGACAGCAGCCAGTCCAGGCTGTCGTGCTCGTCGGCGATGAAGCCGTCCAGGGTGGTGGCGGTGTAGAAGCGGTAGGCGGTCATAGCGGCTGCTCTCCTGTCGTGCGGCGGTGCCAGAGGATCGGGTCGGGGTCCAATGCGGGGGCTGAGAGGTCGACGCCGGCGTCGGCGAGCATCCATCGCGCCAGCAGCCGGCGATGGGCGGAGAAGGTGAGCTCGTGGGCGACGATCTGGGAGAGCAGGAACGACTCGGGCGGGTCGCACAGGGCGTCGATGATCCTGTCCTGCCAGGCGTCGCGGCGCTGGATGTCGCGCACCAGGGCGAGCCAGCGCGCGCCGATCTCGCGGTGGCGCTTGCGCAGCTCACCGGGATCTTCGCCGCTGCTGAGGTCCGGCGCGGTGCGAGCCTCGATGCTGGCCAGCCAGGGCTCCTTGCTGAGCACGACGTGCCGCAGCAGCTGCCCGATCGTCTCGTCGGCCCCGTCCCAGCCGCGCGGGGCGCTGCCGGGCAGTCGTACCCGCGCGAGTTCATCGGGCCCCAGCTCGCCGGCCGCCTCCAGCAGGGCATCGATGTCCTCGAGGTCGTGGCGCACCTGGATCCCGACCACGTCACCGGCCGAGACCTCCTCCGGTGTCCCGGCGTCGACGTACAGCGCCGTCGGTGAATGGAAATGGAGGCCGTTGGGCGAGGGCAGCCAGTGGCCGCGCTCGTCGGCCGACGGGAGATCGCTCGGCGCGTGGCCGTAGGCACGACGGAAGGCCCTCGAGAACCCTTCGACGGAGTCGTATCCGGCGGCGAAGGCCGCGTCGGTGACAGACGTGCCGCGCTGGATCCGCCAGGCCGCCTGTTCGAGCAGCACCCGTCGGCGCAGGGCGAGCGGGGATTCGCCGCTGCGCCCGCTGACCTGTCGGGTGAAGTGGAACGGGGAGAGGAACGCGCCACCCGCCATGTCGCCGAGGGTGGGGTGGCGCTCGTCCAGGACTGCGTCGAGCAGCCGGTGCAGCGGATCCGGTGAGTTCTCCCCGTTCTCGTCCATGTGATCCAGTATTCGTCGCGTGCCTGGCGCGCGCTTGACCGGTCTTGCTGTTCTGCGTGGTCCGGTAGATTCGCACCATGCGCGTCCTGGAGATCGACCACCCGCTCGTCGCCCACAAGCTGACGGTGCTGCGCAATCGCGCCACCCACTCCTCGGTGTTCCGCCAGCTCGCCGATGAGCTGGTCACCCTGCTGGCCTACGAGGCGACGCGCAACGTCGCCGTGGCGCCGGTGGAGATCGAGACCCCGGTGACCGCGATGACCGGCACCAAGCTCTCCAACCCCAAGCCCATGGTGGTGCCGATCCTGCGCGCCGGCCTGGGCATGCTCGATGGCCTGACCCGCCTGCTGCCCACCGCCGAGGTCGGGTTCCTGGGCATGGTCCGCAATGACGAGACGCTCGAGGTCACCACCTACGCGAACCGCCTGCCCGACGACCTCTCGGGGCGGCAGTGCTTCGTGCTGGACCCGATGCTGGCCACGGGCCACACCCTGATCGCGGCCTGCGAGTACATGCACGAGCGCGGCGCCCGCGACATCACCTGCGTCACCCTGCTGGCCGCCCCCGAGGGGCTGAAGGCCATGGAGGAGCAGATCGACCCCGCGATCGACCTGACCATCGTCACCGCCGCGGTCGACGAGAAGCTCAACGAGAAGGGCTACATCGTCCCCGGCCTCGGTGACGCCGGCGACCGCCTCTTCGGCGTCGTCGACTGACCGGCGCCGCGACGCGATGAGCTCCGAGGAGGACCCGCTCGCCCATTGGGAGCAGCGCTATGCCGGCGCGGAGCCGGTGTGGTCCGGGCGCGTCAACCCGACCCTGGCCGCCGCGGTGGCCGGCCTCCCACCCGGTCGCAGCGTCGACCTGGGCTGCGGCGAGGGCGGCGACGTGATCTGGCTCGCCCAGCAGGGCTGGCAGGCGCTCGGTCTGGACCTCTCCCCCACTGCCGTCGCGCGGGCGCGGGAGGCGGCCTCAGCACGCGAGCTCGGCCCCGGATCTGCTCGTTTCGAGCAGTGCGATCTCTCGGCGTGGGAGCCCGACGAGGCGTCCTACGACCTGGTCACCGCGTCGTTCTTCCATTCCCGGGTGGCGCTGGACCGCACCCGGATCCTGCGCCGGGCAGCGCGTGCGCTGGCTCCCGAGGGCCTCCTCGTGGTCGTCTCCCACGCGGCCCCGCCGCCGTGGGCGCAGGCGCATGACCATGAGGGCTCCGGCCCCACCGGCCCGCGCGAGCAGATGCTCACGGCCCAGGACGAGGCCGACGAGCTCGCACTGGACCCCTCTGCCTGGGCGGTGGAGGTCGCCGAGCAGCGCGAGCGGGAGGCCGACGGCCCGGACAGACAGCACGGTCACCTCGAGGACTCGCTGCTGATCGTGCGCCGCACCGCCTGAGCGACGGCCTGACCTGGAGTTCCGACGCGCCTCGCGTCCGTGGCGTTTCAGAATATGAACGCTTGCTTGCCCGAGACGGCGGGGCGGTGCATGCTCGTGGACATGACGTCGACCGCCGCGCTCAGCCAGACCACCCGCCGGGTGGTCCGCTCTGCGATGCGCTCGATGATGTTCATGATGATGATGCCGATGATGCATCGTCAGCCGAGCCTCTGAGAGCTCAAGGCACCTCCGGGGTCGGCTGACAGGAGCCGGCCGGAAGGCGCGGGCTCCAGGTGCTTCCGGGAGCACGCCCCTCGATGATCCGCCCTCAGGCGTCGATCTCCAGGGATCCCGGGCCCACCGCCCGCCGCGCGATACAGCGCCGCACCTCGGAGAACTCTCATCATGACCATCACCCTGGACCGTCCCGCCACCACCGTCCGTCCCGCCGCCGCTCGTCCGGCCGCCGCTCGACCCGCCGCGGCCCGCCCGGGCACTCGCGCCCCGCATCGTGCCGGCGCCTCGGCACCCCGCCCCCAGGCCTCCGACGAGGGCGTGACCGTCACCGTGTCGGTCACCCTCCCCGCCGGCACCGGGGACGTCGACGCCGCCCGCATCGCCGATGACCTGCGTTCCCACGCCCAGCGCCTCACGGCCTCCCAGCAAGCGCGCACCAGCGTGTCCGTGGACAGCCCCGACGCCTTCACCGCCACGGCCGCCCCCGGCCGCTCCAGCGCCCGCACCCTGCCGCCGCGCGAGCAGAGCCCGGCCGCGGTCAGCCCGTTGCGCCCGCGCCGCACCGGCGTGGTCTCCCCGAACTCCCCGGCCCGCCGGGATGCGGAGGCGGCACGCCGCCGGGCGGCGCTGGCCACCGCGGTCAGCCCCTCGAGCCCGTCGGTCGCGGCCGAGGACAGCCTGGTGGTCGACCTGTTCGGCCGCCGGGTGCGGATCGACGGGCAGGACGTGGACCTGACCTACAAGGAATTCGAGCTGCTCGCCCAGCTGGCCGGCAACGCTCGGCGGACCGTCTCCCGCGAGGAGCTCATGAAGACCGTCTGGGCCGAGGCCCCGGCGGACACCGGCGAGCGCACGGTCGACGTGCACGTGCGTCGTGTGCGTACCAAGCTCGGCCGCTACCGCCGCCTGATCTCGACCGTCCGCGGCGCCGGCTACCGCCTGGACCCGGGCAGCGACGTCGCGATCCTCGGCTGAGCACCTCGCGGCCCGCATCGCTGACCTCCCCGCGCCCTGGGCACCGCGGCGCGTGATGACGACGGGCGCCCCGAGCCCCGGGCGCACCGACCCCAATGCACGCACCGGACGCACCGAACCCAATGGGCGCACCGGGCGTCGCATCCGTGACCCTGTTGGAATTCGGCGCTCGTTCCAACAGGGTCACGGATGTGCGCAGCCGCGAGCGGCTGGAGTGAGCGACTCGGGTTCTGTGCAGCCGACGCGAGCGTCCACGGGTCGCCAGCGCGCGGGGCCACGGCCCTGCGCGGTCCGATAAGCGATCCTTCCGCGAGCGGCGACGCCGTTCCGGCCGTCCCGGCACCGAAACGCCTCCGGACAGGACGAGCGGCCCGGAGCTCTCAACCGACAATGTCGGGGGCTCACGGACCGCTCGTCAGGCCTGTCGTCCGTCAGGGGTGGGTGCGGGCGAACAGGCTGGACGGGCTGCCATAGGTGGGGGAACCTGGCATTGTGCCCGTCCGGCCGCTCCCCATGAGGGGGGTCCTGGGAAGCGGCACATCTATGAAGTTTTCACACCGTGCCGGGTGGCACGGCCGCGACGTTATCAGTCGAAACCGGGAACTGTGACCCTCACGAGACCTGTCCCCCATCACGGCGATCCGAAGGCCGCGCACGTCCGTGGACGGCCCCTCGTCGCGACAACGCGTTCCCCTTGAGTCTAGGTCGTCCCGGGCCCTATGTAAACGCGCCAGCACTCTGTGTTTTCGCAGGTGACATGCAGGAACATTCAGGGTTGGGGTTGGTGTCGAAGCGCCCAAGGTGTCGTCAACGTACATCAAAAACACCGCTCCTGCCGCGTGTTCTGCAGTGATGCTCACGAGCTGTCGATACCCTGCCCGCCGCCTCGCGCCGGACGGGGCTCGGGCGGTGTTCGGGCCGCTGTCGCGACCTTCACAGTGAAAGTGTGAGCACCGTCGCATCATCATGCAGCTTGCGGGGCCGGCGATGCTCCGGAAGCGTCTCCTCGGCGGCTCGGAGGCCGGCGATCAGCTCACCGGGAGCAGTGCACAGAGCCGCGGACAGCGAATCGTCGTCATGCATCCCGAGCAGGTCCACGGTGCGGGTGATGCCGTCGGAGACCAGATGGACGGCCGACAGATCGGTCAGCAGGGTTCGTCCGGTCAGTGCCTGTTCCGCAGCCTCCGGCTCGTGGCGGGCCACCCAGAAGCCACCGGTTGCATTGCGTCGCTCCTCGACCCCCTCCGGTGAGGACTCCTCACGTGCCACGTCATCGACCCGGAGGTCGCTGAGGCGCCGCACTCCTCCGTTCCGGGCATGCAGCAGCAGGGAGGAGTCGCACAGCACGAGATGCTCGAGGTGCTCACCGGTTCTGCGAACGGCGACGACGGCGGCCGACGGGCTGCCTGCCTCGAGGTCGCACTCGTCCTCGTGCAGCCCGCGCACCTCGGCGATCGCTCGCGCCAGCGCCCCGGTCAGATCCGTGCCCGGATCCTGGGCGCCGGTGAGCAGGTGAGCGGTCAGCCGGTGGGAGAACCAGGCGACGCTGTGATGGCAGCCGGCGCGGAACCGTCGGGGCAGGCCGGCGCCGTCGAGGACGACGGCCACGTCGCCGAGCACGCCGGCGGCGTCCTCGTTCGCGCCGGGGACCGCCGGATCGGTGACCAGTGTGGTGCGCACAGGCCCACTGTATGCACCCGCCCGTGGCAGAAGCGGGCTGGTCGTCGGGCATCCGGGGCCGCACGCCCGTAGAGTGGGTGCGATACATGCCGCTCGGCCGACACCCGGCGAGGCGGACACCAGGATGTGGAAGGGAACCATCGATGATCGCGCAGGCGCGGATCACCTCCGACACCACTGCCACCGTGCATCTGGCCGACGAGACCGTCGAGGTCACCGGGGCCAACCTCCCCGAGATCCGCAACCGGGTGAAGCAGGTCTTCATCACCGCCGCCCGCAGCGGCGGCGAGGCCGTGGACGTGGTGATCGTCGAGCCGGATGTGCGCCATCACCTGCGGGTCGAGCCCACGGGCCGGATCGCGGGGCGCACGGCGGATGACCGTCCGCTCTACGGGCCCGCCATCGACGACCCGCTGATCGCGCCGCCGAGCGGGGGCCATGCCGCCGAATCGCTGCCGACGGACGACACCGCGGACCTCAGCTCGATCACCCCGGATTCCCTCGGCCCAGCGGGCCCCACCCGTCCCGCGGGCCCCGCCGAGACCAGCTCCGCCACCGGGGAGCATGCGGCCATCGGCTCGCCCGCGACCGGGGAGCACGCCGCCATCGGTTCACCCGTGACCGGGGAGCATCCCGCCGTCGGCTCCCCCGCGACCGGCGAACTGCCGACGGTGCGGCCGCATCGTGCCCGCCGGCGCCGGGCGGCCGCGATGCCGCCCTCGGCCCTGTCCGGAGCCAGCGTGGCCTCGCACGGGTCCGCCGGGTCGGACTCCGCGCCCTCGGCGTCCGCGACCTCCGCATCCTCCTCCGCCGGATCGGCGGCGTCGGCGCCCTCCGCATCCTCCTCCGCCGGATCGGCGGCGTCGGCGCCCTCCGCTCCTGCCGCCGGTTCCGACACAGGCTCGCACGCGCCGGTGCCGGCATCGGCGTCGCGCGACGAGGTCATCACCTCCGTCCCGTCGGGCGGTGTCCGCTCAGGCCAGGAGGACCGGCCGGGTCGGGACGAGCGCTCCGAGCAGGGCGGCCGTTCCGCCGCGTCCGGGAGTTCCGCGTCCAAGCGCCCGCTGCCGCCGCGCACGGTGTCCGACTCCGATGGCCGGCCCACCCTGAAGGACCTGCAGTCCTCGACGGCGCGCCCGGAGAAGGCCAAGGCCACGCGCGGATTCCGCGGTTTCATCACCAAGCTCACCGGCGGGGCCATCTCCCCGGCCCCCGGCAAGGCCGAGCGCCTGGACAACGAGCGCCTCGAGCGCATCCGACGGCAGCTGGATGGGCCGCGCAACATCGCCGTGGTCAACCTCAAGGGCGGCGCCCACAAGACCACGGCCTCGCTCATGATCGCCGCCACCCTCGGCGTGACCCGCGGCGGCAACGTGCTGGCCTGGGACAACAATGAGACCCGCGGCACGCTGGGCTGGCGCGGGCTCCCCACCGAGCACCACCGCACCGCGGTGGACCTGCTGCACGACATCGACCGCCTGCGCTCCCCCGAGGCGAGCAACGCGGATCTGGATCCGTACGTGCGACCCCAGGGCGAGATGCGGTTCGACATCCTAGCCTCCGACGAGGACCCGGGCTCGGCCGCGCTGATCGATGACGAGGCCTTCGGGGAGCTCAACGACACGCTCTCGCGTTTCTACCGCATCAAGGTCATCGACACCGGCAACAACGTGCGCGCCTCCAACTGGCTGGCCGCCGTGCGCAACGCGGACCAGCTGGTCATCATCTCCACCGTCCGCGAGGACACCTTCAACGCGGCCGCGTGGATGATCGATGAGCTGCGGGCGACAGGGCTGGCCGACCAGGTCGACCACGCGGTGACGATCCTGTCCCACTCCGCGAAGGGGAAGGTCGACTCCACGCTGCGTCAGCGCCTGCTCGCCCACTTCGGGGCGCACACCCGCGCGGTCACTGAAGTGCCCTATGAGCAGCAGTTCGTCAGCGGCTCCCACCTGGACTGGTCGCGGATCCACCCCAAGACCAAGGAAGCCTGGCTGGACGCGACCGCGCTGATCATCGACGGGCTCTGAGCGGGACGGCGCACCCCACCCGACCCCGCGCGTCCACAGCACGGCGCTCCCGGCACACCCCTGTCGGCCCCGGGGCCTAATCTGGTGATCATGCCCGTCCGCCGTCTGCACCTCGTCGTCGACGAGGACCTGGGTCCCGCCCTGTGGGTGCGCGAGCAGACCGGGCCCGGCCGCTCGAAGGCGCTCGAGGATCTCTCCGGGCTGCGCGATGAGGCCCCGGCCGACCTCTCCGACGCCCTGGCGGAGGCCCCCGACCGGCTGCGGCACCGGATACGCATCCCCGGCCGCGACGGCCATCGCCGGGTCCCCGCGCTGCCGCTGGCCGGCCCGTCCCTGACCGCCCTGGTCGGTGCGGTGACCGAGCTGCTGAGCGGTCGCTTCGGGGACGAGCTCGTCGACCGCCTCAGCGCGCTGATCGGCGAGGGTGCCGCTGCGAGGCTCGACGAGAACCTGGTGGCCATGCCCGACCTGATCGCCGCGGCGCTGCTGGATCTGCAGGCGCGCCGCCTCGTCGCCGAGCGCCAGCTCCGGGTCCGCGCCGCCGAGCGGTTCGGCCGGCCCGTGCTGGAATGGCGCGCCCCCGAACGGGAGGCGTCGCCGATGCTGCACGCCCTGGTCGACGGGCACGCGCGGGCGGCCTTCGCCGCGCACGTCCAGAACCTCGAGCACCCGCCGCACCCCCACGCCTCGGATGCCGATGACCGCTTCGGGGTGCTGGCGGCCCTCGCGGCCGACGGCGACCTCGAGGCCGACCTGCCGGCCCGGCGCCGGATCACTGCGGCCTTCGATGCCTTCGTCGAGTCGGGGCGGCCGGGCGTGAGGCTCCGCTCGAGCGACAGCGACGTGGTGGTGCGCCTGTTCGAGCCGCCCGTCGGCACGGCCTGGCCGCTGGAGACCTGCCTGCGCGAGGCCGACGGCACCGTGCATCCCGTCGCCGACCTCCGAGCCGTCGGCGACCTCACCACGTCCGGGGCCGCCGAGGCCTCCGCCGCCGTGATGCGCGAGGCCCCGACGGTGCGGGACGCGGCGGTGGACGAGACCGGCGTGGGCTGGCTGCTGACCACCGCCCAGGCCGGGGCCTTCCTCGCCCACGACACCCCGGCGCTCGAGGACGCGGGGATCACCGTGCTGCTGCCGCGGGACTGGACCAAGCAGCGCACCACCGTGCGCCCCCAGGCGGATGAGGACGCGGCAGCCGAGGGTGAGCGCAAGGCCTCCGGCATCGGCCTGGACGCCATGGCCACGTTCCGCTGGCGCGTGGCCGTCGGCGAGACCGAGCTGACCGAGGCGGAGATGGAGGAGATCAGAGAGGCCCAGTCGGAGCTGGTCCAGCTGCGCGGGAAGTGGGTGCGGCTGGATCCCACCACGCTCCGCGCGGCCGAGCGCTTCCTGGACGCCTTCACGGCCGGCACCCGCGGTCGGCGCCGGCAGAACCGGGAGGACGGCACGCCCCCGAGCGCCGGCGCAGCCCAGCGGGCACCTGCCGCAGGCCCCGCCGGGACTCCGCCGACCCTGCCGCCGCCCCCCGCGGACGACCCGTCGGCCCCCGCCGAGATCTCCGGGCAGGCGCCGTGGATGGAGATCTTCTCCATGCTGCTCTCGCCCGAGGCGGCCGACGTCGACTTCGGCGTGCAGGCGCTGGTGGCCGGCGGCCGCGAGGGTCTGGCACGGCTCCTGCCCGGCGGCAGCGGCGCCTATCCCCACCCTGCGCCGCGGACCCTGGATGCCACCCTGCGGCCCTACCAGCTCGACGGGCTGAACTGGCTGTGGGCGCTGGACCGGCTCGGCCTCGGCGGGATCCTCGCCGACGACATGGGCCTGGGCAAGACGATGCAGGTCCTGGCGCTGCTGTGCCGGGAGCGGGAAGGGACCGGCCCCCTGCGGCCCGACGACGCACCCTCGGCCCCCGACACCGCCCCGGCGCCTGCGGCGGGCACCGTGGGCCCGACGCTGCTGGTGTGCCCGATGTCCGTCGTCGGGGCCTGGCAGCGGGAGGCGGCGACCTTCGCCCCGCACCTGTCCGTCCACGTCCACCACGGCGGAACCCGGGTGCGCGATGAGTCCTTCGTCGCCGGCGCCGCGGACCTCGACCTGGTCATCACCACCTACTCGCTGCTGGCCCGCGACCAGCCGGTGCTCTCGGCCGTTCCCTGGCACCGCATCGTGTTCGACGAGGCGCAGCACGTGAAGACCCCGGGCACGCAGGTCACCCGCGCCGCCCGCGCGCTGCAGGCCCCGCACCGCCTGGCCATGACCGGCACCCCCGTCGAGAACAAGCTGGCCGACCTGCACTCGCTGATGGAGGTCGCCAACCCCGGCCTGCTCGGCACCGCCACCAGCTTCCGCGACCGCATCGCCAAGCCCATCGAGGAGGAGGGCGACGAGGCGGCCCTGCGCCGGCTGAAGTTCGTCACCTCCCCCTTCATCATGCGCCGCGTGAAGACGGACCGCTCGATCATCAAGGACCTGCCGGACAAGAGCGAGCTGACCCGGGTGGTGAACCTGACGCCCGAGCAGGCCGGGCTGTACCAGGCACTGGTCGACGAGCTCCTGGACCAGCTGCGCGACGCCGACGAGAAGACCCGCCGCACCCTGGTGGTCTCGACCATCACCCGGCTCAAACAGGTCTGCAACCATCCGGCCCACTACCTCGGGGACGGCTCGCCCCTGCTGCGCGAGGGGCAGCACCGCTCCGGGAAGCTCGAGCTGGTCGACGACGTGCTGGAGACGGCCTTCGCCGACGGGGAGAAGGTGCTGCTGTTCACGCAGTTCACCACCTTCGGCCACCTGCTGGTCCCGTACTGGCAGGAGCGCTTCGCCCACCTGGGCCTGGACGTGCCCTTCCTCCACGGCGGGGTCTCCAAACGCGACCGCGACGACATGGTCTCCGAGTTCCAGGCCCACCGCGACCGTCCCGGCCTGATGCTGCTCAGCCTCCGCGCCGGCGGCACCGGGCTCACCCTCACCGCCGCCAACCACGTCGTCCACCTCGACCGCTGGTGGAACCCGGCCGTGGAGAACCAGGCCACCGACCGTGCCTTCCGCATCGGCCAGCGTCGCGACGTCAGCGTGCACAAACTGGTCAGCGCCGGCACGGTCGAGGAGAAGATCGACACGGTCCTGACCGACAAGCAGACCCTGGCCGACCTCACCATCAGTCCCGGGGAGGACTGGCTGGCCTCCCTCGACGACGACACCCTGGCCGACATGCTCTCGCTCAGCGGGGACGAGCTCGGGACGGCCGACGGGACCGACGGAGGCGACGGGACCGACGGAGCCGACAGCGGCGACGGGACCGACCTGGCCGACCGAGGCGAGCGACCGTGAGGACCCCGCGATGAGCATCAGACTGACCTCGCGCCGCGGCGCGATCGGCAGGAACTGGCACGCCGCCGCCCTGCGCGACGCGGCCGAGACGATCCTCGGCGTGGGCCGTGCCGGCAGCGGCAAGGCGGACGCCCGTGCCGGCCGCGTGCAGTGGCTGGACATCGAGACCGGCATCGCCCGCGGCGACGTCCTCGACGCCGACGGCCACCTCTACCAGGCACGCGTGGACCTCCCTCCGTTCAGCCCCGCGGACCGGGAAGCCTTCGTGCAGGTCGCCCGCACCCGCCCGGACCTGCCGACGCGCCTAGCAGGTGGCGAGTACCCCCAGGACCTGGAGGCGGAGCTCGCCCACAGTGAGGTGTCCCTGCTGCCCCGCGGCGCCTCCGAGCTCTCCCACGACTGCTCCTGCCTGGACTGGCCGGGACCCTGCCGTCACGTCGCGGCACTGGTCTATGTGCTGGTCGAGGAGGTCGACGAGCGGCCCGTGCAGCTGCTGACCCTGCGCGGCCTCGCCCTCGAGGACCTGGTCCCCCCGGCCGGCGGGCGGAGCCCCGCGGCGGCGGGGCCGACGGGGCCGACGGGGCCGACGGGGCCGACACGACCCGAGGACCAGAGCGGTCCCGGTCCGGCGAGCGGGCCGGAGGACCCGAGCACGCCGGAGAACGGGGACGGTCCCGCCGCGCGCGGTGGCTTCGACCCGGCCCGCATGGACCCGGCGCTGCTGTCCGAGGTGATCGGCGAGGCGCCGGCGGCGGCCATCGCCTCGTTCTACCGTGCCGGCGCCGCCCCGAGCGACCAGCCCTCGGCCATAGAGTGAGGATCATGCCTGCCACCTTCCCCGCCTCCGCCTCCGCCTCCGCTGCTGCCACCCCGTCCGTCGCCTCCGCGGCCGACATCGTCCCGGAGCACGTCAGCGCAGAGATCGCCGCCCTGTTCGACGAGGCCGTCGCCCGGCACCGCACCGCCGGGGTCACCTGGGCGCTCATCGGCGGGCACGGCCACAGCCGGGCCGTGCTGGCTCACGGCGCGGCCGGGCACCGGGAGCTCGCCGAGGGCCACCCCGCGCCCGGCTCCGCGCCCATGGACCGCGGCACCATCTCCCGGATCGCGTCGATGACCAAGTCGTTCACCGCCGCGACCGTGCTCGCGCTGCGGGACGAGGGACGACTGCGCCTGGACGATCCCGTCGCCCAGTACGTCCCCGAGGCCGACGGGGCCTTCGAGACCGGTCCCGACGACCCCGAGGTCACCGTGGGCCACCTGCTGACGATGAGCGCGGGCCTGGTCACCGACAATCCGTGGGGCGACCGCCAGGAGGCCCTGACCCGCGAGGAGTTCGCAGAGATCCTGCGGGCCGGCCTCGGTCACGTCCACCGCCCCGGCACCGGGTTCGAATACTCCAACACCGGGTACGCACTGCTGGGCCGCGTGATCGACGAGGTCACCGGCTCGGACTACACCACCGAGATCCGCCGCCGCTTCCTCGACCCCCTGGGCCTCGCCAAAACCGCCTTCGAGGCCGCCTCGATCGACACGGGACGCCTGGCCACCGGGCACCGGGTCGGCGACCGCAGCGACGCCACCCGCTTCGAGCCCGTGCCGCTGGACTCCCCCGGCGTGTACGGCGCGATGGCCGGCCTGTTCTCCACGGTCGACGACGTGGCGACCTGGGTGCGCTTCCTGGCCGCGGCCGACGCCCCGGGCGAGGCCACCCCGGCCGGGGAGCCGGCCGCACCCCCGCTCTCGCCCGCCTCCCGCCGCGAGATGCAGCAGCTCCAGCGCCACCAGCCGCTGGCGCCCCTGCCCGCCGGGGAGGATGGACGCTCCCCCGGTTTCGACCGGGTGCGCGGCTACGGGCTCGGCCTCGTCGTCGAGCAGTTCCCCGACCTCGGCGAGGTCATCTCCCACTCCGGCGGCTACCCCGGCTACGGCTCGTTCATGGTGTGGCACCGCGCCTCCGGCGTCGGCGTCGTGGCGCTGGCCAACAGCAAGTACGCCCCGGCCACGCCGTTGTCGATGCAGGCCCTGCGCCTGCTGCAGCGCGAGGTCCCGGAGCTGCTCGCCCCGCCGCGGAAGACCGCCTCGCGCCAGACCCTCCGGGCGGCCGCCGCCGCGGTGGACTGGCTGCGCACCGGCGACCCCGCTGCCGCGGACACGGCAGGCACCGCGGAAACGGCGGAGACGGAGCATACGGCGGATATCTGGTTCGCCGGGAACATGGACCTCGACAGCACCCGCGCCGAGCGCCGCCGGCGCCTGGAGGCGGCCCTGGCCGCAGCCGGCCTGGACCACAGCGCCCTGGAGCTGCTGCGACCGGACAACGCCACGGTGCTCAGCCGTGCCCAGCTGCGCTGGACCCTGCGCGGCGCCTACGACGGTGCGCCCTCGGTGCGGATCGATCTGCTGACCGATCCGCGACGCGAGGCCCTCGTGCAGTCGCTCGACGTCACCACGGTCGCCGCCGGCTGAGAGCGGCCGGCGGGTCGCGCCTCAGGTGAAGACGTACCCGTCGCCGTCGTCGGCCTGCGTGCAGGAGAGGTAGGCGCCGTCGGCCGTCATGGCGATGACGCCTTCGTCCTCGGCGAGGCACTCCTGGCCGGGTTCGACCTCGGCGAAGGCGGAGTCGATGTCGCTGACCGGGGCGGCGGCACCACCGGCGGCACCACCGTCGGGACGGAAGACCACCACCAGCGTGACCGCCACGATGACCCCGAGGATCACCGCCGCGGCGACGCCGAGGCCGACCGCGAGCAGGGTGCTGCGGTTGGTGCCGCCGGGCCCGGTGGCCGTGCCCGTGGCCGTGGTGGTCCCGGTGGCCGTGCGCGCCGGGGAGGAGACGGTGCCCTGGCGAGTGCTCTGCGGTGCCCCCTGCGGCCCGTGTCCGGGCGGCGTGTGCTGCTGGGCTCCGCGCTGCGGCTGCGGTCCGCGCTGCGACTGGGGCGGGGTGCCGTGAGCGCCCGCTCCCCGCGGTCCGGTCTGCGGGGACGCCGAGCCGGAGGAGAAGCCCTGCTGGACCCGGCCGGCGCGGATCGCCTCCATGGAGGAGGTCGCGACCTGCGGGGCGGGCCGCTCGGGCCGGGCGGCACCGGGCGCGTTCTCGGGCAGGGGTTCCAGGGTGTCCTGGAACTCGAGCGGGGTGCCGTCGGCGTGGGTGAGCGGATAGCCGCGGGGCACGCGCGGGAGGTCGCGGCGCACGGCGTCGGCGCTGGTATAGCGCTCCTCCGGCTGCGCGGCGACCAGTCTGCGGATCACGGCGGACAGCTTCGGGGTGACGCCGCGCAGGTACTGGGAGAGCTCGTCGGGCCGGAAGGCGCCGTCGTGCAGCTTGATCGGGCCGTTCAGCGCGACGAGAGCGACCACGCCGGCGGCGTACAGATCGTGCGACGGTGCGGGCTCGGCCATCGAGAACAGCTCCGGGGCCATATAGCCGGGGGTGCCGTTGACCATGCCCACGTGGGTGAAGCGCACGTCGCTCTCGTGCACGGCGATCCCGAAGTCCGCCAGACGCGAGACGGGGAAGGCGCGACCGCGCGGCTCGAACATGATGTTGGCGGGCTTCACGTCGCGGTGGATCCAGCCCTCGGCGTGCACATGGGAGAGGCCGTCCAGCAGCTGGTCCAGGATGACCGCCACGGCGGGCTCGGCGAGCTTGCCCTTCTTCTTGACCACCGACTCGAGGGTGCCGCCCGAGACCAGCGGCATCGCGATGACCACATGCTCGTCCTCGGCGCCCCAGCCGTACGGGGTCAGCAGATGGGGGTGGTCGAAGGTGACGCCCTTCTCGCGCACGAAGCGCATGAGGTCGGCCGAGTCGCGCTGGCGCAGCACCTTGGCCGCGCACAGCTCCTGGGTCTTCGAATCCCAGGCGCGCCAGACGGACCCCGAACCGCCCTTGGCGATCAGGTCGATCAGCGCGAAGCGCCCGACAATCACATCAGCCATAACCCGCTCAGCATAACGGCCGCCCGAATGCGGACGTTATGCTGGCCACCTTCAGCGACCGGAGGGGAATGACGTGGGCCTGGCAGCACCGCTCGAGGATGACCCGATCTGGGACCCGGTCGCCTTCTCCTGGCCCCTGATCGGAATCCTGCTGGCCATCACCGTGCTGCTGACCATCGGTTTCGTCGTGTGGACGGTTCTGCAGCCCGACGAACCCGATCATGACACCAGCGGACTCGTCGACAAGGCCACCCGCCGCGACCGGGAGCAGGCGCGCACCATCCACCGCCGGCTCGATGCGGACTCCGGTCGCGCGGACACCTCCGAACCCGAGCTCAGGTGACCTTCCCACAGGAGCCCGTGCGGCGCCGCGACCTCACCCGTCTGCTCGCCATTCCCGGGGCGGCGCTGGCGACCCAGGCCACCGCGTGCAGCGGCCCCTCCCCGGTACCCACCTCGAGCGACATCGCCCGGGACCCGCTGGCCGAGCTCGACCCCGAGAACTGGGACGCCCGCACCGCGGAGGAGGTCCTGGCCCTGCCGGTCCACACGCCTGACCCGGCACCGTCGCAGTGGGACGAGCTCGGCACCGACGACGCCGCGCTCGATCCAGCCCGAGCAGCTCTGGTCGACTTCGTCCGGGAGGCGTACCTCTCCCCCTCCGCGCTGCGCGGACTGGACGACGACGCCGCACTGGAGCACATCATCACCGCCACGCCCGAGTACTGGGTCGAGGATCTGGAGACGGCGTGGAACGACGGCGGGCGCCACTTCTACGCGTTCTCGCCCGCTGAGCGGTACCGCACCGTCGGCCGGCCGGCGATCGCCGCCGACTGGTTCCGCGGGGAACGGGAGGACCTGCCCGTGCTGATGCTCGGCAGCACCGTGGCCTGGACCGTCCTGGACACCGACAGCCATGCCGTCGGCGTGATCGCCTACCGGCTCGGGATCGTCGCGACCATCGAGTCGGACGGCTCGGCGAGCGAGGCGACGCTCCGCGTGACGGTGCACGGCCTGGACGGCTGCGCCACCACGGACGAGGGCGGCCTGCCGGTCCCGGCGCTCGCCGACAGCGAGGAGCATCAGGCGGCCCAGAAGGCCACGATGGACAATGTCATCGCCTCCCCGCGCATCCCTCGGGACGCTCTGCTGGACGACCACTCCGCGCTCTTCGAGGGCCGCAGCTCCACCAACGTCGTCTGCGAGTGAGGGGCCGGGCGCCGAAGCACGCGCGGCAGCGTCCGCACACGCTGTTCACCTGGACGTGGCCGCACGCTCACCCCCGCCTTGCGCCCCGGAAAGGCGCCGGCCGTACGGTTGCGCGAACATCGATCCAGCGCATCACCCGCGCCGCTGTCCGACTCACGCCACGTCGACCCAGCAGCGCACCGACCGCACGGAGGGGAGGAGGCCCATGCCCGCCGGCCGCACCCTCGTCCTCGCCGTGGACGGCCTCGACGAGCACGACATCGGCGCCCTCACCGACGGGACGGGACCGATCGCCGCTGCGACGCCGCTGCGGATCCGCCCGGGCGGCCCCTCGGAACCTGCGCCCGCACTGACGAGCCTGGTGACCGGGGCGTCGGTCGCCCACACCGGGGTGGCCACGCAGGCGCCCTTCCGACCGGACCGCCCCGATCGCCGCTCCACCTGGTACGCCGAGGCGGTCACCGCTCCCACGCTGCTGGAGACCGCGCAGGAGCTCGGTCTCGTCACGGCCGCCCTGCAGTGGCCCGCGACCGCCGGCGCCTCCCTCGACCTCTGCCTGCCGCTGGTCGAGGACCTGGGCCGTTTCCGCAACCGGTGGGAGATGACCGAGCAGACCAGCTCCCCGCGGATGGTCGCCGAGCATCTCCGGGCACGCCGCGAGGCCGGTGTGCAGCTCTCCCAGGTGCCCCCGGACGAGCTGGTCGCCGAGATCGCCGCCGAGTGCTGCCACGGCGGCCGTCTCGATCTGCTGGCCGCGCGCCTGACCGGGCTGGGGATCGAGCGCCGCTCCTCGGGACTGGAGACGCCGGCGACTGCTCGTGCGCTGGTGGACACCGTCGATGCCATCGCCCGGATCGTGGACGCCTTCGCGCCCGATGAGGACGACCGCATGGTGCTGGTCCCGGGTCGTCCGCTGGTGCCGACGGCACTGCTGGTCCATCCCAACGCGGTCCTGGCCGCTCAGGGGCTGGCCGAGACCGAGGGCACGCAGCTGGCGGGTTTCCGTGCCCTGGTGTGGCCCGACGGCCCGCGGGGCGTGCTGCACGTGCGCCGCGAGGAGGGCCCCGTGGTGCGGGACGCCGCGATCGGCGCCCTCCGCGAGATCAGCGAGCACACCCGGCTGCAGCTGAGAGAGGTCGACGACGGGGTGGGGGCCACCACGGAGACCGACGTCATCGCCGTGCTCGAGGGCACCCCGGGCACGGTGTTCGGGCTCTCGGCGACGCACCGCCCGCTGGTCGAGGGCGATGATCCCTATTACGCGGGCCCGCGGGCGGTCTCCGACCCGTCGGCACCGGTGACGGCCCTGGCCGCGGGGCCGGGGCTGCCGTCCTCTCCCGCGGACGGGTCCTGGGCCGATCTCGGCGTGACCCTCGCGAGAGCACTCGGAGCCCCGCTTCCGGGCGCGACAGCGCACGGCATGTGCCCCGCCTGAGGACCGGACCCCGGTTCTCCGCGGCGCCTGCCCGAGCCGTCGTCGGGCCTCAGCGCACCCTGGGCACCCGGGCACGCGTCCAGCCGCGAACCGCCTCGAGCGCACGGCGCAGCGGGCCGGGCGGAGGACCGGCCAGCCGGTCGCGCAGCTCTTCGAGCGCGGGCGCGTGGTGGACGATGTGGTGCGTGCCGTCGTGCAGTGCGGGGTGGGCGCTGCGCGTCGTCAGCTCCCCGGCGGAGACCTCGACCGCGAAGGCCACCCGCACCTGGTGGGCGCCGTCGCCGTCCAGGACGACCTCGAGGCTGTCGACGGCGACGGCGAGATCCGCGGCGATGTCGGCGCGCAGCCGCTCGATCGCCGCATCGAGGCGCGCGGAGGTGGGCTCGTCCTCGCGCACGGAGGCGTTCAGCGGGATCGAGACCAGATTCCCGCCGACGTCGGTGATCGCGTCGATGACCTCGTGGATCCCGCTCTCGCGCCCCTGCTCGCGCACGGTCACCTGCTGGACGACGATGCGCAGGGTGCCCTCGGAGCTGTGCGGCGTCACCAGATCTCGGATCATGGCGACGGCTCTCGAGCTGCCGTCCCAGGTCACATGGTCATCTACCAAGTGGTCGCCTCGCGTCATGGGCACCAGGTTAGCGCGTACCTCAGGTGGCGGCGGGGTGCCTCAGGCAGGCGTGGGCGGCCTCGATCTGCGAGCGGCGTCCGGTCTGCGCGGCGGGGCCGTCGCCGTGGATGGCCGGGTCGTGGCCGGCGCCGGGGATCTCGAGGTAGGTCGCGGTGCCGCCGGCGTCGGTGATCGCGGCGTGCAGACGCCGTGAGTCCTCGACCAGGTAGTCCTCGGCGCCGGTGACCAGGTGGACCGGCGGCAGTGCGCCGAGCTCTCCGTGCAGCGGGCTGATGCGCGGGTCCTCCGGGGGCACGCCGCGGGCGTACAGCCGGACGGCGGTGCGCAGGTCCGCAGCGTGCTCGTCGTCGTGTCCGTCCTCAGCGCCCTCCGTGCCCGCGGGCCGGCGAGCGGTGGGAGTGAGGTCCGCCCACGGGGATTCCAGCAGCAGCAGAGCCGGGGCATCCGCGCCGGCGTGGATCAGCGAGTGGGCGGCCGCGAGCGCGAGCCCGCCCCCGGCGCTGTCGCCCGAGAGCGCCCAGCGGCCCGGACGCAGCAGCGACTCCCGGCCCATCGCGTCGATCGCGCCGAGGACGTCGTCGAGAGCCGCCGGGAAGGGGTACCGCGGAGGCAACCGGAAGTGCACCATCGCGGTGGCCGCGCCGGCACGCCGGCCGACCTCCTCCAGCCAGCCCCAGTGGTTCGGGCTCTCGCCGTACAGGTGGCCGCCGCCGTGCAGGTGCACGATGGTCGAGGCCGCGGCACGGTCGGCGTCGATCCAGGTCACGGGCACGCCCTGGTGCTTGCGCCGCTGGACCCGGGCAGGGGCCGCGACGGCGCGCGGGGGCAGGGTGGGCCGCTGGGAGGCGAGGATGCGCAGCGCACGGACGATGCTCATGGGAGGCATCCTGTCACGAAAACGGCGGATGCTCAGGTTCTGACCGGCGCTGATCCGCTGCGCTCGGGCAGCTCTCAGGCGGAGATCTCGTCGTCGACCATCCGGGGCCGGGCGGCGCGGTGGCCGACCACGCCCAGCAGCACGCCGCTGGCAGCCATCATCGCCAGCAGCGCGGGGATCGAGCCGGTGGCATCGAGCAGCGCGCCCGCGATGATCGGCCCGATCGCGGCGAGGATGTAGCCGTAGGGCTGGACCATGCCGGACAGCCGCGCGGTCACCAGCGGGGACCGGCTGCGCAGGGGGATCAGGGTCAGCACCGTCGGGAAGGCGAAACCGCCCACCCCCAGCACGCAGGCCCACAGCAGCGGGCTCACGGCCGGCGCCAGCCACAGCCCGAGATAACCGATCGCGGTCAGCGCGCCGAAGCCGGCCGCGATCCACGGCAGGTGCCGGGAGCGGTCGACCACCACGGGCATCACCAGGCCGCCGACGACGCCCCACGCCAGGACCACCGCCATGATCACGCCCGCTCTCATCGGGGAGATCCCGGCCGATGTCAGCACCTGCGGCAGGAAGCCGAACTGGGTGTAGACGTTCGTGGACTGCAGGCCGAACATGACGGTCAGGGCGATGGCCGTCGGCGAGCGCAACAGGGAACCGCGCAGCTCGCCCGCCGGTGACGGCGGCGGGAAGTCGTGACCGGTGCGGACCAGGACGAGCACCCAGATCACCACGGGCACCGCGGCGAGCATGCCCCAGAACTGCAGGGACTCGCGCCAGCCCTCGGCGCCGGGACCGGCCAGCGGCACGGACAGACCCGCTCCGGCCGCGCCGCCGAGCGCGAGCATCATGCTGTACAGCGTCAGCAGCGTCACCGTGCGCGCGGCCCCGTGCTGCTTGATCCACGCGGGCACCACCACGTTGCCCAGCGCCGGGCCCACCAGGGCCAGCAGCGACAGGATCAGGAACAGGGCGAAGGCATCGACCGTCGGCCGCAGCAGCAGGCCGAGGGTGGCCAGCACGAAGGAGGCCATGACCGTTCCGGTCAGGCCCAGCACGCGCGAGATGGGCACGGCGAGGGCTCCGAAGACGCCGAAGGCGAGGCAGGGCAGCGCGGTCAGCAGCCCGGAGGCGGTCGCGCCCTGGTCGTAGGCGGCCTCGACGTCGCCCATCAGGGGTCCCAGCGAGCTGGCGCCGGGCCGGAGGTTCAGCGCGACCAGGCTCACCGCGAGGACGGCGAGCAGGCCGCCGACGGCGGTCGCGCGCGTGGCGCGGGCCGAAGCCGGGCCGTCGGGCGCGGGCGAGAGGGATCCGGTGCTCTGCGGGGAGGCTCCGGCGGAGGTCGTCGAGGAGGCGGGGGCGGGATCCGACGGGGTGGTGCTCACCGCACCGTCCTACAGGTTCGGGCCCGGCCGCGGCCAGCACGTGATCCGGAGATCACGCTGCGGGCCCTACTCTGGTGCGCGGCCCGATCGCCCCGTCGGCCGCTCCCTCGCCCAGGACCCGCAAGGACAGCTCCATGACGCCCGACCCCGCCTCCGCTCCCGGCTTCGGCTCGGCCTCCGCCACCGCGGCCCCCGCCTCTCCTCGCCGGCATCCCGTCGACCAGGTCCCCGCGCCCGGCCGCCTCGCCGTGCTCTCCGTCCAGCACGTGCTGGCCTTCTACGCCGGCGCGGTGATCGTGCCGCTGCTGATCGCCTCCGGGCTGGGCCTGACGGCCGAGCAGACCATCCACCTCATCAACGCCGACCTGTTCACCTGCGGCATCGCGACGCTGATCCAGTCGGTGGGCTTCTGGAAGATCGGGGTGCGCCTGCCGATCATCCAGGGCGTGACGACCACGGCGGTCAGCCCCATCATCGCGATCGGCCTGACCGCGACCGGTGGGGAGGGCGGCGCCGAGGGGCTGCCGATGATCTACGGGTCGATCATCGTCGCGGGCCTGTTCACCTTCCTGGCCGCGCCGTACTTCGCGAAGATCCTGCGGTTCTTTTCGCCGGTGGTGATCGGCACCGTGCTGACCACGATGGGCATCACCCTGCTCGGCGTCTCCGCCGGGGACATCACCAACCAGGCCGACGGGGTCCCCGCCACCCGCGACGTGCTCTACGCCCTGGGCACCCTGGCGATCATCGTGCTGGTCCAACGCTTCTTCCGCGGCTTCCTGGGCACCATCGCGGTGCTGCTGGGCCTGGTGATCGGCACCGCGGTCGCACTGCTGCTGGGCGACACCTCCTTCAGCGGCGTCACCGAGGCCTCCGCCTTCGGCGTCACCACGCCCTTCTACTTCGGCGTCCCCACCTTCTCGCTGACCGCGATCCTCTCGATGATCATCGTCATGCTCATCACCATGGTCGAGACCACCGGGGACGTGTTCGCCGCCGGGGAGATCGTCGGCAAGCGGATCCGCCCGCGCAGCATCAGCGCGGCGCTGCGGGCAGACGGCGCCTCGACCCTGCTGGGCGGGATCCTGAACTCCTTCCCCTACACCTGCTTCGCCCAGAACATCGGCCTGGTGCGGCTGACCCGCGTGAAGTCCCGCTGGGTGGTCGCCGGGGCAGGCGTGCTCATGATCGTCCTGGGCGTGCTGCCGAAGGCCGGCGCCGTGGTCGAGGCGATCCCGGCCCCCGTGCTCGGCGGGGCGTCGCTGGCGCTGTTCGCCTCGGTGGCCCTGGTCGGCATCCAGACCCTGTCGAAAGTCGACCTCACCGACAACCGCAACTCGGTCATCGTCGGCACCTCCCTGGGCCTGGCGATGCTGGTCAGCTTCAAGCCCGACGTGGCCGCCGTGTTCCCCACCTGGGCGCAGACCTTCGTCTCCTCCGGCGTGAGCGTCGGCGCGATCACCGCGATCATGCTGAACCTACTGTTCTTCCACCTCGGGCCCCAGCACGGCTCGAACGTCGCCACCACCGCCGCCGGCGAGCGGATCGGGATCGACGACGTCAACGACATGGACCGCGAGGCGTTCGTGGCCACGTTCGCCTCGCTGTTCAACGGCGCGACCTGGCCGCTGGAGCGGGCCTGGGAGTCCCGCCCCTTCGCCGATGCCCCGGCGCTGCGCGCCGCCCTCGAGGACGCCGTGCTGACGGCCGGCCGCGAAGAGCAGGACGCCCTGGTGGCCGCCTACCCGGACATGGCCACGCTGGTCACGGCCGACGAGGAGGAGGCCGGCGCCATCAGTCAGGACGTCGGCTCCTTCGCCCTGGAGAACCTCTCCGACGGGGACGTCGAGGAGGTCCGCGAGCTCTCGGCCCGCTACGAGGAGCGGTTCGGTCTGCCGTTCGTGGCGTTCCTGGGCCGCACCGACTCGTTCCGCCAGATCATCGAGGACGGCGTGCGCCGCCTGGACCATTCGCGCGAGCAGGAGCGCCGCGTCGCCCTGACGGAGGTCGTCGAGATCGCCGGGGACCGTTTCGGCATCATGGTCGCCGACGCCAACCCTGTCGGCACCGCCTGGGCCCGGAAGTTCGACTCGCTGCAGTGAGCTGGAGCGGGCCGCGCTCGGACGGGGCCGCGCCCGCACGGGGCGGTGGTCGCCTCAGGGGCGGCGCCAGTCGTCGCCCTGCAGGTGGGAGCCGGCCATCGGCCCCATGGTGAGCATCCCGCCGTCGACCACCCAGGACTGGCCCGTGACATAGCCGGCGTCGGGTCCGGCGAGGAAGGCCACGGTGGCCGCGATCTCCCGGGCGTCGCCCGGGCGGGAGACGGGGATGCCGGGGCGGTGCTTGTCCTCGAGCACGCTCTCGTCCTCCTGTCCGGTCATCTCCGTGGCGATCTCCCCGGGGGCGACCGCATTGACCGTGATGCCGTGCTCGGCCAGCTCGAGCGCGGCCACCTTGACCAGCAGGCCGAGCCCGCCCTTGGCCGCGCAGTACGGGCCCGCGCCCACGCGCGGGGCGTGCTCGTGCACGGAGGTGATGGCGATGATCCGGCCGCCGCTGCCGGCCTCGACCATGCGGCGGGCGGCGGCCTGGAGGCAGCTGAACGCCCCGTCGAGGTCGACGGCGACGACGTGGCGCCAGGTCTCCAGATCCATGTTCAGCAGCAGCTGCGAGGTGCCGGTGCCGGAGCTCATGACCAGGGTGTCCACCCCGCCCATGGTCGTCGCCAGGTCATCGACGACCGCGGCTCCGGCGGCGGGGTCGGAGAGGTCCAGACGGCGCACGTGGGCCAGGGCCCCGGCGGCCTCGACCTCCCGAGCGGTGCCCTGGGCGCCCTCCTCGTCCTGGTGCCAGGTGATGCCGACCTGACGATCCGGGCCGGCCAGGGCCACCGCGGTGGCCCGGCCGATGCCGGAGTCCGATCCGGTGACGATGGCGCGGCGCGGCTCGAAGGCGGCGGAGCCGCCCGTCGGCGCCGGGGTCGCGCTCATCGCGAAACCAGCTTGAAGAAGGTGCTGTCCTCGCCGTCGGCCTGCTCCTGCTGATACAGGAAGGCGAGGTTCTGCTGGTCGAACTTCGCGAACCAGTCGTCCCAGCTGACGTGCTCCAGCTGCTCCTCACCGGTCCCGCCGGGGAAGTCGATGCGCAGCACGCCGACGTCACCGGAGTCGCCGGTGCCCTTGACCCCGGCCGGGGTGCCGTCGTGCTGCTCGACCCACCGGCGGATCTCGCCGTGGTCGGTGGTGGTGATGCTCTGCGATGCCATGGGTCTCCTCCTCGAGGGTGGTTCGTGGTGCAGGGGGAAGGTGCGCTTCGGACGGGTCGGAGTCGGACGGGTCAGAGAGGCTTCAGCGGATCGTGGCCGATCGACATCAGCCCGCGCCGCCAGCCGTCGTCGCCCGCAGTGGGTTCGGGATCCTCTCCGCGCTGGGTGCGGATGGTCTCGACGGTGCGTCGCATGATGTCCGCGTCCTCGCCGGTGAGGTCGGTGCGACGCTTGCCGAGCACATCCAGCACGCCGCGCGAGAGCGGCCGGCCGGCCTGGTCGGGGAACGTCTCCGTGCTCTCGCCGGCGCCTTCCGTGGCGAGCCACTCGCGCAGCTCCGCGGAGGTCATGTTCACCAGGCTGTGGAACTCCTGCCACAGCTCCTCGTCGACGACGGATTCGGCCATGTCCGATCGCCTCCTCGTCTGCTCGCCCTGTGGTGCACACCACGGTCGTCCGCGCGGCAGGGAGCGTCAAGATCGACGGGCGAACCTCGACCGGGTGGTCCGCGACATCGCCGTCCGGATCGGGCCCCGGAGCCATCACCAGGGCCATCGACGCGTCCGGCGGACGGCGCTAGCGTGGGCGATGCACGCCCTCACGCACGTGATGGCGACGTCTGATGGAGGAGAAGACATGCCGAACACGATCATCAGCACGGCGAGCACCACCTGGCAGGGGGACCTGCCCTCCGGCAACGGCACCACCACCCTCGAGACCTCGCAGCTGGGCAGCTTCCCGGTGAACTGGAAGGCCCGCGCCGAGGAGAGCGGGCAGGGCACCACCTCGCCCGAGGAGCTCATCGGCGCCGCTCACGCGACCTGCTTCGCGATGGCGCTGACCAACGGCCTCGGCGAGAACGGGACCCCGCCCACCACGGTCGAGACCTCCGCGGCGGTCTCCTTCAACGTCGGCGAGGGCGGCATCCTCGGCATCGAGCTGACGGTCACCGCCGAGGTGCCCGGCCTCGAGGACGCCGACTTCCAGCGCCTCGCCGAGGACGCGAAGAAGAACTGCCCCGTCTCCCAGGCGCTCTCCGGCGTCGACATCACGCTGACCGCGAAGCTGGCCTGACCGCGATCCCGGCCTGACCGAGAACCCGGCCTGACCGAGACGCCGGCCGCAGCCCGCTCATCCCCCGGTCTCCTCATGCAGGAGGGATCGGGGGATGCTGTCGGCTCCGCGGACGTCCTGGACCAGACGCCGGTCGATGGACTCGCCGCGGCGCACGATCGTCAGGGCCCCGCGAGGCTCGAGAATCACCAGGTCCGCGTCCTGGACGCAGTGGAGACCTGCCCGGCGCAGCAGGGTCAGCAGCTGCTCCTCCTGGACGCCGAGATGCCGCAGCCGCCACGGCAGCACGTGGCCGTGGATCATCACCACGCTCGCCTGCGGGCCGTGCAGCGCGAAGGTGCGCGCCAGCCCGCTGCGCAGCCGCCCCAGGGTGAACTCGAGCAAGAGCAGGGTCGCGACCGCGACCAGGCCCCCGGCCAGCGTCGGCGACTCCCCCAGCATGGCGCGGGCGAGCAGTGCGCCCAGCAGCGCCATCACCGAGAAGCTCAGCACCGAGGGGTTGGCCGTCAGCCGCTGGCCCCCGATCTGCAGGATCAGCGCATAGAGCACGTACAGCACGGCGGTGGAGATCAGCACACCGAGCAGTCCGGAGCCGGTGATGCCGACCTGGGTCCACAGCTGGTGAAGGAATTCCATCCCTCCAGTCTCTACCCGATGCCGCCCGCCGGGGCGGCATGGCACGATCTTCGTGGACGCGCCGCGGCGCCGCCACCCCACGAAGGAGCGCCCCACGAAGGAGACAGCATGAAGCTCGGCATCATCATCGGTTCGGTGCGCGATGGGCGAAAGGGCGGCCGGGTCGCCGAATGGCTCGCCCCGATCGCCCGCGACCGCGCGAGCGAAGCAGCCTTCGAGGTCATCGATCTCAAGGAGTTCGACCTGCCCATCCTCACGTCGGCCACGGTGCCGGGCGCCGCCAGGAAGCAGTACGAGGACGAGCGGGTCCAGCGCTGGTCCGCCGCGATCGACGACTGCGACGGCTTCGTCTTCGTCACTCCCGAGTACAACCACGGGGTCCCGGGCGCCTTCAAGAACGCCTTCGATTCGCTCGGCACCGAGTGGAGCGAGAAACCCGTCGCGTTCGTGTCCTACGGCGCGGACAAAGGCATCCGCGCGGTCGAGCAGTGGCGCACGATCATCTCCAACTTCCACATGATCGACGTGCGCACGCAGCTGGCCCTCTCGGTCTTCACGGACTTCGGCGAGGACGGCACGTTCGCTCCCTCCGAGTCCGCCGCGAAGAAGGCCGGTGCCCTGGTCGATGACCTGGTCAAGGCCACTTCGCGAATCATCGCGACCCGCTGAGCCCCGAGCCCCGAGTCCTTCCATGCAGCCGATCCCGCGCTACTGGGCCACCGCCGACGAGGTCGTCACCTTCCCCGGCCGCGGGGAGTTCGCCCTCACGATCCGAGGCTCCTCCGACCTCTCGCAGGAGGACGCCCAGCGCGATGCCCGCGCCAGGCTCCAGCGGCTCGTGGCCGCCGGTGGGCCGGGGGCGCTTCGCGGCGATCTGGAGTACTACCCCGATCGCCGCCTGCCCGAGGAGCTGCTCGAGGAGGTCCGCTCCCCCGACGGCGAGCTGATCGCCGCCATCACCCGCAACCGGTACGGGGCCGCGGTGCTGAACACGGACGCCGTGCTGATCAGCGACGTCGATCTGACGACGGGCTCTGAGATGTCCTCCCGCCGGCGCGGCCGGGGCGGCCTCCTCTCGCGTCTGTTCGGTGGCGGCCGAGATGGGGCCGGCGCCGAGGAGGATCCCGACGCGTACGGCCTCCCGGACCCCGGGGCCCGCGGTGAGGAGCATGCTCGGATCCTGCAGGTGATCGCCGACTTCAGCGTCCGCCATCCCGAACTGGGGATGCGTACCTACCGCACCCGCAACGGCTTCCGCCTGCTGGTCACCGGCAGCGGCGCCGAGCCCGGCAGCGAGCGGGCCCGGCAGCTGATGAGTGAGCTCGGCAGCGACCGGCTGTACGTTCTCCTGTGCCGTGTCCACGACTCGTACCGGGCACGGCTGACGCCGAAGCCGTGGCGGATCACGGTGGACCGCCTGGAGTCGCTGTCGGCCCGGTCACCGCGGGACCAGGAGTATCGGCGCTGGGTCGAGCGCTACGACGCCGCCTCCCGCGACTCGGCCGTGTGCCGGCTGCTGGAGACCGCAGGCCCTGCCCCGACCGCGCGGGAACAGCAGGTGATCGAGCTGCACGACCGGGCGGTGGGGGCGAGCTATGGGCTGCGGCTGGCCTGAGTCCGCCAGGGTCAGTGCGTGACGGTGGCCTTCTCCGAGCCGGCGCCCGTCATGGAGCGCACCTCCATCTCGGCGTGCTTGAGGTCGTTGCGCTCCGAGGAGGTCACCGACCCGAGCCAGCCGAGGAAGAAGCCCAGCGGCACCGTGATGATCGCCGGGTTGGACAGCGGGAACCACGCGAAGTCCAGGCCGGGGATCATCGCCGTCTCTGATCCGGAGACCACCGGGGAGAACGTGATGAGGAACAGCGCGCTGAACAGGCCGCCGTAGATGCTCCACACCGAACCGCGCGTGTTGAACCGCTTCCAGTACAGGGTGTAGAGGATCGAGGGCAGGTTGGCGCTGGCCGCCACGGCGAAGGCGAGCGAGACCAGGAATGCCACGTTCTGCTCGGCCGCGAGGATGCCGCCGACGATCGAGACGCCGCCGATCACGAGCGCCGTGCGCCGGGCGACGGTGACCTCCTTCTGGGGGTCGGCCTGGCCGCGCTTGATCACGCCGTTGTAGATGTCGTGCGCGAACGACGCGGAGGCGGTGATCGTCAGGCCCGCCACCACCGCGAGGATGGTCGCGAAGGCCACCGCGGAGATGATGCCCATCAGGGCGGTCCCGCCGACGGCGTAGGCGAGCGCCGGGGCCGCGGAGTTCGAGCCGCCCGGCAGCGCGTCGATCGTGTCCACGCCCACCATGTAGGCGGCCCCGAACCCGAGCACCAGGGTGCACAGGTAGAAGAAGCCGATCAGGGCGATCGCCCAGACCACCGAGCGCCTGGCCTCCTTCGCGGTGGGCACCGTGTAGAAGCGCATCAGCACGTGGGGCAGTCCGGCGGCACCGAACACGAGCGCGATCGCGAGGGAGACGAAGCCCAGCTTGGTGGCGCCGGAGGTGCCGTACTGCAGCATCGGATCGAGGATCGCCTGCCCCTCCGGGTGGTTCTGGACGGCCTGTCCGAGCAGGGCGGAGAGGTTGAAGCCGTTCAGCGCCAGGATCCACACGGTGGTGACGCCGACGGCGGTGATCAGCAGGACGGCCTTGATGATCTGCACCCAGGTGGTGCCCTTCATGCCCCCGATCAGCACGTAGGCGATCATCACGACGCCGACGACGGCGATCACCATCGACTGACCCACGCGGCCCTCGATGCCGATCAGCAGGGACACCAGGGCCCCGGCGCCGGCCATCTGCGCGAGCAGGTAGAAGAACGTGATCGCCAGGGTGGAGGTGGCGGCGGCGGTGCGCACCGGCCGTTTCTGCATCCGGAAGCTCAGCACGTCGGCCATCGTGTACTTGCCGGTGTTGCGCAGCGGCTCCGCCACCAGCAGCAGCGCCACCAACCAGGCGACGAGGAAGCCGACCGAGTACAGCAGACCGTCGTACCCGTAGAGGGCGACGGCCCCGACGATGCCGAGGAACGAGGCGGCCGAGAGGTAGTCACCGGCGATGGCGATGCCGTTCTGGCGTCCGGAGAAGGCGCGGCCGCCGTGGTAGAAGTCCCCGGCCGATGTGGTCGTCTTCGAGACCCGCACCACCACGACCAGGGTGATGATGACGAAGGCGAGGAAGATCGAGATGTTCAGGATCGGATTGCCCATGTCGTTCATTCGGTGCCCTCCAGCTCGCCACGGATCCTGCTGGAGATCGGATCCAGCGACTTGTTGGCGTGGCGGATGTACGCCCACGTGATGAGGAAGGTCATCAGGAACTGGCTGAACCCGAAGATCGTGCCGAGGTTCAGGTATCCGACCACCTGGATCGACATGAATCCCGTGGCGTAGGTCGACAGCAGCACGTAGCTCAGGTACCAGACGAGGAAGGCGATCGTCATCGGGATGGCGAAGCCGCGGAAGCTGCGGCGCAGCTGCCCGAACTCCTCGGACTCCTGGACGGCGAGGAACTGCTCGGCAGTGGGGGTGAGGGGCTCGTCGGGATCCGGCACAGGGCCGGGAGTCCCCTGGGGAGAGGAGGTCACAGGCACAACTCCTTCGTTCTGCGGTGATGCCAGGCCGGTGCGAGCAGCACCGGACTCAGGCTGACCGTAGCACCTGTGATGGCCACCACAATAGGAACCTGGGATCTGGTCGGCCCGCGACCGCTACGGAGACGACAGCTTCTCCTGCGCGTCGCGGAGCAGCCCGGGCGCGAGACGGCGGTGTGCCATGGACAGGGGGCTCCACACCACAGGCCCGGCGCGGCCGGTGTAGTCCATCACCGTGGTGAGCGTGACGTGCAGGGCGTGGGTCCGCACCAGGAGATGGCAGGTGAGGAAGGGCGAATGCGCCTCGAGACGGATCGTCTCGTGATTCCGCTCGGCGACGACGAACCCGGCGACTACATCCGGCGACGGCCCCGGTTCCAGCCGCAGACGCAGGAGGCCCCGGAAGATGACTCGCTCCCCGGTATCGGGGATGTCCCCGAACATCGCCCGTGCCCAGGACTCGGCGCTCGCGCGCGGCGGGACGTCCAGCTCGAGAGCGAACTCGTCGGCGTATCCGGGCGCAGCGACCGGCACCGCGGCCAAGGAAGCCCGCGGGACTTCGTGCACTCCGACCGCGGCGGTGACGGCGCCCATACGGCCACCGCATCCCCACGACCGCCGTCAGCGCGCCTCGAATCGGGGTCGCTGCTGAGAATCCGCGGCACGCGTGCCCGTTCCACGGTTCTGTGTCAGCGCAGAGACGTTTCCGGGGACCGGGGCGCCTGAACCCGGCGCGGCACCTCAGCCGCTGAAGCCGCCGGTGCCGGCCATGTCCTTGAACCGCGAGTAGTGGCCTTCGAAGGCGACCGGGATCGTCTTGGTGGCACCGTTACGGTGCTTGGCGAGGATGAGGTCGGCCTCGCCGGCGCGGGCGGACTCCTTCTCGTAGTAGTCCTCACGGTGGATCAGCACGATGAGGTCCGCGTCCTGCTCGATCGAGCCGGATTCGCGCAGATCGCTCATCATCGGGGTCTTGTCCTGGCGCTGCTCGCTGCCACGATTCAGCTGCGAGATCGCGATCACGGGCACCTCGATCTCCTTGGCCAGCAGCTTCAGGGCACGGGAGAACTCCGAGACCTCCTGCTGACGGGACTCGACCTTCTTGCCCGAGCTCATCAGCTGCAGGTAGTCGATGACCACCAGACCCAGGTCGTGCTTCTGCTTGAGCCGGCGGCACTTCGCACGGATCTCCATCAGGGACATGTTCGCGCTGTCGTCCATGAACAGCGGGGCGTCGGCGATGCGGCTCATGGCGCGGGCCATGGCCTGCCAGTCGCGGTCGTCCATCGAGCCGTCGCGCATGCGATTCATCGGAACCTGCGACTCGGCCGAGAGCAGGCGCATCGTGATCTCGGTCTTGTCCATCTCCAGCGAGAAGATCACCGAGGCCTTGCCATTGTGGATGGAGGCGGAGCGCAGCACGTCCATGCCCAGCGTCGTCTTACCCATCGCGGGACGGCCGGCGAAGATGATCATCTGCCCGCCGTGCAGGCCCTGGGTGAGCTCGTCGAACTCCGCGAACCCGGTGGGGATACCGGTGACCTGACCACCGCGGTTCTGGGTGGCCTCGATCGTGTTCAGGGTCTCGTCGATCACCTCGCCCAGCGGCACGAAGTCCTCGCTCTGACCGCGCTCGGTGACCGCGTAGACCTGGGCCTGAGCCTCGTTGATGACCTCGTCGACCTCGCCGCCGTCGGCCGCGTAGCCGAGCTGGACGATGCGGGTGCCGGCCTCCACCAGGCGGCGCAGGGTGCCGCGCTCGACGACGATCTCGGCATAGAAGCCCGCGTTGGCGGCGGTGGGGACCATGTCGATGAGGTCGGCGAGATAGGCGCCGCCGCCCACGCGCTGCAGCTCGCCGCGCTTGGAGAGCTCGTCGGAGACGGTGACCAGGTCGGCGGGCTCGCCGCGGCCGTACAGGTCGATGATCGCCTCGAAGATCATCTCGTGCGCAGGGCGGTAGAAGTCACTGCCGCGGACGGTCTCCACGACGTCGGCGATCGCGTCCTTGGACAGCATCATCCCGCCGAGAACGCCGCGCTCGGCAGCGAGGTCCTGGGGCGGGGTGCGCTCCAGGCCGCGGTCCGGTCCTGCTTCATAAGCCTCAGTGGATGTCACCGAGCCAGTGTAGGAACACCGGCGGACGCCGGGCGACGTGACATCGATCGGGGTGTGGATTCACATGCGGTGTGGAGGAACGGGGCAGGCCGCGTCCGGCCGTCAGCCTGTTGGCCGGCTGGTCCGTCGGGCCCGGCGCCTACGGTGATGCCATGCCTGATGCCATCGCTCCGCTCGCGTCCATCTCGATCGACTGTCCCCGGCCCGACGACCTGGCCCCGTTCTACTGCGCGCTGCTGGGGCTCGAGGAGGCCTTCGCGACCCCGGGCCGCGAGGTCGTCTCCCTGGCGGGGGCGGGCCCGATGCTCACGCTGATGACGGCCGACGAGTTCACGGCCCCGCAGTGGCCGGAGGGTCCGCAGCGGGCACAGATGCACCTGGACCTGGCCGCGGAGGATCTCGAGGCCGCGGTCACCGCCGCCACGGAGATCGGCGCCCGCGAGGCCGATGCGCAGCCGGAGCCCTCGGCCTGGCGGGTGATGCTCGATCCCGTCGGACACCCGTTCTGCCTGAGCGCCGTGCGGCCGGACTGAGGCGACCCGGACTCCGGCCACGGCCCGTGCCGCCACCGGAGAGTCTCGAGATCAGGCCTTCTCGGGGACCCCGACGACGTACGCCGCCTGGCCGACGTGCTGGGCGGCGTCATCGACGATGCTCACCAGCCTCGCGCCACGCGTGACCGGCGGGTCCCAGCTGTCGTCGATGACCTCGCCCAGCGCGTCCTCGTCGAGGGTGTCGAGGTAGGCCAGCAGCGCCTCCGTCACGGCGGAGAGGTATTCCAGCAGCGGGCCGGGCTCCTCGGCGGTCACGGCGCGGGCCTGCTCGGCCGAGTCCCCGTAGCCGACCCGAGACCCTTCCTCCCCGAAGCCGGTGAGCTCTGCGAAGTCCTCGGAGACCCACAGCTCCTGGTGGTCGGCCAGATCCGCGAGCTGCGCATCGATCTCGCGGCCCGCGTGCCAGAGCAGCCAGGCGACGGAGTTCGGGTGTCCGCCCACATGGGCATTGAGCGTCTCGGCGTCGAGCTTGTCGCGCAGAGCCTCGGCGGCGTCGAGGGGGCGGGACGCTGCGTCACGAAGGATGTCGATTCCATTCATGCGCCCGACGCTACGCCGCAGCGCGGACTCGGTCGAGGGCCGGCCGCGAGGCCCGACCTGACGGTCATCTCCGCGCGCTCCGGCCCGCGCATCGCCGACCTCGCGCGGGTCACTCGTGCACGACGCCGCCGGCCTGCTCCGGGTGGCGCTGCAGCCAGCTCTCGATGAACGGGCAGATCACGACCACCGCCAGCGATTCGGATCGCGCCTCCGCCAGGACGGTGCGCACCAGCACCGACGCGACTCCCTCCCCGCGATGCTCGGGATCGGTGACGGTGTGGACGAGCTCGATCCGCCGGCGGGTTCGCTCATACAGGAGGATGCCGACGGTCGCGCCGTTCCGGACCGCCTCGTAGCGGCGGGAGGCAGCGTTGTGCCGTACGCGGATGTGCTCGTCCGGGCCATGCGTGTGCTCGTCGATGTCTACGCTCATCGCCCCGCGCCCCTTCCGGCCGATACCTCCACGGTACGTCAGAGGGCGGGTCGGCAGCAGTGCCGGATCCGCCTGTTGCGCCACCCGCAGCGATGCAGGACCCTTGGGGCCGCCCGCAGCAGAACCCTGCCCGACGCGCCACCCGCAGCAGTGCCGCACCTGCCTGGCCACCCGCAGCAGTCCCCTACCTGGCGCGTGGCACGAACATGTAGCTGAGCGGACCGTGCCCTCCTCTCACAGGGGTCTGGAGCCGCTCAGCAACACCTTTTTGCCAACAGCTCCGCGCCGGCGCTGGCTTGCCAACAGCCCGGCGCCGGCGCTGGTTTGCCAACGGCCCTGCGCTGGCGCCGGGGACGCCGGACCCAGGTGCCGGGCACCGTCGCGGTCAGGCGTCGCCGAGGCGCTCGAGCAGGGCGTCGACGCGGGCGACGTCGTCGGCCATCTCCAGGTGGGCCCAGCCGTCGCGGGCTCGTTTCGCCGCCCGCCGGGCCCGGTCGTGGATGCCGCGATCGGCGAGCATCTCGGCGTGCCGGTCATCGACATAGGCCGCCCAGTACCGGGCACGGGCGTCGTGACCGGCGGGCATCTCGTCGATGACCTGCATCGCCTCGCGACGGCGACGTTCGTACTCGGCCGCATCGGCAGCGCCGGGGGCGTCGGCGGCCCGGGCGGAATCCGCAGCTCCGGGGACGGGCGCGGCACCGGCGGCATCTCCAGTGTCAGCGGCACGGGCGGCCTCCTCGCGGGCCAGGGCGGTGCCGACCGCGATGAAGCGGCCCACCCGGGCGTCGACCCGGTGGTCCCACAGCAGCTCGGGGGGCAGCAGGGGCCGGCCACCCTCGGGGCGGGCACGGCGCTCGATCGCCCCGGCCACCTCGTCGGCCACAGCGGTCCGTCCCAGATCCAGAGCACGCCGCAGCACGAGCGCGTGCGCCTCGAGCTCGGTCCTGATCATCCTCGCGCGCTCGGCACGCGGGGTCGCGAGGTCGTCGGCCAGCCAGCGCGCCTCGGAGGCCACGCGGCGCAGCTCCTGGAGGGCTGCGGCGTGGTCGCCGGTGCGCTCGTGGATGCTCGCAGCCAGCCGGGAGGCCTCCAGCGCGCGGCGGTGATCGCGCTGCTGGTCGGCGATGCGCCGGGCCTGCTCGAGGGGCACCCACGCGGCCTCGTATCGCTCGGCCGCGATGCGCTGGGCCGCGACGGCGAGCAGCGGGCCGGTGCGCAGGGCGTCCCGCTGCAGGGAGCGCTGGAGGGAGGCGAGACGGCCGGCGGTGAAGGAGGCCTGGGCGGTGGCGCCGGCGGCCATCAGGGCCCGCAGCAGGTCGGTGATCAAGCCGATCCGCAAGGGCGGATCCTCGACGTCGTGGAGGGTCTCCAGGGCGTCCAGGGCGTGACGGGCCGCGTGCAGAGGGTGCTCGATGCCCAGGGTGCGGGCCAGCACGGCGTGGGCGGAGGTGGCGATGCGCGCGGGGTCGGGGAGGGGCCCTCCGGCCTCGGCGGCCTCCTGGTCGAGCACCTCGAGCACGTCGAGTGCGTGGGTGGTGGCGCCGGCGGGATCACCGACGGCTTCGAGGGCCTGGGCCATGCGCAGGCGCAGCTCCTTGTCGGGATCGCCCATGACCTTCTCGCGGACGGCGGGCAGGGCCTTCAGCGCCGCCCGGAGCCGGGTGACCGCGCGCCGCGGATCGGCCGCGCCGCGGGCCTCGTCGGCCCCGGGAAGAGAGGTCTGCTCGAGGCCACGGACCACGGCCAGCAGCTCCGGGGGCGGCTCGGCTCGCTGCCCGCGCCGCCGGCCCCTCGCGGCGGAGCCGGCCCCGTCCACGGCGGCCTTGGTGGCCGCGGCGGAGCGGCTGCGCACCGGGCCGCGCTCCAGCAGCACGGCCACGGTCGCCTGCGCCTGCTCGGCGAAGCCCGAGCGATGCAGCACGGAGACCATGTCCGCCGCGTCGCGATCCACCGCATCCGCATCGCCCATCAGCACGGCGCCGCGGAGGGCAGCGCGCAGCAGCGCCAGCCGGTCCCCGGGCTCCGCCGGCGCGGTGCGGAACTCCTCGGCGAGCGCGCGGGCGTCCCGGTAGCGCTCGGCGTGCACGAGATCACCCACCCGGTGCGCGGCTTCGAGCACGCTGCGCGGGAAGGGCAGGGGCAGTTCCGGGGGTCGCAGGGCGACCCTCAATTCCTCCATGCCGGGCGGACCTGCCTGGTCGCGACGGCCACCCGGTTCCGGGACGGTGGCGGCGCCGGAGATGATCACAGAGGGAACCTACCAATCCTCCGCTGAGAGGTCCCGAGCCCGCCCCGCCGCCCCGCGGACTCGTCGCCGGACCGCCCGGGTATGGCCCACAGGCGGCTCTCCGCCCCAGTAACACGCTGTGACCAGGGGAGATTCGTCTGAGAGTCCTCTCATCGGCGGCTCATCACCGGCTCATCCCCTCCCGATTCACTGCATCCCATCGCCCGCGGCTCTGGGCGGTCCGATCCAGAATGCAGCATCCCGAGGAGTCCCCATGACGATCCTGAACCAGGCCCCCGCGACAGCCCCCGCCACCACGACCTCCCCGGCCGACGCAGTCCTCTCCGCCGGGCCGGCGCGCAGCACGGACACGGCCGAGACGCCGCGGGCCCGGATCGAGCGCGCCAAGCACGCGTTCTCCACGCGGAGCGTCGGGGCGTTCCTGCGCCGCGCCGCGGACGTCGACCTGATCACCGCGGACCACACCCCGCGCGCAGGCGAGATCGTCCTGGCCCGCGTCACCTCCATCGGCCACCACAAGCGGCTCGAGGGCCCGACCTCCCGCCGCCAGGTCCTGTTCGTGGGCGACGAGATCGTGGTCGCCTACGGCAGCCGCTACGCCGCCGATCAGTTCCTCGCGACGGTCCCGGCCGACCTCGGCCCCGCTCACCTCGCGGCCGCCGGGGGACTCGCCTCGCGCGTGCTCGAGCAGCACGCCGGCGTCGGCTCCCCCACCGAGATCGAGCCCATCGGGGTCCTGCGCGATGAGCACGGTCCCCTCACCCTGTCTCGGGCCGCCGCGCATCGGATCGCGCCCGGGGTGGCCTCCCGTACCGATCGCCCCGCCCATCACGCGCCGGTGATCGCGGTGCTGGGGACGTCCATGAACTCCGGCAAGTCCACCGTGCTCGCCCAGCTCGCCCACGGTCTCGCCGCAGCCGGTCTGCGCGTCGCCGCAGGCAAGGCGACGGGCACGGGCGCCGGCAACGACTACAACCTCTTCCTCGACGCCGGCGCCCATCGGGTCCTGGACTTCACCGACTTCGGCTACGCCTCGACGTTCCAGCTCGGGGCCGACGAGGTGCGGGACCTGTTCCTGTCCATGGCCGACGAGCTCGCCGGTGGCGGTGCGGCGCCGGACGTGGTCCTGCTGGAGATCGCCGACGGGCTCTACCAGGGCGAGACCGCCCGCCTGCTGGGCGATGCGGAGTTCTGCCGGGTGGTGGACGAGGTGGTCTTCTCCGCGGGCGATGCGCTCGGCGCGGTCGGAGGGGTGGCGGCGCTGGCCACGCTCGGCCACGTCCCGAGCTTCGTCTCGGGCGTCCTGACCAGCTCCCCGCTGGCCACGGCCGAGTCCCGCCGGGCGCTCGAGATCCCCGTCGTGCCGACCTTCGACCTGGCCGATGCCGGCATCGCCCGCGGGCTGGTCGCCGACCTGCTCGGGAAGCACGGCGCCGATGCTGCGTGAGCGCCGGCGGGCATGGCGTGAGAGCGGGCGGGCATCGCGTGAGCGGGAGTCGGCCGAGCCGGCATCCCGTCAGCGCAACGGGCGCGAGCGGGAACCCCGTGAGGACGCCGACGGACTGCTGCGGAACCCGCCGCCGCTGCCTCCGCTGCTGCGGGGCGTGCGACGCCGCTGGCTGAGCGTCCTGGTGCTGCTGGGCCTCGGTCAGGCCGGGCTCGCGGCCCTGTCGGCGTGGGCGCTGGTCAAGCTCCAGGAGGCTCCGACGGGAGCCTCCCCGCTGCTGCTGCGGGCGCTGGTCCTGCTGGTCCTCGCCGCCCTCGCGGTCGGCGCGCTGAAGGTGCACGAGCGGGTGGTGGCCGAGAAGCTGGGTCAGGACTACGTCCATCAGCTGCGGCTGCACCTGCTCGGCGACGCCCTCACTCCCGGGCACGCGACCTCCCTGGGCGTGACCGTCGCCCGCACCACCAATGATCTCTCCGGGGTGCGCAACTGGGTCTCCCAGGGCATCGCCCCGCTCACGGTGGCGGTGCCGCTGATCGGCGGCAGCCTCGTCACCCTCGCCGTGCTCCACCCCGCGCTCGCCCTCGCGATGGCCGCTCCGCTGCTGGTGCTCGGCCTGTGCCTGGTGTTCTGGGCGCGCACCGCGCTGGTCAAGACGCGCCGGATGCGGCGCACCCGCGGCCGGCTCGCCTCCCGGATCGCCGACACGGTGACAGCGTCCGACGGGATCCTCGCCTCGGGCGGGACCCGCCGCGAGCTGCGCAACCTCCGGGACGCCTCGGGCCGCCTGGTCGAGATCGCGGTGGATCGCGCCGAGACGGTGGGGACCATCCGCGCCGGAGGGATCGTCGCCTCGACCCTGACCGCGCTGCTGGTGGCCGCCACCGGCGCCTTCCTGGGTCTCGCCCCCGGGATCACGATGGCGGCCATGGCCGTGGCCGGGATCGCCTCGACCCCCGTTCTCGAGATCGGCCGGATCGTGGAGTACCGCCAGACCTACCGGGCCGCGCGAATGGTGCTCGGGCCCGCCCTGGCCGGCGCGGCGGCCCGCCGTGAACAGGCCTCGGCACGTCGCCGGGCCGGTGCGGAGGCCGCCCCGCCGGTGATGCCACCGGCCGGGCAGGGAGCCGAGCGCCTCGTCCACCTCGAGCTGCCGGGCCTGACGGAGCCCGGTGATGCGCTGCGGGCGTGGGCCGGCGATCGGGTGCGGCTGGTCAGTGAGGACCCTGCGGCCCCGCGCGATTTCGTGCGACGGCTGCTCGAGCTCTCCCCCGGCCCGGAGGGTGCCGCTCCCGATGCGACGTGGGTGGCCGGTGAGAACCTGCGGGCTCTGCGCTCCAAGCGGGTGCGGATGCTGGTCGGCTACGCAGGTGCCGGCGCTGTCTTCGAGCCGGGCACGGTGGCACGGGCACTGCATTACCGCCGCCCCGACCTGGACGCGGCCCACGACCAGGAGATCCTGGACCTCGTCGGCCTGGACGTCTCCGCACTGCCCGATGGCGCCCGCACCCGTCTGCGACGCGGCGGCGAACCGCTGGGGCGCGGCGACCGCGCCCGGCTCGCCCTGGCCCGTGCCCTGTACGGGACGCCGCCGCTGCTGATCGTCGACGCCCTCGAGGGCGATCTGGATGACGACGGGCGCAGGATGCTGGAGCGGGTGCTGACCGGGTATCCCGGCATGGTCCTGCTGACCGGGTCCGATGACCTCGCCCGTCGGCTCGAGGCACGCGAATACCGGCTGCGCTCGCTCACGGCCGCCGAGCGCGGTACCACCGCCGGCGTCGGGACGGACAGCGAGGACGAGTAACGCCGAGACCGGTCGAGACCGGTCGAGATCGGTCAGTCCTCCAGGCGGGACCGGTCAGTCGCCCGGGCGAGATCAGTCAGTCGCCCCACGGGGAGACCGGTCAGTCGCCCGGGCGAGATCAGTCATTCGCCCCCAGGGGACGCGGTCAGTCGTCCAGGCGGGCGCGGTCAGTCGTCCTCGTCGTCCTCATCGTCGTCGTCCCCCTCATCGTCGTCGCCGTCGTCATCATCATCGTCGTCGGCGTCGGCGCTGCGGGTGGACGTATCGTCCTCGCACTCCCAGCCCCCGTCGTCCCACTCGCAGGTGTCGGAGGGGCGCTGCGTCGTGCCCGTGGAGGCGCCGTCCTCGCTGCTCGATGAGCCGCCGGCACCACTGGACCCGCTGGAGCTGCTGGAACCGCTGGAGCTGCCGGACCCCGAGGAGCTGCCCTGCCCGGAGCCGTCGGACTCGGGGGTTGCGGAGGGTTCCGGGGCCGGCTTCGGCGAAGGAGCCGGCTCGAGGGAGACCCCGTCGCCGGCGGAGGAGGCCTCCGAGCCCGAGGACCCGGCTCCGGCCTCGGCCTCCGGGATCTCCACGGACTCCTCCCCCGCGCTGTCGCCGGCCTGCGAGGACTCGGGCACGTCACCGGGCAGGCCACCGGAGGATCCGCCCCCGTCGGAGGCGGCGGCGTCCTCCTCCACGACGATGCCCGGACGGTCCACCCCCGTCTGCTCCACGGCGGGCAGCGCGGCGAGGCCGACCGCCGCGAGCGCGACAGCCAGGATGATTGCGGCGGTACGGAGAGCCTTCACGTCTTTCATGGTCCCCACCTGCGATGAAACGGGCGTGAACTCGTCATGAGAGGCCTCTCATGTGCTGGCCGCGCCCCAGGCATCACGGGCCGGGGTGCGCGTGGCCGGCTCGTCAGGCGGGGCCTCACGCGCGCGGATCCACGAGTTTGTACCCGGCGCCGCGGACGGTCACGAAGCGACGTGCGCCCAGCTTGCCGCGGAGGTATCCGACGTACACGTCGACCACGTTCGAGGCGCCGTCGTAGTCGTAGCCCCAGACCCTCGACAGCAGCAGGTCGCGGGTGAGCACCTGACGGGGATTCTCGAGGAACACCCGTGCCATCGTGAACTCCCGCGAGGACAGCTCGACCGAGCGCTCCGGACCGGCCGCGCCGCCGGACTCCTCGGCCCGGTCGGCGGGCGCGCCCTCGCCGTCCCCGTCGGCCGGCTCGTCGCGGAACGTGGCGACCCGCGTGCGCAGGTCCAGACGCAGGTCCCCGAGCTCGAGCACATCGCTGCCGGCCGCGCCGGCGCCCGCCGTCGCCTCGCGCGCACGCAGCTTCACCCTGGCCAGCAGCTCCTCGAAGCGGAAGGGTTTGGCGATGTAGTCGTTGGCGCCGGCCTCGAGCCCCTGGACCGTGTCCTCGACCCCGGTGCGAGCGGTGACCATGAGGATGGGAAGGTCCACCTCCATCTCCCGCAGCGCCCTGAGCACCTGGAAGCCGTCCATCCGCGGCAGTCCCACATCGAGGATCAGCAGGTCGAAGTCGCCGCTGGAGGCGAGGTCCAGTGCGCTGATGCCGTCCTCGACCACGCTCGAGGCGTACCCGTTGGCCTTGAGCCCGCGCTCGACGAATCGTGCGATCCGTGCTTCGTCCTCGGCGATCAGGATCCTCATCGGCGGCCTGCTCCCTTCGTCTGCGGCGCCTGCGTGCCCGCGCCGGTGCCCGTCGGTCCAGTATCCCCGGGCTCGACCTCCCCCGGCCCGCCCGGCCCGCTCCCCGCCGGCCGCGCATGCTGCGGGATCACGATGGTGAACGTGGAGCCACGGCCGGGCTGCGAGGACAGGCGCACGTCCCCGCCGTGGCCCTGCGCGATCGCCTGCACGATGGGCAGGCCCAGGCCGGTGCCCGAGCCGCGGTCGTTGTCGACCCGAGCGAACCGCTCGAAGATCCGCTGCTGGTCCTGCTCGGCGATGCCGACGCCCTCGTCCTGCATGCTGAGGTGGATCTCCGGGCCGTCCGGTCCCAGCACCCGGTCCACCGCGAACCGCACCCTGCTGCCCTCCTCGCTGTAGCGCGCGGCATTGGCGGCGAGCTGGACGATGGCTTGCGTCAGGCGCTGTTCGTCGGCGTCGGCCGTGACGTCCGCGGCCCGGTCCAGCACCCAGTCGCGGTCGGCGATGTGCTCCATCCGTGCGAGCGCGGAGCGGGCGAAGGCGGCCAGGTCCACGGGCCGGGTGCGCACGTAGTCGGGACGGGTCGAGGCCGCCAGCTCCGAGAGGTCCCCGACGACGCGTCCCATGCGGTCGAGCTCGTCCATGGCGATCTCGTGGGCCTCGCGCACGTCGGCGGGGTCCTCGGCGTCGGCCGTCTCCAGGGTCCCGTGCACGATCGTCAGCGGGGTGCGCAGCTCGTGGCCGACGTCGCTCATGAAGCGCCGCTGCTCGGCGAACCCCGCCTGGATCCGTTCGAGCATCCGGTTGAAGTTGCGGGCCAGAGCGGCGATGTCGTCCTGTCCCTCGGGCACGAGGACCCGGCGGCCGAGGTCGTCGACCGTGATCTCCTCCGTCGCAGCGCGCAGCGTCTCCAGCGGTCTGAGCAGTCGCCCCGTGACGAGGTAGCCGACCCCGCCGGCCACGATCAGCGTCACCACGGACAGCGCCGAAAAGGTGGCCACGGACCGCCACAGCTCCTGCTTCTGAGCGCCGATGTCATTGGCGACCACAAAGATCCCCTCCGAGTCGTCCCCCGCCACCTGTACGGAGGCCACCAGGGCCTTCACCTCGCGTCCGTCGACGTCCAGACTGGTGGAGACCGTGCGGCCCGGCTCGTGCACGGCCAGGATGTCCTCCAGCACCGTCGGCGACTCGGCGGGCCCTTCTGCGACCAGGTCGAAATCCTGTGCCTGCGGCTTGTACAGCGGCTCGCCGTCGATCACGGCCAGCACCGATTCGTTGTCCGAGGGCGCCGCGGACTCCGTGGCGGCGTTCAGCACGCTGTCCACGGAGGTGTGGACGTGGGAGCCGTCGTCCTCGGTGGCGTTCGCGATCAGATCCAGCTCGCGCAGCTCCTGCTCCAGCTCGGCCTCCACGCGGTCCTCGAGCACACCGAACTGGGACGCATAGGTGAGCAGGCCGGTGACGGCGAGCCCCACCACCATGAAGGCGAGCACCACGGACAGCACGCGGGTGCGCACCGACCACCCGCCCGTCGCGGCACCGGCGAGCGACTCGCGCAGGCTCTGCAGGGGCATGGTCGCATCGTAGGGGACGGGCTGCGCCGGGGACCGGCAGCGGTCGGCGCAGGCCCGTCAGCCGCGAAGCGGCCGGTGCCGCGTCACGAGCCGGTCAGTCACGCCCGCGACGGCGTCGGATGATCCCGACGATGCCGCCGCGCTCCTTGAGCGAGCGCCGCGTGCCCCGGTGGCCGCTGCCCTCGCTCGGCGCGACGCCCTCCCGTGCGGTGGAGCGCTCCCCCGCGGCGGGGTCCTCTCCAGCGGCAGGGTCCTCTCCCGCGGCGGGGTCCTCTCCCGCGGCGGGGTCCTCTCCCGACGCGGGCGCCGGCGCCGGGGACCCGGCGGGGTTGACGGAGCGGCTGCTGCGGGTGCGCCGCTCCTCGCTGCGCCGGGTCTCCTCCTGCTCGGCCGCGGCCCGCTCGCGGGCCTCGCGGTGGCGTGCCTCGCGCAGCTCGGCCAGCCGAGCCTCCTCGCGGAGCCGGCGCCGCTCCCCCGGGCCCTCGGCGATCCGGTAGAGCACCGGGACGATGACCAGCGTCAGCAGGGTCGAGGAGACGAGACCGCCGATCACGACCACGGCCAGCGGCTGCGCGATGAACCCTCCGTTGCCGGTGATGCCCAGCGCCATCGGGATCAGCGCGAAGATCGTCGCCGCCGCGGTCATCAGGATCGGCCGCAGCCTCTTGCCGGCCCCGCGATGCAGTGCCTCCTCCAGGCTCATGCCCTGCCGGCGGTACTGGTTGACCAGGTCGATCAGCACGATCGCGTTGGTGACCACGATGCCCACGAGCATCAGCAGGCCGATCATCGAGGGCAGGCCCAGCGGGACCTGGGTGATGATCAGCAGCCCGAGAGCGCCGGTGGCGGCGAAGGGGATCGAGACCAGCAGGATCAGGGGCTGGACGAGGGACTTGAAGATCCACACCAGCAGCACGTACACCAGCAGGATCGCGGCGAGCATGGCGATGCCGAGCTGGCCGAAGGTCTCGTTGATGTCCTCGGCGGTGCCGCCGACGGTCGCGTCGACGCCGTCGGGCAGGTCGGCGTCCTCGATCGCCGCGTTGGCCGCGTCGGTCGCATCGCCCACGTCCTCACCCTCGGGGGTGACGGAGACCGTGACGGTCTCCAGTCCGTCCTGGGTGGCGATCTGGGGGCGGGACTGCTCCTCCTCGACCGAGGCGATGTCGGTCAGCGGGATCCCCCCGGCCAGCTCGAGGCCGCGGAGCTCGTCCAGGGTGTCCACGCTCTCGCCGCGCTCGACGTAGATGTCCAGCTCGTCGTCGTCCAGGGTGATGGTGCCGATGGCCCCGGGGTACATCTGTGCCGCGACCATGCCGATCACGGTGTCCTCGGTCAGCCCCAGCCGGCCGGCGGCCTCCCGATCGACGGTGACCACCGCGGTGGGCTGATCGGCCTGCAGGTCGCTGGTGACCTCCTCGACGCCCTCGGGAACCGGGTCGAGCTCGGCGAGGATCGCGTCGTTCGCGTCCTGGCGGGCCTCGGAGGTGGGGCCGGTGATCAGGATGTCGATCGAGCTGGAGCCGGTGGGGGAGGCGACGTCGGCCGCTTCGACGGTGCCGGAGTCCGGGAGGTCCTCCAGGGCGGCGACCATGTCCTCCTGGACGGCGGCCTGGTCGGCGTCGGTCTCGGTGGTGATCGAGTAGCTGATCTCGTTCTCGGCGCCGCCGCCCCCGAAACCGGTCGAGCCGCCGCCGATGGTGGTCTGGACCGTCTCGACCCCGTCGACCTCGAGCAGCGCCTCTTCCGCCTCGGAGGCCTTCTCGGAGGACTGCTGCAGGCTGGTCCCCGGGGGCAGGGTCTGGGTGAGGGAGGCGATGTTCTGCCCGGTGTCCCCCAGGAAGTTGACGTTGACCAGCGGGATCAGGAACACGGTGGCGACCAGCACGGCGACGGAGGCGGCGAGCGTGAGCAGCCGGCGCAGCAGCGAGTCGAGGGTGATGTGGAGGATGCGGTCGTACAGGCGGTGCAGCCAGCCGCGCTCCTCGCGGGCCTCGGACTCCTGGCGGATTCGGGCGGCCTCGGCGGCGTCGGCGGGATCGAGGTCCTCGTGGCCCTTCGGGGAGCGCAGGAACCAGTAGGCCAGAACCGGCACGATGGTCAGCGCCACCAGCAGGGAGCTGAGCATGGCGATACCGACGGTCAGCGCGAAGGGCCGGAACAGCTCACCGGCCAGGCCGGAGACGACCGCGATCGGCAGGAACACCACCACCGTCGCCAGGGTGGAGGCGGTGATCGCGCCGGCGACCTCCCCGGTCGCATCGAGGATGGCGCGCATCTTGGCCTTGCCGTAGGCGAGGTGACGGGTGATGTTCTCGATCACCACGATCGAGTCGTCGACCACGCGGCCGATGGAGATGGTCAGCGCCGCCAGGGTCAGCATGTTCAGCGTGTACCCGGTCACCAGCATGCCGATGAAGGCGATCAGCAGCGAGGTGGGGATGGAGATGGCGGTGACGACCGTCGGCCGCACCCGCCGCAGGAACAGCAGGATCACGCCGACGGCGAAGATCAGCCCCAGCAGGCCCTCCTCGGCGAGCGCCACGATCGATTCCTCGATGAACGGCGCCTGATCGAAGACGACGTCGCTCTCGGCGTTGCCGCCCACGTCCGGCAGGGTGTCCGCCAGCACGCCCTCGACGTCCTCGGAGATGTCCACGACGTTGCCGTCTGTGGTGGCGGTGACCATCACGACCAGCGACTCGCGGCCGTTGGTGCGGGAGATCGAGGTGGCCTCCTCGGTGGTGCGATCGACGGTGGCGACCTCCGAGAGGGTGACCGGTTCCTGCGGCTGGGCCTGGGCGTCCTGGCCCGGCAGTGCCTCCTCGCCCGACTGAGGGTCCTCGCCGGCCTGCCCCGGCTCTGCTTCCTGGCCCTCGCCCTGCTGGCCGTCGCCGGCCGGGAGCAGTTCGATGGTCTCGAGACTCTCGATGCTGTCCAGGGACTGGCCCAGGACCACGTCGAGGCTGCGGTTCTCGTCGGTGACGGTGCCGCCGGGCACGGACAGGCCGTGCTCGTCCAGGGCGGTCGCGATGTCGTTCTCGGTGAGCCCGTTGTCGGCCAGGGCCGCCTCGTCCGGGCTGATCCGCACGATCTCCTCGGGCGCGCCGATCACGGCGACCGAGGAGACACCCTGGACCCGCTCGAGCTCCTCCGTCACGGAGGCGTCCAGCCGGGTGGCGAGCTCCGTCGGCTCCAGATCGGAGGAGACGGAGACGACGACGGCCGGCAGGTCGCTGGTGCCGCCGGAGATGACCTGGGGCTCGGCGTCCTCGGGCAGCTGGTCCTCGATGCGGGTCAGGGCCGCGTCGACCTGGTTGGTCGAGCGCGCGACGTCCGTGCCGTAGGTCAGCTCGACCGTGACCATCGAGGTGCCGGCCTGCGAGGTCGATGAGGTCGATTCGACGTTCTCCAGCCCGCTCAGGGCCTGCTCGATAGGGCGGCTGATGCGCTCCTGGACCTGCTCCGAGGAGGAGCCCGGTGCAGGAGTGACCACCTGGATCTGCGGGAGCGCGACGGAGGGGATGAGCTCCTGACGCATCGTCGTCATCGCGAAGGCACCGATGATCGACACGGCGATGCAGACCAGGGCGATGAAGGAGCGGTTGTTCAGGCTCAGACGGGCGAGGCGGTTCATCGTGCTCCTCGAGCGGTGCGATGCGTGCGGCGGCGAAGCGGCACGGCAGGTCCCGCGCCCGGAGGAATCGGCGGCGGGCCCTCCACGCCGAACTGTTCCATACGAATCTGTATCGGTGTATCCGACGTCCGTAGGAGAATCCAGGTCCGTCGGTCGGCCGCCCCGCAGCCCCCGTTCTGCTCTCCGGGGCGATTTTCCGGGCCGTGCGCCCTGGGAGGACAATGGGACCGTGCCCGACCCCGCATCTCCTGGTTCCACCTCCCCCGCTGCCACCGGTCCGGCCTCGAAGGCCGCCGCCCGCCGCGTCGTCGACCGCGACATCCTAAGGCTGGCCGTGCCCAGCCTCGGCGCGCTGATCGCCGAGCCGCTGTTCCTGCTGGTGGACTCCGCGTTCATCGGCCGGGTCGGCACCGTCTCACTCGCCGGCCTGGGCCTGGCCTCCGCGGTGCTGACCACGGTGATCGGGCTCTCGGTGTTCCTGGCCTACTCGACCACGGCGTCGGTGGCGCGGGCGTTCGGGGCCGGCCGCACCCGCGAAGCGATCGCGCGCGGCGTCGACGCCTGCTGGCTGGCGCTGATGATCGGCGCGGGTGCGCTGATCCTGCTCGCCGTCGGCGGCCGCTGGATCCTGGCCCTGTTCGGGCCCTCGCCCGAAGTGCTCGACGAGGCGACGACGTATCTGCGCCTGAGCGCGTTCGGGGTGCCGGCGATGCTCGCCGTGCAGTCCGCGACCGGACTCCTGCGCGGCCTGCAGGACGCGAAGCTGCCGCTGATCGTCGCCGTCTCGGGCGCGGTGGTGAACATCCCGTTGAACTGGACGTTGATCTTCGCCCTGGATCTGGGGATCGCGGGCAGCGCCCTCGGGACGGTCATCGCGCAGTGGGGCATGGCCGGGGTGCTGCTGGTGCTGGTGTCCCGCGCCGCGCGTCGCCACGGTGCACCCCTGCGGCCGCACCTCGGGCAGGTCGCCTCGGCCGGCCGCGAGTCGGTGCCGATGTTCGTGCGCACCGTCTCGCTGCGCGTGGTGCTGCTGGCCGGGACGCTCGTGGCCACCCAGCTCGGAGCCGTGCAGCTGGCCGCCCACCAGATCGCCCTGACCGTGTTCAACCTGCTCGCCCTCGCCCTCGACGCCCTCGCGATCGCGGGCCAGGCGCTGACGGGGAGGTTCCTCGGCGCGGCCGATGCCGCCTCCGTGCGCGCGGTGACCCGCCGGCTGATGGTGTGGGGCGTCGGCGGGGGCGTGGCCACCGGGATACTGCTGCTGGCGGCCAGCTACGTGATCCCAGGTCTGTTCACCCCCGACGTCGCGGTGCAGGAGAACCTGCGCGCGGCCTTGTGGATCCTCATGATCGCCCAGCCCGTGGCGGGCTACGTGTTCGTGCTGGACGGGGTGCTGATGGGCGCGGGAGATGCTCCCTACCTGGCCAAGGCCGGCGTCCTCAACGCGGCCGTCACCCTGCCTTTCGCAGCGCTGGTCTACTACTCCGACTGGCACGGGGCGTGGGCCCTGGCCGCGCTCTGGGTGGCGTGCACGCTGATCTTCATGATCGCCCGCGCGGTGACTCTCGGAGTGCGCGTGCGCAACGACGCCTGGATGCGGCTGGGCGGGTGAGCGGCTACACGGCTGAGGCGTGATCAGCCGGGCATCGTCGCCAGCATCGACCCGGCATCGACACGGGGGATGGCACGACCATGTAGTGGAGCGGCATCTGCCCTCCCCTGAGAGGGGGCAGATGCCGCTCAGCTACACCTTCGTGCCAGTGGGCTCGTGCCTGATGCCGGCCCAGCAACCCGCTCAGTGGGAGTTGAGGAACTCCTGGAGCGCCTTGGTCGTCGAGTAGCTGTTGCGGAAGTCCCACACGCCGTTGCTGCTGTGGCCCATGGCGGCGCGCAGCTTGGCGGTGGTCTCCGAGCCGATCTTGCCGTCGACCTCCGCACCGATCTTCGCCTGGAGAGCCTTGATGTCGCTGGTCGAGAGCGAGCCGTCGGCGCTGACGCCGATCCAGGACTGCAGAGCCGCCGTGGTCCTGGGGCCGAACTTGCCGTCGACCACGAGGTCGGCGGAGCTGCTCGAGCCGGAGCCCTCCGAGCCGGAGCTGCTGGGCGTGCTCGCGGCGGGGGCGCCGTCGTTGAGGAACTGCTGGAGCGCCTTGGTGGTGGAGTAGCTGGTGCGGAAGTCCCAGGTGCCGTTGTCGCTGAGCCCGATCGTGGTGCGCAGCTTGCCGGTGGTCTCCGAGCCGATCTTGCCGTCCACGCTCGCGCCGACCTTGGCCTGCAGCGCCTTGATGTCGCTGGTCGAGAGCGAGCCGTCGGCGCTGACGCCGATCCAGGACTGCAGAGCCGCCGTGGTCTTGGGGCCGAACTTGCCGTCGACGGCGAGTGCACCGGAGGTCTCGGACGGGGCGCCGGTGCTCGTGCCGCCGCCGGTGGAGCCGCTGCTGGAGCCCCCGGCGGGCTGCGCATCGGGGTCGGCCCCGCCGTTGGACCTGGTCAGGCCCGCCTTGGCACCGCAGGTGGGCCAGGCGCCGGGGCCCTGCTCGGCGAGGGTGCGCTGGGCGACCGCGATCTGCTCGGCCTTGGTCGCGTCGTCGGCGCTCGAGGCGTACTCGCCGCCGCCGAAGGCCGTCCAGGTGGAGCTGGAGAACTGCAGACCGCCGTAGTAGCCGTTGCCGGTGTTGATCGACCAGTTGCCGCCGGACTCGCACTGGGCGACCTCGTCCCACACGGACTGGTCAGCGGTGGCGACACCGGCGCCGCCGATGCTCAGCCCGGCGGCCACGACGGCGCCGCCGGTGGCAGCGGCCATCTTGGGCGCCACGCGAGCTCCGCGGAAGTAGACGGCGCCGCCGTCGGCGCGGTGGGAGGGGGTGCGGCGTGCAGTGGCCATGGGAAGGCTCCTCGGGACACGGGGGAAGGGGCGGGAGCGGGAAGCTGTCGACCGGCGGACCGGCGATGCTCCCCTGCTGCGGGCTGGTGGCCTGCGCTCCGTACCGGGGCACCCTCTACGTTGCCTGGCCCGGAGCACCGGGAATAGCCTTCCTGACCAATCCCGACCGCGGTTTTTGCCCGATTTTTACCGGACGCGCAGGAAATGTCCTTCGAGGCGAGCCCCTGGAAGGGCTATTGGCCTCGGCCGGATCTCAGCTCGGCGAGGGGCACTGCAGACCCGGGATCAGATCACGGAACGGCCGCCGTCGACGCGCACATTCTCGCCGGTGATCATGGCGGCGTCCCGGCCGGCGAGGAAAGCGACCAGGGAAGCGACCTCACCGGGGTCGGCGAAACGCCCCGCCGGGATCTCCTCGCGGGCTTTCGCCCCTTTCTCCCCCACCCAGATCTCGCGGGCGAGAGCGGTGTCGACGATGGTCGGGGAGACGGCATTGACGGTGACGCCGCGCGAGGCCCATTCCACCGCGAGCACTCGGGTGAAGCCCAGGATGCCCGCCTTGCTGGCGGAGTAGGCGGCGTGCTCGGCCAGTCCGATCTCGGCGGCCTGGGAGGCGATGGAGACGATGCGCCCGTAGCCGGCCTCGAGCATGGCGCGGCCGGCGGCCTGGGCCATGAAGAAGCTGCCGGAGAGGTTGACCGCGAGCGTGGCCTGCCAGTCCTTCGCCGGGACCTGCTCGCCGGGGGCGAAGCGGCCGATGCCGGCGGAGTTGACGAGGACGTGGGGCGCTCCGAGCTCCGTGGTCACCCGGGAGACGGCCTCGGAGGCTGCGTCCGCGTCGGAGATGTCCGCGCTCACGGGCAGGTGGCCGGCGCCGGGCAGGGCGGCGACCGCCTCATCCAGGCCGGAGGCGATGTCGACGCCGGCGATGCGGGCCCCGCGTTCGGCCAGATGGGTCGCGATGGCGTGGCCGATACCGGAGGCAGCGCCGGTGATGATCGCGATCTGGCCGGCGAAGTCGTGGGAGGTGAGGTCAGTGGTCACGGAGATCGTCCTCTCGCGGCTGGTCGGTCCTTGTGCAGACTCTTCTGTCTGTTCCCCGCCACGCTACCCGCGCCTCGGCGGGATTCACCGCCTGAGAGCCCTGCCGCCGCGACGTCACAGCGCTCCCGGGCTGGACTTCTCGCGGGCCCGGTCGGCGACGCTGACGGCCATGGCCACGAGGGTCAGCGCCATGATGATCGCGATCGCGATGATGAACGCCTCGAGCCACGCGTGGCCGCCCTCGGTGAGGGCGAAGATGACACCGGGGATCATCGCGGTGCCGATCGCCGCGCCGGTGCGTTGGCCCAGCTGAAGGATCCCGCCGGCCACGCCCCCGAAGCGGGGGTCGACCGAGTGCAGGGTCAGGGTCTGGTTCGGCGAGATGATCATGCCCTGACTGAAGCCCATCAGCATCAGCGGCGCGGCCAGCCACCAGAACGCGATCGCCCCGCTCTCGACGAAGCCGGCCAGAAGGGCGGTGCCCAGCAGGCCGGTGAAGGCGATGGCGAACCCGGCAATCACCAGGCGGCGGCCGAGTGCGAGCACGTACCGGCCGGCGACCTGCGAAGTCACTGCGGCCGCGGCCGAGGACGGCAGGCCCATCAGGGAGGCCTCGAAGGCGGAGTGCTCGAGGTGCATCTGCAGGTACAGCGGCACGATGATCCACACACTGGTGGCGCCGAGGAAGTAGATCGAGACGATGAGGATGCCGTTGCGGAATGCGCGGGAGGTGAAGATCGCGGTGTCGACCATCGGCGGCCGGCCGGAGAGCTTGTAGCGCTGCTCCCACCACCACCACAGGCCCAGCACCGCCAGGCCGACGGGGAAGGACAGCCACACCAGCGGGCTGACGCCGCGCTCGAGGAACGGCAGCATCACCCCGAGGATCGCCACGCACAGCAGCACGGTGCCGACGGGGTCGAGGTCCGGGCGACGCGTAGCCCGGACGTGGTCGTCGGGGATGACCTTGAAGGCGCCGGCGATGGCGGCGATGCCGATCGGGACGTTCATCAGGAACATCCATCGCCAGCCCTGGTCGGGGCCCAGCACCTGGATCAGCAGGCCGCCGATGACGGGGCCGACGGCGGTGGCGACGGCGACCGTGGTCGCCAGCAGCGCGAAGGCGCGGGCGCGGTCCTGGCCGCGGAAGTGCTGCTGGATCAGCGCGACCGTCTGCGGGTTCAGCAGCCCCGAGCCGACGCCCTGGAGGATGCGGGCGGCGTTGAGCACCTCGACCGACGGGGCGAAGCCGCTGAGCAGGGAGCCGATCGTGAACACGGCGATGCCGACGATCAGCATCCGGCGCCTGCCTGTGGCGTCCCCGGCGCGGCCGGCGGGCACCAGCAGCATCCCGAACGCCAGCGCGTACCCGGAGATCACCCACTGCAGCCCGCCCGTATCGGCCTCGAGGCTCTCACCGATGGCGGTGAGGGCGACGTTGATGACGCTCACGGCCACCAGTGCCATGAACAGCGGCGCCAGGAGCACCGCGAGGAGGGGCTTGCGGCGCACCGTCTGGGCCGGTGCGTTGGGGTCGGGAGTCACATCAGCAGGATAGGCACTCCCTCCAGCGTCCGTTCAGCCGCCGCCCGCCGCTCGTGGTGGGAGGAAGGTCTGCCGGGCAGCTCCTACCCCGTCCATCCCGTCGGCCCTCTCGGCCCTGTGCGCCCGAAGGGATCCGCGCCGGCGTCGGGCTCCGTGCCGTCGGCGTCGTCGCGGTAGGGTCCCGGTGGGATCACGTAGTCGGTGCGATCCGACAGCAGCGGCGCAGAGACCTGCAGGGATCGCAGCGGGGGACGTGAGGAGTAGTCCGCGCCGGGGAAGCGGCCGAACTGGTCGCCGGTCCCGGCCGGCCGGGTCCGATCCGCGGCCTCGAGCATGGCCATGGCGTCCCCGGGGGTGGGGAACTTCGAGGACCACACGTGTCCCGGAGGCAGCGGCGAACGGAACAGCGCACCGCCCGGTCGGGTCCACAGGGACCCGGGCTTGGAGCGATCACGCAGAGCGTGGGCTCGCCACGTGATCACCGGGTGGGAGGACAGCCAGTTGACCCAGTGGACGAAGAAGCTGGGATCGGTCGCGGCGCGATCGGCGACCTCGTTGACGTTGACCTCGGCATTGAGGTATTTGCCGCCCGAGAGGACACCGATCACGCCCGGTGCACCCTCCGGCGCGAAGCTGTAGCCGAAGTTGTCGGCCGTGTACTCCTGGGCTCGGGAGAACGCGGAGCCCAGGATCGGGATCATCCGCAGCACGTTGACGAAGACCAGTCGGAAGTAGGAGACGTGGCCGGCGGCGAGGTGGCCCACCTCGTGCCCGATGACGAAGCGCAGTGCCTCCCGGTCACGGTTCTCTCCGCCGACCTCGAACATGTCCGAGTGGATCACCACGAAGCGACGGAAGCCGTGGCCCGCGGCGAAGGCGTTGACGACTCCGTTGCCCATCAGCACGTAGGCATCGGGGACCCGGCGCATGCCGTACTGCTGGGCGGCCTCGACCACCATCCGATACCCCTCGGGGAACTGGGTAGGGCTCATGCGCACGGCCGTGGCCCGCATCCGCGCGTACATCACCGCACGCGCCCACCAGGCCAGGATCGGGAACAGCGGGAGGATCGCCACGAGCTGGAGGGCGAAGGGGATGAACCCCACATACCGCCACAGCTCGCTGACCGTCGCCTCACCCTCCAGGACCTGCAGCACGACGGTCGAGACCATGAGGGCGATCCACCCGGCATAGGTCAGAACCGTCAGTCCGATGCCGACGGCCAGGAGAGGCAGCTCCCACGGGTGCCGGATCCGTCTGCGACCGAGTACCCCGTGCGTGGTCGCACCGTTGATGAGGTTCGGGTCCTCGGGCCGGCTCCGGCCGGAGGGCCCGGGGTTCGGGGACGCTCCGAAGGGGCCGGGTGACCCGGGCCCCGAGGGGATGCCACCGTGCGGCGGTCCACCCGAGGGCGGACTGCCCGGCGGCATTCCTCCCGGCGGCTGGGCGCCGGGGAACGACGGCAGTCCTGGAGGCGGTTGGGTCATGGCGCGCACGCTCCTTCGGTCCATCGGCCTGCAGAGGCCTTCGACGACGATAGCCTCGCGCGGCCCGATGCGCCCTGAACGAGCGCTGGACTGTGGACGAGAACCTGGGCTCCCGCGTCGCCCGGGCCGCGAGGCACTCCACCCGGGTCAGCGGAGCACGCGCCCCAGCAGTCTCCGCTTGAGGCCGCGATAGGGCGGGTAGACCAGGCGCAGGGTGTCCGGCCGCAGGGGTTTGCGGACCACCGGTTTGGCGTGGGTGAAGGTCTCCAGGCCGGCCCGCCCGTGGTACGCACCGGAGCCCGAGGCGCCGATCCCGCCGAACGGCATGGTGGGTGAGCCGACGTGGGCGAGGGTCATCCCCAGCGCCAGGGACCCCGAGGAGGTCTCCGCGGTGAAGCGGTCCTCGACCTCCCGGCGGCCGGTGAACACGTAGGCGGTCAGCGGCTTCTCGCCGGCGCGGATCCGGACGATCGCCTCGTCCGGGCCCTCGACGGTGAGGATCGGCAGCACGGGGCCGAAGATCTCCTCCCCCATCACCGCATCGCCCTGCTCCACACCGGTCATGATCGTCGGCGGGAGGTAGCGGCTCGCGCGGTCGGCGCCGGCGGTGCCGCCGAGGGCGACCTTGTCGTCGTCGATCAGGCGCAGCACACGGTCGAAGTGGTCGGTGGAGATCATGCGTCCGTAGTCCGGGGAGCGCTCGGGCCGGGCACCGTACATCTCCCGCACGGCCCGCCGCAGGTGCGGGACCAGCTTCGTCGCCGTGCGCGGAGTGGCCATCAGGTAGTCAGGGGCCACACACGTCTGGCCGGTGTTGGTGAACTTCCCCCACACGATGCGGCGCGCGGTCCGGGCCAGATCCACCCCGTCGTCGACGAAGACCGGGGACTTCCCGCCCAGTTCGAGGACGGTCGGGGTCAGGTGCTCCGCGGCGGCGCGGGCGACGATCCGGCCGACGGTGCTGCCGCCGGTGTAGAAGATGAGGTCGACGCGCTGTTCGAGCAGGGCGGAGGTCTCGTCGGCCCCGCCCTCGACCACCCGCACCCAGGCCGGATCCAGATGCGTGCGCACGAGGTGCGCGATCGCCGATGAGGTGGCCGGGGCGAGCTCGCTGGGGGTCAGGATCGTGGTGTTCCCGCCGGCGATCGCGCCGATCAGCGGGGCCAGGGCCAGGTTCAGCGGATAGTTCCAGGGCGCGATGACCAGCACCAGCCCGAGCGGTTCGCGGTGCAGCTCGGCCCGGGAGGGCGCCTGCAGCGGCCCCAGCGGGAACCGTTCGGGGCGCAGCCAGGAGCGCAGGTGCCGGCGCACGTGCGCGATCTCCTGGGTCAGGACCCCGAGCTCGGTGATCACGCTCTCGGTGCGGGATTTGCCGAGGTCCTCGGCGAGAGCGCTGGTCAGGCGGCGGTGCTCGGCGCGCAGTCCGCGGCGCAGGGCCTCCAGCTGGGCCAGGCGGGCCTCGACCCGGCGGGTGGTGCCGGCGTCGAAGGACTCGCGCAGGGCCGTGATGTCCGCGGCGGGATCGTGGGTCGGCATGGGTCCACGATAGGAGTTCGGGGATATTCTCGAAGAATGCCCGACCCCCGCTCCCGAGCCGCCCGCCGCCGCCTCTCGACCCACCACGGAGCGCGGCGATGACTGTCCTGGTCACCGCGCCGATCCTGCTGACCATGACGCTGCTGGTCTCCGGGCTGGCCAAGCTCGGTCAGCGCGACATCACCGCCGACGCGATGGTCTCGCTGCGCCTGCCCGCCCGCTCGTGGCACCCGGCCATCGCCACGGTGCTGCCGGTCGCGGAGATCGTGCTGGCTCTGGGCCTGTGGGTGCCGGTCGTGCCGCTGCAGACGGTGGTGGCCGCTCTGATCGCCGTGCTGATGGTGACGTATCTGGTGATCATCGCGCGGGCGCTCACCGTCGACGAGGCGGTGGAGTGCTCGTGCTTCGGCACCCTGGGCTCGCCGACGGTCTCCCGCGGCACGCTGTACCGCAACGTGCTGCTGAGCGTGCTGGGACTGCTCACGGTGGCGCTGGCCGCCGCCGGCGACCTCACCCGGATCCTCGTGTATCACCCCCTGGCGCTGCTGGCCTGGGTGCTCGCGGTCGCGACGGCCGTGGTGCTGACGGGGCTGGCCCTCGGCGGCCTCGAGCCGGAGGCAGGAAAGACCCGGTCGGTCCCCGATAGCGAGAAGGCCGGGCAGAGCCCGTCGGCCTCCGGCGGCGAGGAGGTCGAGCAGGATGAGCTGCTGGACTATGAGCGCGCGGCGATTCCCGCGGGCGTGCTCCAGGAGCGCTCCGGGGAGCTGATCACCCTGCGCCGGCTCAGCGCCCGGCAGGCGGTACTGCTGGTGTTCGTCTCCGAGGGGTGCGGCCCGTGTGAGCGCGTGATCGACCAGGTGGCCGGCTGGCACCGTGACCTCTCCGCCTACATGCAGGTCAAGGTCGCCTTCTCGCGGCCCGTGGAGCAGTTGCGCGAGCGCACCACCCAGCGCGTGGGCGAGCACGTGCTCTACGACCCGCAGTTCAGTGCCCGAGAGGCGCTCGGCGGACGCACCGCTCCCTGCGCGGTGCTGCTGGGGGCCGACGGGCTGCTCGCGGGTGGCCCCGTCACCGGCGGCACCGCGGTGATCGAGTTCGTCGACGAGATCCGCGAACAGCTCCGCCTCGCCCAGGAGGACGGGGAGCTGCCCGCCGCCCCGGAGGACGGAGAGCTGCCGGCGCCGCAGGACCGGGCGACCTGAGCGTCAGGGCACGCTGGCCTGCGCGAACCGGCCCCTGCCACCGGCCCGCAGGGGCCCGTCGGCCGCCGGGACGAACGCGGCGCCGCCCGCGGGCAGCAGGTGCGTGCCGCCGCGCGTGCCGAGCAGGACCTCCCCCTCGAGCCCGAGCACGATCCTCGGCCCGGTCCCGGGGATCGGATGGCACGGCTGCGGCGGACCGGTAGGGTCCGAGAGCTCGGTGAGGGCGAGCTCGAAGTCGTCGACGGGCGCGTAGTAGGCGACCGACGTGGCGTTCTGCCGCTCGGGGGCGACGCGCAGCGGGGGCGCGGCGGTGACGGAGACGCACTGGAGGACCTCGTCGGCGTCGACCTTCTTCGGGGTCAGTCCGGCTCGCAGCACGTTGTCGCTGGCGGCCATGACCTCCAGGCCCATGCCGTGGAGGTAGGCGTGCAGCGCCCCGGCAGGGACGAACATCGCCTCCCCGGGCTCCAGCGTCACCGGGTTCAGCAGCAGCGCGGCGACGACGCCGGGGTCGCCCGGGTGGTGCTCGGCCAGCAGCGAGACGAACCGGTCGATCCGGGGTGAGGGCGAGCTGCCAGCCGCCGACCGCGCCCGGCAGGCAACGACCACCTCGGCGACCTCCTCCGCCGTCGGGCGCATGGACGCGGAGACCAGGGTGCGGAAGGCGGCGCGCATGCCATGGGCCGTCGGGCTGCCGACCAGCAGCCCGTGCAGCCGGTCCGTGAGGTCGGTGCCCAGCCCCTCGAGGATCGCGGCGGCCCGGCGCGGGGTGCGGAATCCGCACAGCGCGGTGAAGCGGGTCAGGGCGACGAGCATCTCCGGTTTATGGTTCGCGTCGCGGTAGGTGCGGCGCGGGGAGTCCAGGGCGAGCCCGGCGGCGTTCTCCGCGGCGAAGGATTCCGCAGCGTGCTCGCGCGTGGGATGGACCTGCAGGGACAGCGGCCGCTCGGGGGCGATCACCTTCAGCAGGAACGGCAGGCGGCCCTGGAAGGCGCGGCCGACGTCCTCCCCCAGCAGGGCCGGGCCGTCCGCGGCGATCACCGCGTCCAGGCGCCCGCCGCCGGGGATCGTCGCGGGAGCCAGCGGGTGCGCGCCGAACCAGGCCTCGGCCCACGGGGTGCCGTCCGCCTCGCGGCCCAGGAACTCCGGCAGCGCCGTCGTCGATCCCCAGGCGTAATGCTGCAGCCGGCCGTCCAGGCCCAGAATGCTCACGCACCGCCCTCGAGGATCTGGGCGATCAGGCGAGCGGGTTCGTCGGCCGCTACCGGCGGCGCGGGGGTCGCGGGGCCGCCGGCGCGGCGCATCCCGTACCGCTCCCAGTACTCGTGCACCCACGACGGGGCGCGCGGGGCGTGGACCCAGGCGGGCAGGCCCCGCACCGCAGCCTCGAGCACCTCGGGGGAGAACACCGAGACGACCGGACGGCCCAGCTCCGCCACCGTCGCGGCCGGGTCCTCGAGATCGATGCCGCGGCGGCGCAGCACGGTGTGGACGCCGCGGGCGACGGGATCCCTCTCGCCCGGCCCGGGCCGGTACGAGGCACCGGCGGAGCGGCAGACGGAGTACGCGGCGCCGGCGGTGACCCGGCGGGGCAGCTCGAGGGCGTCGAGCTGGCCGAGGAAGACGGGGCGCTCATCACTGGGGTCGGTCTCGCCCGCGGCTGTGCCGGCCTCATCGGGGGCAGGGCCGGTCCCGGCGATCGCGTGGCCCGGCCCGGCGGTCGCGCGGCCCGGCCCGGCGGTCGCGTGGCCCGGCCCGGCGGGACCGGCCACGTCGTGCGCGGCCTGCCACAGCCATTGGGAGCCGACGGTGCGCACCTCGAGGTCGTCGCGGCCGGAGCGGTGGAACTCGGCGTCGGCGTCGCTCCACGCCAGCAGGGTGGTCTGCGGTGGGAGCGGCGGCGTGTACGGGGTCACGGCGGTGTGCTGGACGACGGCACTGGGGACGTCGGCCTCCAGCGCCCACTCGTGGACCAGCCGGCCCACGGGCAGGTGCCATCCCAGCGTGATGGCCGAGGTGATGCCGCGGCCCTCGAGACCGGCGCGCGCCGCGGGGAGGTTCTCGCGCTCCCAGTCGGTGCCGGCGAGCTCGGGCAGCTCGATCGACGCCGGTGCCAGCACGTCCACGGGAACGTGGAGGTAGGGCAGGGCGGTGAGCAGAGCGTCGCGGGCGGCGGCCGTGGCGGAGTCGACGCCGACCAGGATCCGGCCGCTGCCCTCGCCCGAGCGGGAGTGCAGCACCAGCGAGCTCGCGGCCGCGCCTGTGCTCTCCCGTGCTGTCCGGGCCGCCTTCCCCGGTCGCGCGGAGCGCACCAGGCCGGCCACGGCAGCTCGCGCGGCGTCGGTCCGGCTCCGGCTGCCGCGCCACTCCTGCCAGCGCTCCAGGCTGCGCGGATGGATGAGGGTCATGATCTCCCGCCTCAGCGCGGCAGGTTGCGCACGTTGCTGGCCGCCATGTCGATCATGCGGCCCACGCCGCCGCCGAGCACGATCTTGGTGCTCGCGGTGGCGAAGCCGCGGATCTGCTGGGCGGTGACCTTCGGCGGCATCGAGAGGGCGTCGGGGTCGGTGACCACGTCGATCAGCATCGGCCCGTCGGTCGCCAGCGCCTTCTCCAGGTCCTTGCGCAGCTTCTTGGGGTCGGTGATGCGCACCGAGGGGATGCCGACGCCGTGGGCGATCGCGGCGTAGTCGACGTCCTCGTGGTCGGTGCCGTGGTCCGGGAGGCCCTCGACCAGCATCTCCAGCTTGACCATGCCGAGGCTGGAGTTGTTGAACACGAGGATCTTGGCGTTCAACTGGTGCAGCTTCACGGTGAGCAGTTCGCCCATGAGCATGCCGAGCCCGCCGTCGCCGCTCATGGAGATGACCTGCCGGTCCGGGTACGCGAGGGAGGCGCCGATGGCCTGCGGGAGGGCGTTGGCCATGGTGCCGTGGTGCCAGGAGCCGAACACGCGGCGCCTGCCGTTAGGGGTGATGTAGCGGGCGCCCCACACGTTGCACATGCCGGTGTCGACGGTGAAGACGGCATCGTCGGCGGCGAGGTCGTCGAGGGTGGCGGCGACGAACTCCGGATGGATGGGCTTCATCCGCTCGACGTTCTTGGTGTACGCGGAGACCACACCGGTCAGAGCCTTGTGATGACTCTTCAGCATGCGGTGGAGGAAGCGATGGCTCTTCGAGCTGGTCAGCAGCGGCATCACGGCCTGCAGCGTCAGGGCGACGTCGCCGTGGACGGCGAGGTCCAGCGGGATGCGGCGGCCCAGCCGGGAGGCGTCGGCGTCGATCTGGACGATCTTCGGGGGGTTCTTCGAGCTGCCGTGGCCGGGAAGGAACTCGGTGTAGGGGAAGTCGGTGCCCAGCAGGATCACCAGGTCGGCCTCGTGCATGGCCTCGTAGCAGGCCCCGTAGCCGAGCAGTCCGCTCATGCCCACGTCATAGGGGTTGTCGTACTGCATCCACTCCTTGCCGCCGAAGGCGTGGCCGATCGGCGCCTTGACCCGGTCGGCGAGTTCGAGCACCTCCTCGCGGGCGCCGCGCACGCCGGCACCGGTGAACAGGGTGACGGTGCCGGCCTCGTCGATCAGCTCGGCGAGGCGGCCGACGGGGCCCGGGGCGGGCTGGACACGGCCCATGTCGGTGGCGAGGTCCCGGGTCCACGGGCCGTCGTCGACCTCTTGGTCGGCGATGTCGCCGGGGAGCACGAGCACGGAGACGCCCTGCTTCGCGATCGCGGTCTGGACGGCGATGTGCAGCATGGTGGTGCCGTGGTCGCCGGAGTTGACCAGTTCGCAGAAGTGCGAGCATTCCTGGAACAGGGCCTCGGGGTGGGTCTCCTGGAAGAAGCCGGTGCCGATGCTGCCGCTGGGGATGTGCGAGGCGATCGCGAGCACCGGGGCCCCGTCGCGGTGGGCGTCGTACAGGCCCTGGATCATGTGCGTGTTGCCGGGCCCGCAGGAGCCGGCGCACACGGCGAGCTTCCCGGTCAGGCGTGCTTCGGCGCCGGCGGCGAAGGCCCCGGCCTCCTCGTTGCGCACGTGGATCCACTCGATGCCCTCGGTGGTGCGCACGGCGTCCACGATCGGGTTCAGCGAATCGCCGACGACCCCGTAGATGCGCTCGACGCCGAGGTCGCGGAGCTGGGTGACGAGGAGCTGGGCAAAGCTGGTGCGAGCCATCGGATTCCCTCCCGGGTAGCGGGGCGCCGGGACCGCGGTCCCGGCGCAGGGTGCGTCTGCTCCGAGCCTACCGGGGCACGCCGGGTCCCGGCGCGCGACGACGCTCCCCGCACGTCGCCCCGCCCCGCGCGAGACGACGTTCCCCTCACGTCGCCTCGCCCCGCGCGAGATCCGTGACCCGGTTGCTTTGAGGGCCGGATACCAACCGATTCACGGATCCCGCGAAGGGCGGGCGGTGGCGGCGGGGATACGTGGTGGCGGCGGGGGCGCGGTGACGACGGGGGCATGGTGGCGGCGGGGGCGCGGTGACGACGGGGGCATGGTGGCGGCGGGGAGGCGCGGTGGCACGGGAAGCGCGGTGGCGGCGCCGAGGGGTGAGCGCGCCGGCCCGGTGCCCACGATGTCCGGTTGCGGGCAGCGCTTGAACTCCTCGTCACGTCGAAGCCGCCGCGATGTCACCTGGGCTCCCTAGCGTCATACGGCGGAAGCCGACCCCTCACGCGAGAAAGCTCCTCATGACATACCCCTCCCCCGCATCCCCCTCCTCCGCTCCCCACGCATCCGCCACCTCCCCCTCCTCCATCTCGGGCGCAGCCTCCTCCTCCGCGCCCGGCTCGACCCGCGCGGCCCGCTCCAGCCGCGCTCGCCGCCGTCTCGCCTCCACCCTCGCCCTCGGTGCCTCGGCAGTGCTGTGCGCGAGCATCGTCCCCACCGCGGCGAATGCCGACCCCGCCGGCAGTGACGTCCCCTCCGACGCCTACCAGGGTGAGGTCGAGGTCATCCGCGGGCAGGCCGCCGATCCCGAGACCCTCCAGGGCGTCGTCTTCGATGACAAGGACAAGGACTCCACCCAGGACCGTGGCGAGAAGGGCATCGCCGGGGTCACTGTCTCCAACGGCCGCGAGGTCGTCACCACCGCGAAGGACGGCAGCTATGAGCTGCCGGTGTACGAGAACATGACCGTGTTCGTCACCCAGCCCGCCGGGTGGCAGGTGCCCGTGGACGAGCACAACTTCGCGCAGTTCAGCTACAACCACCTGCCCGAGGGCTCCACGGAGCTGAAGTACGGCGGGCTGGAGCCCACGGGCGAGCTGCCCGAGGCGGTCAACTTCCCGATGGGCAAGTCCAAGGCGACCAAGGGCTCGCAGCAGAGCTGCCCGATCGCCGCCGACACCCAGGCCTACGACCTCACTCAGATGGGCTACGCCCGCGACGGCGCCGTCAAGGACCTCACCGAGCGCCACGACTACGGCGGCTGCGGCGTGCTCATGCTGGGCGACAACGTCGGCGACGACCTCAGCCTGTACCCGGAGCTGAAGGACATCTACGCCGACGTCAACGGCCCCATCCGCGCCGCGATGGGCAACCACGACCTCGACTTCGATGCCACCGAGTCGAGCCACAGCAACGACACCTTCCGCCAGCACATCGGCCCGGCCTACTTCTCCTACGACGTGGGCGAGGCGCACTTCGTGGTGCTCGACAGCATCGAGTACCCCAACACCGAGACCGACGCGAAATACCTCGAGAAGATCGACCAGGAGCAGCTCGACTGGCTCGCGAAGGATCTCGAGAACGTGCCGGACGACAAGAAGATCGTGCTGGCCACGCATGCTCCGGTGCTGGACCGCAACGGCGTGATCATCGACAACGCCACGGATCTGTACGACGTGCTCGAGGGCCGCGACGTCACCACCGTCGGCGGCCACACCCACACGCTGGAGAACTACCTCCCCGGCGACCAGCGCGCCGAGTGGGCCGAGGACGGCATCGACGAGCTCCCGCACCAGGCCCTGATCGCCGGGGCCGTCTCGGGGGACTGGTACTCCGGCGGCCTGGACGAGAACGGCCTTCCGTACGCGTACATGAACGACGGGGCGCGCCCCGGCATCATGACCCTCGGCCTGGACGGCGCTGACCTCAGCGCCCGCTACACGGTGCGCGGTGAGGACGACGACGAGCAGCTGACCCTGGGCGTGAACTCGCCGACCTGGCGCGACTGGGCCGAGCAGGCGCAGGCGTGGCAGGACGACGACAAGGCCGGCGAGATGTCCGAGCTGGGCGATCCGAACACGGTCACGCGCGAGGACCTCGCCGGGGGCACCTGGTTGACCGCCGACTTCTTCGGCGGCTCGACCGAGGCGACGGTCGAGGTCTCGATCGACGGCGGCTCCGCCAGCCCGGCGGAGCACACCCAGCCCGCCGAGGGTGAGGCGCTGGCGGAGGGCTTCGAGTACTCCGACACCGTCGCGGCCACGCAGAACCTGCGCAGCAGCGGCAACGTGACCACCTCGAGCGCCCACCTGTGGCGCCACCAGCTCAGCGAGGACCTCGCGGCCGGCACGCACACCGCCGAGATCACCGCGACGGACCGCAACGGGAACTCCTTCACGGAGTCCGTGCGCTTCACCGTGACCGACTGATCACCTCGGGGCGCACGAGGCGTTCCGGCTCAGTCGCACACGCGAGGGCGGGCCCCACCGGGGCTCGCCCTCGTCCTCGTTCCCCCACGGCGCGCCCCGCGCTCCCCGCGAAGCCCACGAAGCCCACGAACCCCAAAGCCCACGAAGCCCAAACCCCACGAAGCCCACTATGTGCGCGGCCGCCGCGAAGCCCCCGAATGCCACGGTCCTCGCGAGATCCGTGAACCGGTGGGAAAGGCGACCGAGTTCCCGTCACCTCACGGATCTCACGAAACCGGGCGCTCACCCGGCTCCGGAGCGGCGACGTGGGTGAGCTGGACGGTCTGGACGCGCCTCTCGTCGACCTCGAGCACCTCCAGGCGGCCGCCGTCGATCTCGATCGTGTCCCCGGCCTCGGGGATCCGCCCCAGGCGCGCCATGACGAATCCGCCGACGGTCTCGTAGCCGCCGGTATCGGGCAGGGTGATGCCGGTGGCCGCCTCGAACTCCTGCAGGATCAGGCCGCCGTCGATCCGACCGTCGGCCTGGATCGTCCCCTCGAGCTCGCCGGCGGTGGGGCGGCCCTCCCGGTCGAACTCGTCGTAGATCTCGCCCACCAGCTCCTCGAGCAGGTCCTCCAGGGTGACGATGCCGTCGGTGCCTCCGTACTCATCGACCACCACCGCGATCTGCTCGGCCTGGGCGCGCATCCGGTTCAGCGCCGCCAGCACCTCGACGGTGCCGGGGATGTGCTCGATGGGCCGGGCGATCTCCGCCAGTCGCGTGGTGGCCGGGTCCTCGACCAGCAGCAGGTCCCGCACATGGGCGAACCCGACCACGTCATCGACGTCCTCCCCGATCACGGGGTAGCGCGAGACGCCGGTCTCCCGGATCACCTCGCGGGCCCCGGCCACGGTCTCGTCACCGGGAAGGAAGTGGACCTGGTGGCGCGGCCGCATCACCTCGACGACGGTGCGCTCGGACGCGTCGAACACGTCGGCCAGCACCCGGGACTCGGCCTCGGCAAGGGCATCGGAGTTGCGCACCATGGAGCGGATCTCCTCGGCGGAGACGGCCTCGCGATCCGCGTGGGGATCACCGCCGACGGCCCGCACGACCAGGTTGGTCGAGACCGACAGCAGCCAGATCACGGGCTTCATCAGGCGGCCGAACACGCTCAGGGGAGGGCCGACGATCCGGGTCATGGCCAGGGCGTTCTGCATCGCCAGGCGCTTGGGCACCAGCTCGCCGAGCACGAGCGAGAGGAAGGCGATGACCAGCGTCATCCCGATCAGGGCCACCGTGGAGGCGGTGGCCTCGGACAGGCCCGCGCCGGTGAGCATCGGGACCAGGGACGGCGCGATGGTGGAGGCGCCGTAGGCGGAGGAGAAGAACCCGGCGACGGTCACCCCGATCTGGACCGCCGAGAGGAACAGATTCGGGTCGCGCACCAGCTTCGCGGTGCGCTCGCCGCCGGCGCCGCCCTGCTCGAGCTGCCTGATCTGCGACTCGCGGAGGTTCACGATCGCCATCTCGGTGCCGGCGAACAGCCCTCCGACCAGTACGAAGAGCAGCACCAGGGCGAGGTTCGCGAGCGCGGTCCAGTCCATGGGCCAACGCTACCCCGGCCCACCGCGGAGCCTGGGACCGCTCACAGCAGCGGCAGCAGCTCCTCCCACACGGCGCGGAGGATCTCGGCCGCCCCGCGACCCTCGAGCCGCGAGGTGACGGTCAGGACGGCGTCCTGTTCAGGCAGCACCACGATCAGCTGGCCGTAGGCCCCGTCGGCCCGCCAGGATCCCTCGGGCGTGCAGCGCCAGACCGCGCGGCCGTACTGCGCGCTCTCGGGCTCGGCTTCCCCGGTGGACACCCAGGTGTCCTCGGCGTGGAGGGCATCGATCCAGGCGGCCGGCACGAGCTGGCGACCGTCGTACTCGCCGCGCTGCAGCAGCAGCCGGCCGATCCGGGCCAGCTGGCCGCTCCTCAGGTGCAGGCCGGTCGCGCCCCAGCTGTACCCGTCCCGGGTGGTGTGCCACTGGGGGTTGAGGATCCCCAGCGGCTCGAACAGGCGCGGCATCAGCCAGTCGCGCAGGGAGCGCCCGGTGCGTTCGCTGATCACCCGCGAGAGCAGGAAGATCGAGCCGTTGGAGTACTCCCACTTCTCCCCCGCTGCCGCGGTGAGGTCGGTGGAGAGGAACAGGGCGGCGAGGTCCTCGTGCTCGCGCTGCTCGTCGACGAAGGCGAGGATCGGGGACCCGGAGGTCATGGTGAGCAGATGGCTCAGTCGCACCTGCTCGATCCCGGCGCCGTAGCCGGCAACAGGGGCGGGAAGGTGGTCGACGAGCCTGTCCTCGACGCCCAGCAAACCTTCCTCCTCGGCGATGCCGATCGCGAGCGCGGTGACGGTCTTGGAGATCGAGTAGACGTTCTCGACGGTGTCGTCGCTGAAGCGGTGACCGAGCTCCTCATGGCCCGCGCGGTGCAGGTGGAGCGCGCGTACTCCCAGGTCGCGCTCGATGATCTTCTGGCGCAGCGGGAGCAGCAGCAGCTGATCGGGGATGGCGGGGTCGGTGCGGGCAGGAACGGAGCTGGCGGCGTCGGCAGGGTTCATGCTCGTGACCTTACGACGCCGGGGCCGGGCGGCGGCCGGATGTTCCGTTCCGCGACCGCGCCCGGCCCCGATCGCCCTGCTCCGCCGGCACAGCGCGCAGCTCCGCCAGCATGGCTCGCGGCTGCTGTCCGCGGGGCGCGCTGCGGCGGTCAGCAGAGCTCGGTCGCGCTCACACCCGCGGGCGGCCCACGCCGGGGCGCGTGCGGTTCTCGATCTTCGGGCCGTCGATGCTCACCGTCCCGTTCTCGATGGTGACCGGGGAGATCCAGGTCAGCCGGCCCGGGTCCTCGCCGATGTGCTCGGGCTGCCAGGCGTGGTAGACGTACCAGAGGCCGTCGCGGGTGCGCACCGGCATGCCGTGGCCCGGGCCGGCGGCGACCTCGTTGGCCGAGAGCACCGGGGTGTCGGTGATCTTGGTCCAGGGGCCGTCGATCGCGTCGGCGACCGCGACGCCCACGCCGTAGGTCTCGTTCCAGTACTCGCCGGCGGAGTAGAAGAGGTAGTAGCGGCCCTCGTGGGTGATGACCGAGGGGCCCTCGATCGTGTAGATCTCCCAGGCCTGGTCGCGCTCGAGGATCCGGGTGCGCTCACCCACGAGGCTCCGGCCGTCCTCGGCCAGGCGCTGGGCGAACAGGAACGAGTCCTGGTCGGCGGCGTTGCCGTCGTTCTTCCACAGCAGCCACAGCGAGCCGTCCTCGTCGCGGAACGGGGAGGCGTCGATGCAGCCGCCCTCCTCCGGCGTGGACAGCAGCGGCGCCTCGTCGGAGTCGACGAACGGACCCTCCGGCGAGTCGGCGACGGCGACGCCGATCGCCTGCCGGTCCGTGGCGCGCTCCCAGGCGGTGTAGTAGGCGTGGAACTTCCCGCCGACGTCGAGCACCTCGGGCGCCCAGTGCCGGCCGGGGTTGGCCCAGGCGGCGATCTCGGGCTGCCCGTCGCCCAGGGGCTTCCAGTCCACCAGGTCCTTGGAGCGCAGCACCGGCATGTTCCCCATCGCCCCGGCGGTCGAGTAGAGGTAGTAGCGACCCGCGACCTCGAGCACGCCGGGGTCCGGCTGGTTGGTGGCGATCACGGGGTTGGTGTAACCGCGGGCGGCGTGGGCCGGGGCCGCGGCGAGGCCGAGGCCGCCGGCGAGGGCGGCCCCGAGCGTTCCCGTGGCGACCAGGGTGCGGCGTGAGATGTGGGTGTCGGGCGTCATCGTCCTTGTTCCTTCTCCGTCGGGATCGGCCGGGCAGGTGCACGGCCCCGATATTCCTACGTGAGAATCCCGGTGGTGTCCATCACTGTCCGGCTGCTCGAGAGCCCGCGCGGCAGGCTCAGAACGGAACGGGATCCGGCGCAGGGTCCGAGGCGTCACGGCCGACGGGCTCGAGCAGAGCGAGCTGCTCGCGCCGGCTGACCAGCGCCATGACGAGAACGGTGACCAGCACCAGGGCGATCGCGGACGAGATCCCACCGGCCAGGGCGGCACCATCGGCCACGGCGAGGGTGGCGGCGGAGGTGCCGGGAGCGGCTGCGGCGGCACCGAGCGCGGCGGCCCCGGCGCCGCCGCCCGTCCCCGCTGCGAACGCGGAGACCAACAGGGCGCCGACGGTGACGGCCACGGCCAGCGCGATCGGCACCTCGAGGCCGCCGGTCTTCCAGGCCAGGACGGCGGCGCACGCGGCGAGGGCGACGGCCGGGATCGCGACCGGGACGGTCAGCTCGCGGCCGACCAGGGAGAGGGCTCCGACCACCAGGACGGGGACGACGGGCGTGCGTATCCAGGTACCGAGAGCCTGGAGCAGCACACCGCGCATCGTCAGCTCCAGTCCCACGGCCTGCAGCGGGACCAGCACCAGCACGATCAGCGTGAGCACGAGGAGCTGGAGCGGCCCGGCTCCTCCGTCGGCCCCCGAGGCTCCGGGAGAGGTCGCCTCCACGAGGCCGCCCGCGGAGCCGGCGAGCGCACCCGCCAGCGCGGCGGCCGCCACGACCGCCAGGCCGCCCAGCCCTGCCACGATGCCCGTCGGCCGCAGCAGCTCACGGCGGAAGCGGGCCGCCACCGACCAGGTCGGCCCGGGCGGACGCCAGCCGCCGATGCGTACGCCGGCCAGGCCGGCCGGCAGCCACAGCGCGCCCATCGCGAGGGCGAGGCCCACATCGAGCGGGCTGGTGGGGTCGCCGCTGGTCACTCCAAGGGCGATGTTCACGCCGGGCGCGAGGGCGAGCACCAGGATCGTCAGCACCAGCAGCACCGAGGCCAGTGCGACGTAGACGACGAACGCCGTCGCGAGCGTCAGCAGCGGTTTGACGGGCAGGGACCAGGTCGAGCGCAGGGTCGCCAGCCGGTGGTACGGAACAGGGCGCGGGGGCGGGGGCGCACTCATGCGGCGAGGGACCGGTCGGAGGCGGGGATGAGGGGGCGGCACATGGCGTCACCACTGTAGAACGGGCCGGCTGAGAGCGGAGGCAGCCGGCTTCCGGGCTGCGCGAGCAGCGGGATCCGGGGCCTCCCCTCCTATGGAGCACACCGTGCCGGCTCTGAGCTCTCACCGCCGCGGGGCGAACTGCCCGGACCGGACTAGACCGCTCCTCCGTGCAGCGGGATGCGACTGGCCACGGTTCACCGAGTCGCGTGCGGGCCGAGTGAGGCGTGCGGGCAGAGCGCCGTGGCCGAGCGCCACCCGCTGCGGCTGCCACAGCCCGAGGCCCTCGCGCCGCGAGAACCACCACCACAGCGCTGCGGCCAGCACGAGCATCGGCACGGCGCTGAGGAGCATCGAGGGCAGGCTCACCTCGCCCTGCTCCGTGAATCCCGGGATCATCGGGGCGATGACGAACAGCGTCCAGTTGTTGGCGACATGCAGCAGCACCGGGATCTCGATGCCGCCCGTCTTCCAGGCGAGCAGCCCCATGACGACGGCGAACAGCGCGATCTCGACCCGTCCCAGCCCTGTGTAGCCGTGGCCGAGCACGAACAGCGGCACGGGAGCGAGGATCCCGACGACGGGCCACCGCAGCCAGGTCCCCAGAACCTGCAGCGGCAGCACCCGGAAGGCGTACTCCTCCCCTGCGGACTGCAGCGGGGCCAGCACCAGCGCGAGCAGCCACGCCGCCAGCACGCCCGCGGTCGGCGGGGGCAGAGCGATCACGTCCCGGTTCAGGACGAGGTTCGCCGCCGTGCCGGTCAGGAGGTAGACCGGCACCACGACGAGCGCCGCCCGGCCCAGCAGCCCCCAGCGGAAGCGCCCCAGCACCGAGTGGGCGATGCCGAAGCGCCCGTAGGCCACCCGTGTCCCCAGCAGCACTGCCGGGATCAGCAGGGCGAGCGCGCCCAGACCCAGCACCTGGTCCATCGGGTTCAGCGGATCCGAGATCATCTCGCTGGGAGCCGCGCCCGGCCAGATCAGCGAGACGGCGACCACGGGCACGGCGAGCAGCAGCACCATCGCCGCGAACGACGCGGCGGTGACCAGCAGAGCGAGCAGCGGCCGCCACCAGTAGCGCCGATGCGGCACCACCCGCGGGAGCCGGTGGAAGGCCACCTGCTCGGACGGGGCCGGCTCGGACGCGGCCGACGGCACGGGTGATGGTTCGGGGACGGCGGGCCGGGAGTGCTCCGCGACGGGACTCGGCCGGGCTCCTGCGATCTCGGTCATGATCCGATCCTCGCGCGGGCGTCCTGCCGGAGGCATCCGCCGCTGGGCTCGGGCTGCCTCTCCGTCGCATGGCTGAGGGGGCGTGAGCGGTATCGGCCGCGCGGTCGATCCGTCGGCCGCATTCGGCTCCCTACGCTGTGTCCATGACCGCCGCCATGCCCCACGCCGCGCCGACGCCCCCGGCGCGGAGCATGCGCGAATGGGCCATCGCGCTCGCGCAGTCCCTCGGCAGCGTCCTGCTGGGGCTGCTGCTCTTCCTCATCGTCTTCGGGATCACGCTGGAGGAATTCGGCGGTGACCCTCCCGGCGGACTGCTGGCGCTGACCGGCATAGATTTTCTGATCGGCTCCGCCATGACGATCTCGATCGGACCGCTGCGCTTCCTGCGCCCCGGGCGCGCCCACAGCGTGATCCACCTGGTCATCGCCACGGCAGCTGGGCTCAGCGTGTGGTCGCTGCCCGCGGCGGGGATCGCCCTGTACCGGGTGGGGCTGCGGCGCAGGCCACCGCTGGACATCGCCGCGGTCGTGCTGGTCGTCGCGGCCTCCACCGCGTCGATGCTGGCGGACGCCGCGATCCGGGGCGAGCGCGAGGACGTGTTCATCCTGATCACGCTGGCAGTGATGGCCATGGCCGCGATGGTGCCGCTGCTGGCGGGTCGCGTCGTCGGCACCCGTCATGAACTGGTGGCGTCGTTGCGGGAGCGGGCCGCCTCCGCCGATCGCGAGCGGGAGACCGCCGAGCGCGCGCGGGCCGCTGCGGAGCGCGAGGCCGCGGCGCTGATGCGTGAGCGCGACGCCGACGCCGCCCGGGTGCGGGCCGAGGAACGCGGCGCCCTCGCCCGCGACATGCACGACAGCATCTCCCATCACCTGGCGGCGATCGCCATGCACGCCGGCGCGATGTCCTACCGCGAGGATCTCCCGCCCGAGGAGCTGCGGCGCACCGCGCGGACCGTGCGGGATGCGGCGCAGCAGGCCAACCGGGAGCTGCGCACGGTGCTGATGACCCTGCGCACCACCGAGGGCGATGCTCCGCTGGCCTCGGCGCCGACGCTGAGCGACATCATCGAGCGCTGCCGCGAACAGGGCCAGGATGTGGAGCTGACCTGGAAAGGCATCAGGCCGGACGAGCTGGCCGAGCGCGAGCGCAGCCTGGTGGTCACCCTCGCCCGGATCCTGGCCGAGGTCACCACGAACGCGGCCAAGCACGCCCCGGGGATGCCGCTGCGCATCACGCTCGCCGCGGCCGATGATCGGGTGCTGCTCACCGCCTCCAATCCGCTTCCGACCGCCGGTGACCCGGCCCCCGTCTCCACCGGCCACGGTCTCATCGGCGTGCAGGAGCGGGCGCGGCTGCTGGGCGGGGACTCCTGCCACCGCCGCGGCCAGGACACCTTCGAGGTGGAAGCATGGATGCCATGGTGAGCGACGCGGATGGCGAGGGCGGCGGCAGGATCGGCAGCGGCGGCGAGCCCGTGCGGGTGCTGCTGGTGGACGACGAGGCCCTGATGCGCACGGGGCTGCGCCTGATGATCGACGGCGCCCACGGCATCGAGGTGATCGGGGAAGCGGCCGACGGGCAGGCCGCCCTGGACCAGGCGCGCGCCCTGGAGCCGGACGTGGTGCTGATGGACATCCGCATGCCCCGCATGACCGGGCTCGAGGCCCTGCGCGTCCTGCGCGCGGAGGATTCCCCGGCCCGGGTGGTGATGCTGACCGCGTTCGACACCGACGAGTTCCTGCTGCAGGCGCTGCGGGCCGGGGCCGTCTCCTTCCTGCTCAAGGACTCCCCGCCGGAGGACGTGGTCCAGGCGGTGCTCGAGGCGGCCGAGGACCGTCCCCGCTTCTCCCCCGACGTGCTCTCGCGCCTGGTGCGCCTGGCCTCGCACGAGGGCAGCGGCTCGAGGGCGGGGGACGAGGCGGATCAGTCGGGGCGGGACGGGCTCGGCGGCGCCGCACCTCCCGCGGCTCCCGGCGCCGACGGCTCGCCGGAGGGCGCCACCTCCGGGGCCGCGCCCCCGCCCGACACCTCCGCGGCCGCGTCACCGCCCGACACCTCCGCGGCAGCGCCCCCGCCCGACGGCATCACCGAGCGCGAATGGGACGTGGCCCGGCTGGTCGCCCAGGGCCTCGCGAACCCGGAGATCGGCGAGCAGCTGTTCATGAGCGTCGCGACCGTCAAGACCCACCTGGGCAGGCTGTATCACAAGCTGCAGGTCACCAACCGGGTCCAGCTCGCCATCCGCGTGCTCGAACTCGGTGGCTGAGGCCACCGGCACCCGCCGACACCGCCCCGTCGAGCGCCGCACGGCGAGGCACGGTTTCGCCAGATCCGTGACCTGGTGGGAATCGGCGCCGAATACCCACCAGGTCGCGGATCCGGCCGGCCATAGGCGTCGGGTCAGAGGGGGAAATAGGCTGACGGCCGGCGCCCATCCCTCTCATCCACGCTCATCGGAGGACGACCATGGCCCGCATCCTCGTCGTCGAGGACTCCCCGGACGTCCATGCCCTGCTGGTCGAGACGCTCAGCGCAGAAGGTCACGAGGTCAGCGGCGTCCGCGACGGTCTCGCCGCTCGCAGGGCATTGGGGCTGACCGGACCGTCGACGGGAGGGCTCCCGGCGAGCGCAGCCGCACCAGCCCCCGCACCCCCACCCGCACCCGATCTGGTCGTCCTCGACCTGATGCTCCCCCACGTCGACGGCTCGGTGCTGCTGGCAGAGATCCGTCGCGCCGGCGATCTGCCGGTGCTGGTGCTCTCGGCGAAGGACGCCGTGTTCACCAAGGTGGACATGCTGCGGCTCGGAGCGGACGACTACGTCACCAAACCGTTCGATCTCACCGAGCTCACCGCCCGCATCGAGGTGCTGCTGCGCCGGACCGCCCCAGCGGCCGAGACCCCCAGCGTCCTCACCCACGGCCCGCTCGCTCTCGATCCGGCCACCGCGCGTGTCACCCTCGACGGCGCCGACGTCACCCTGACCGCTACCGAGCTGCGGATCCTTCAGCTGCTGATGGAGCAGCCCGGCCAGGTCTTCTCCCGGCCCCGGATCTACGAGGGCGTCTGGGAGGAGCCGTTCGTCGGCGACGACGCCGCCGTGAAGACCCACGTCTCCAACCTGCGCACGAAGCTGCGCGAGACCGCCCCGGAACTGGACCCGATCGAGACGGTCTGGGGCCTCGGGTACCGGCTGCGAGCGCTGCCTGGGCCCTGAGCGAGGGATCTTCACGGATTCCTGACCTTTGCGGGCCGGAACCTGACGTCCGCCCGACACATGCTCCGTACCGTCGAGGCATCGAGCGAGAGGAGCATCCATGAGTGAGGACGTCCTGGTCACCCGGGATCTCACCAAGCGCTACGGCAGCCATGCCGCGGTGCAGTCGATGACCCTGCGACTGCAGCGGGGCCGGATCTACGGGCTGATCGGCCGCAACGGCGCCGGCAAGACCACGCTGATGCGCCTGATCTCCGGGCTCGGCGTCCCCACCAGCGGAGCCATCGAGCTGTTCGGCTCGGGCCAGGACACCCCGCAGCAGGAGGACCTCGCGCGGATCGGCACCCTCATCGAGGCCCCCAGCCTCCACGGCGGCATGACGGCGCGGCAGAACATGCACCTGCACCGCCTGATGCGCGGCGTCCCCGGCGGTAACCGCGAAGGCGAGCTGCTCGAACTCGTCGGCCTCGGCGAGACCGGCCGCAAGAGGGTCAAAGATTTCTCGCTCGGCATGCGGCAGCGCCTGGGGATCGCTCTCGCCCTGATCGCCGATCCGGAGCTGCTGGTGCTGGACGAGCCGGTCAACGGGCTGGATCCCCTCGGAGTCGTCGAGGTGCGACGTCTCGTGCGCGATCTGGCCACCGAGCGCGGGATCACCGTGCTGATCTCCAGCCACAACCTGCCCGAGCTGTTCCAGACCGCGAGCGACTACATCATCGTCGAGGCCGGCGAGGTGCGGATGACTCTCACCCTCGACGAGCTCGAGGCGCAGACCCAGCAGTACCTGGAACTCGCCGCGGAGGACACCGAACGCCTGGTCACGGTGCTCGAGCGCGAGTTCCCGGAAGCCGATCCGCGCGTGATGCCCGATCGCACGGTGCGCCTGCCCCACCACGCCGAGCAGGCGGAGCAGGTGCTTCGCACGCTGGTGTCGGCCGATGTGTGGCCCACCCGGCTCGCCCGCGAGGGCGAGAGCCTCGAATCCTTCTTCCTGTCCGTCATCGGAGGAGACCGGTCATGACAAATCAGCTGCGCGCGGACCTCTACGTCCTACGCCACAGCCCGACCGCGGCCCTGTGCCTGGTGGCAGCCGCCATCGCCGCCGCCCTCTACACGTGGCTGCAGCATCAGCTCGCCGTCGGCGACCTGGGAGCGGCCTCCGCCAACGGCGTGCAGGGACTCAGCGACATCCTGCTGATCTCTCTGCTCGGCCCGCTGCTGTACGGGATCACCATCTCCCAGCCGTTCGAGACGAAGTCCGTGCACAACGCCCTACTGGCCTCCGGGCGCGGAGCGTTCGTCGCCTCCAAGACCGTCATCGCGGCGTTGCTGGTGGCCTCGCTGTCTCTCCCCTACGGCCTGGCCGTCCTCGTCGGCCGAGCCACCGGGGCGGAATTCGCTCCGGCCATCCCGACGGCGTTCTCGCTGGCGCTGACCGAGAGCGGCGAGCTCACCTCAGAGGCCCTCTCGAGCGTCATCGCCGTCACGCTGACCAGCGCGATCCTCACGGCCGCGAAGCTCGCGGTGTGCCTGCCGCTGGCGATCTGGTTGCAGCGTCCACTGGTGGTGATGGCGGCGGGATTCGTGTGGTCCTTCGTCGCGGATCTGCTGGCGTCCACCGCGGCCGACGTCGACGGGCTGGACGCCCTGGTGCGGCTCACGCCGTTCTCCGCCGAGCACTCGCCGGGACCGGATTCCAGCGGCGCAGAGATGCTCGCCGCGGTGGCGGTCTCGATCGTGTTCATCGCCCTGATGGGCGCGGTGACCTGGCTGATCTTCCGGAGGGCCGACGTGAAGTGAGTGCATACGGGGCCGCGCGCCCGCGACCCCGAGGCAACCGGGTGGCCGGGGGCTTGCGCACGGGCCACCGTTACTCCCCCGGGCGCCGTCACGGTGCGCATAAGCTGGCGCCCGCCCCAGCGACGTCCTGTCCAGCCAGCCTCACCGCCCGGGAGTGCCGTGATTGCCCTCGCCGTGATCCTCGGTGTGCTGTGGTTTCTCACCGCCGCATACCTGGTGATCGTGCTGCGGCAGATCCGCGCGGTGCGCCGGCAGCTGGAGCGGCAGCGGGGCGAGGGTGCGCACAGCTCCGTGACGCTCTCCCTGGTGGTGCCGCAGCTGGAGTCACTGGCTGCCCAGGTCAACGAGACAGTGCGCCAGGCGCAGGCCGCCTCGACCCGCACCCGCGTCGAGGAGCGCAGGATCCGCTCGTTCATCGCGGACATCTCCCACGACCTGCGCACTCCGCTCACCACGGTGCGCGGCTACCTTCAGCTGCTGGAGCGCAGCACCCTCGACGAGGAGCAGCGGGCGCAGCTGGCCGTGGCCCAGCGGCAGACCGCGGAGCTGGGCACGCTCGTCGACCGGCTCTACGAGTACGCGTACCTGCTCGATGCGGAGCCGGCGCTCGAGCTCGAACCCGTCGACGTCGGCGTCCTGGTCGCCGAGTGCCTGCTGGGGATGACGGCCGAGATCGAGGGCGCGGGCATGGAGGTCGACTACGATCCGCCGGCTGCTCTGGTGGTCGAGACCGATCGGGAGAAGCTGACCCGGATCGTGCAGAACCTCGTCCGCAACGCTGTTCAGCACGGCCGGGAGCTGCTCCAGGTCCAGGTCCAGGTGCTCGGCGCTGGTGATGGCCTCGAGATCCGCGTTCGCAACGGCGTCCCGCCCGGCACCGAGATCGATGCCGCGCGGTTGTTCGAACGCTTCTACACGGCGGACCGCTCCCGCTCCGGGCGCACCAGCGGGCTGGGCCTATCGATCGTGCAGGTGCTGGCCGAGCACCTGGGCGGCAGCGTGGCTGCCGCCCAGGACCGGGAGGCCGGCACCGTGGAGATCGGCGTGAGCATCCCGCGCCCGACGAGCGGATGAGACCGGCTCAGGGCGCGGGGATCTCGAACTCGTGGCGGAACTCCGGGATGGTCTCGTCCTCGCCGAGGATCTCCGTCTCCGGTCGCACGTATGCGGCGGTGTAGGACTCCTGGCGCTCACCCTCGACCGTGAAGCCGATCCACGCCGGCTCCGTGGCACCATCGCGGCGCGGGGCCCTCTCGAACTCGGTATAGCCGGCCTCGGAGATCTCCTCGCCCAACGAGCTCTTCGCGTTCTGCTCCTCGTCCCCGTACTGGATGAAGAAGTCGCGCATGGAGACGACGCCACCGAACTCCTCGCCGGGCGTCACCTCGATCTGCAGGTAGAGGACCTCGCCGCCCTCCTCGATGTAGATCGAGTCGTGCTCGGAGGGCATGTCGCGCATGGCGGAGATGACGGTGATCTCGTCTCCGGTCTCCTCATCGGTGAAGGTCTCGTCGATCGGCACCTCGACGGACTCGCCGGCCGGGGCGGAGCCGGTGTCCTCGTCGGACTCGTCCTCCTCGGCCTCGCTCTCGTCGGCCTCGTCCTCCTCGGGCTCGCTCTCGTCGGCCTCGCCGCCGCCGTCGGAGGCGTCGACCTCCGCCGCGGGAGCCTCCTCCTCGACGGCGGGGGCGTCCCCCTCGGCAGCCTCCTCGGGAGAGCCGCCGCAGGCGGACAGGGCGAACAGGGCGAGCGCGCCGGCGGCGGCGCTGCGGGTGAAGATCGAGCGGGTCACGGGTTCCTCCATGAGGTCGTGCCGGGCCTCGAGCTCTCGTCGTGCGCCGGCGCTGTTGTGGACGTCATGAACGGTATGTCGGATCCGCCCGACCCGCGATGGGGAGAACTCCCCTCCCCCCCCCGGCCCGGTTCACCGAAGGCGACCGTGCCGGACGAACCAGAGGAGGATGACGACGAGCGTGGCCGCGCCCAGCAGCAGCCCGTTGACCCACGAGTACGCCAGCGCATAGACCCACGTGAACACCGACAGCACGGACTCAGGGCTGGAGACGATCGCCGGCAGCAACGGCCACATCAGCGCTGCCGCATAGGCGACCGCTGCCGCCGGGAGGAAGATCCGGGCGCGAGCGAGACGGCGATCAGCGAGCATCAGGGCACCGGCCCACACGAGCACGCCGCACGTCGCGCCCAGGCCGAGTTCGAGCAGGACCGAGGAGCCCGCCCCGAGCAGCGTCGCGACGGCGATGATCCACGCGCTCATGCGCCGCGGTCGAGCGGTCCCGTACCGGGCCTCGAGCACCGAGGGCCCCGGGTCGTGGTGCGAGCCGGCCACGATCCACCCACCTTCTCTTCGACCCGTGCGGTTCCGGGCGCCCGCGCTCATTGTCCTGTGTGGCGGCTCCGGACGACGCGGATTCCTCGCACCACGAGGATTCCTCGCACCACGAGGCGATGGACGACGACGAGCGCCGCTCAGTCGTCCGAGACGGTGACCGTGACCTCGATGTTCCCGCGGGTGGCGTTGGAGTATGGGCACACCTGGTGGGCGGCGTCGGCGAGCTCCTGCGCCTGGTCGTGGGGAAGGTTCGGGATGACGACCTCGAGCTGGACGGCGAGCTGGAATCCGCCCTTGTCGTCCGGGCCGATCTGGACGCGGCCGCCGACGGTGGAGTCGCTGACGTCGGCCTTGGCCTTGCCCGCCACCAGGTTCAGGGCCGAGTGGAAGCAGGCGGCGTAGCCGGCGGCGAACAGCTGCTCGGGGTTGGCCCCGTTGCCCGAACCGCCCATCTCGGTGGGAGTCGCCATGTCGAGATCGACCGTGCCCTCGGGCGTGCGGACGTGGCCGTCACGGCCCGTGCCGGTCGAGAGAGCCTCTGCGGTGTAGAGAGCCTTCATGATGTCTCCTTCGCTGTCGCCGAGCCGGGCCGGCGGGTGGCCCCGGCGGGTTCGCCGGGAGAATCGGGGGCGGTGAGCGCGCGCATGCTGCGCGTGAGCTGCTGCAGGGTCGAGATCAGATCTCGGGCCTCCTCGGGGCCGGCGAGACCGCTGCCGTCGGCGATGCAGCCGGGCACGTGGGCGAGCTTGCCTCGCAGGTGGCGGCCACGCTCGGTGAGCACGACAGTGACCACGCGCTCATCCGGCGCGGTGCGGCGCCGCTCGAGCAGCCCGGCCGCCTCCATCCGCCGAAGCATCGGCGACAGGGTGCCGGAGTCGAGCTGAAGGGCCTCCCCCAGGTCCGAGACGCTCTGGTCCCCGTCGCTCCACAGCACCACCAGCACGAGGTACTGGCCGTAGGTGAGGCCCCAGGGCTCGAGCAGCGCGCGGTACGCCTGGGTCGTGGCGCGCGAGGCCGCGTAGAGGGAGAAGCACACCATCTCGTCCGTCGTCGCCATGAGGCCATCCTGCCTCGGTTTTGCATTGCGCGCAACCTAGTTGCACACAATCTTTCTCCGGTCGTCTGTTCTCACGGCATCTCTTCTCACGACCGCGTGCGCGAGCACCGCCCGCGCACATCACACAAAGTCATAAGCACTGCTTGCGACGAGTGCCTACCATGGAAGCATGGACCCTCGACGGCTGCTCATCTTCCGCACCGTGGTGCGCAACGGCTCGATCGGCGCCGGCGCCCGTGAGCTGGGATGGACCCAGCCCGCGGTCTCCCAGCACCTCGCCGCCCTGGAGAAGGAGGTCGGCACCCAGCTGCTGCTGCGCTCCTCCTCCGGGATCACGCCCACGGAGGCGGGCCGACGTCTGTCCGCACACGCCGAGGCGATCGCGGCCCAGCTGCACGCCGCGGAGGAGGAGCTCGCCGACATCACCGCGCTGCGTCGCGGCACGGTGAAGTTCGGGACCTTCCCGTCGGCCGCCGCGGTGCTGCTGCCGCCGGTGCTGGCACACCTCCAGGAGACCGCGCCGGATCTGGACGTCACCTTCGACGAGCTCGAGCCCCCCGACGCCGTCGCCGCGCTGCGCGAGGGCGACCTCGACCTGGCCCTGGTGTTCCGCTACCCCTGCAGCGACATCGATGCCGAGGGTACCCTGGAGTGGACCCCGCTGATGGAGGACCGCGTGATGGCCGTCCTCCCCCGCGACCACCCGCGCGCCGAGGACCCCGACCTGACCCTGGCCGACCTCTCCGAGGACCCGTGGATCGCCGGCTGCGAGCGGTGCCGGGCGAACATGCTCTCCAGCGCCCGTCGGGCAGGATTCGTGCCGAAGGTGCGCCACTCCAGCGACGACTCGACCGTGGTCCAACGGCTGATCATGCACGGTGGCGGGGTCGCCCTGATGCCGGAGACGGCACTGGAGGCGGCCCCGACGCAGGACGTGGTGGTGCGGGCACTGCCGGATCTGGATACGCGGATGATCGGCCTGATCAACCGTCGCGGTGCCCAGTCGATCCCGGCCGTCAGCGCCGTGCGCGACGCCCTGGTCGCCGAGACCAACAAGCGCTCCAGCACCGCAGCGCTGATCTGAACCGCCACCCGACGTTCAGTCCATCCCGAAAGTCCCTGCGTACTCTGGTGCCATGACCAGCCGCGACACCTCCGCACGCCGAGATCGCCGAGCAGGCCGGCCCCCGGCGCGAGCCTGGCTGCGACCGGGGCTGCTGGCCGTGGGAGGTCTCGCGGTCGCCGCCGCCCTGGTCGTCGCCGACCAGCTCATCGCCGCCATCGCCCTCGCGCTGTTCGCCCTGTTCATGGCGTTCTGGACCTCCCCGCTGCGATCGGGCCCGCACACTCCGCTGGCCACGGCGCTGCAGCGGCGCGCCGACGACGTCTCCGTCATCCTGTGGGCCCCCGGCAACCCGCTGTCGGCCCGCATGCAGACGGCGATCCGCACACCCCGCGAGGACGTGCTCTGGGTCAACGCCTACCGTGACCCGGAGGCCCGCGCCCTGCTGGACGAGCACGGCGGCGAGGACGCCCTTCCCCTGGTGATCGTCGGCCAGGACGTCAAAGCCACCGCGACCGTCGGCGACCTGCTGGACATGCAGGCCGCAGGACGACGTCGAGCTGCCGGCGAGGACGACGGCGAGCTCGACGCGGGAGCGACAGGGGCGTGACGGCGCCCTGACGCTTCAGACGCTCAGGCGCCGGGGAGCTCCCCGATCGAGACGGTCCACTCGCGCGCGCTGCGGTCGATGACCACACCGTCGCGGACGAACGGATCGCCGTCCACCGCGGCCAGTGCCTCCTCCTCGGAGCCGGCGCGCACGATCAGCAGACCGCCCGGGGTCCCGCCGAGCGGTCCGGCCAGCAGCAGCGTCCCCGCGGCGTGCAGCTCCTGCAGGTACTCGCGGTGCTCCGGCCGCACGGCCTGCACCTTCTCGGCATCGTCGGTGTAGGTGTACTGCACGGCGAAGACGGCCATAAGACTCTCCCGAAGGCTCGAGGGGCGCGGGCCGGTGAGGTCCACCGGCCCGGCGGTGCACCCCTCATCGTGCCGCATTCGCGGTCGACCCGAGCATGCCGGCTCGTACGCCTCTCCCGCCCCTGTGCACAGCACGCACCCCGCTGCTACTCTGTTATTCCGTAATTGCGTAGGAATTGGCTTCCGCACGTCCGAGATCCAGCACGGCAACGACCCGGCACGACCGCGGTCCGACGGTGATCTGACGCGACCGTGCGAGGCCCCGACGTCGAGGGGGACCTGAGCGATGGATGACGAGGGCAGCACCGGCGAGATCACCGCTCGCCTAAGACGCCTCGAGCAGCGGGTCGCGGAGCTCGAGAAGGACCGGGCACACTCCTCGACGCGCCCGGCCCCGGTCGCGGACACGCGCTCGGCCGTCGCGCAGCCATCGGACCAGGCGACCTCGACGCCGGAGCCCGCGGGCAGCCCGTGGTGGGCGCTGAACGCCCTGAAGGCGCAGGTCGAGTCGCCGGGAGCGGTCGTCTACACGGGGACGGTCGACGTCGGCCTCGGTCATCTCGAGTACCAATGGGGACGGCCGACGGAGTTCCTGCTCGAGACGGACTGGGCCGAGCACGCAGATACCGTGGCCGCGCTGGGCCATCCGCTGCGGCTGGCGATCCTGCGCCGGCTGATCGACGGCGAACGCACCGTCGCCCAGATCGTCGACGAGCTGGAGCTCGGCTCGACCGGCGTCGCGTACCACCATCTGTCCGCGCTGCAGAACGCCGGATGGGCGACCTCTCCCCGACGCGGCACCTGGACGATCCCCGCCTCACGGGTGGTCCCGTTGCTGACCATCGTCGCCGCTGCTGAGAAGGGCTGACCATGACCGACCAGCATCCCGACCGCACCGAGGCCGACCCCGATGCCGACATCGGCACCGACATCGCTTCCGGTTCCGATCCCGACGCGCCCTCCCGGACGGGCACGTCCTTCTCGCGGCGCACGGTGCTCGCAGCCGGCATCCCGGCTGTGGCCGGCGTCCTCGCCATCACCGCGCTGTCCGGTCCGCGCCCTGCCCGCCTCGGGGATCCGACCGGTGACGAGCAGGTGACCGCCGCCCTGCAGCCCCACCTGAGTGGCCATCGCCGCGTCGCGATCGCCTATCTCGACGGCAGCGGCACCACCCGCTTCGGGGGCTTCGGGGCCGAAGCGACCGACGAGTTCGAGGTCGGCTCGGTGACCAAGACGTTCACCGGTGCGCTGCTGGCCTCAGCCGTCGAACGTGGGGAGGTCACGGTGCAGAGCACGGTCGCCGACGTGCTCGGGGACGAGGCCGAGGGCAGCGCGATCGCCGATGTCACGCTCGCCGAGCTCGCCACCCACACCTCCGGCATCCCGTCGCTCGCCCCGAGCTGGTGGACCGGCAGGTTCACCGGCACGCTCCTGCGCCAGGATCCCTACCCCGCGCGAGACGGCGATGAGGTGATCGCCGACGCGCTGGGCATCACGCCGAACGGCCGCGGCTCCTATGCGTACTCCAACCTCGGCGTCGCCCTGCAGGGCCAGCTGCTCGCACGCGCCGCAGGCACCGACTACGCCACGCTGCTCGGAGACAGGATCCTCCAACCGCTCTCGCTGGCCTCGACCTACGCTCCGATCACCCCGGAAGGCCTGCGGGATACGGCCACGCGCGGCCACACCAGTGCCGGGCTTCCCAACGCGGCATGGACCATGCACGGTGTCGCCCCGGCAGGCGGCATCCGCTCGACCGCCGAGGATCTCGCGCTCTACCTGACCGGCATGATCGAGGGGACCGCGCCGGGCGCGTCGGCCGCCACCGAGGTCCTGTTCACCGAGAGTCAGTCCAGTGAGACCTCGATGAACTGGTTCCACGAGGACGTGGGCACAGGGCAGCTGATGACCTGGCACAACGGCATGACCGGGGGTTTCGCGGCGTTCACCGGGTGGGACCCGTCCACGGGCCGCGGCATCGTGCTCCTAACCGACACCGCGCGGTCGCTCGATGACGTCGCCGTGGCCGTCCTGACCGGGGAGGTCGAACTGTGAACACCGTGCTGGCCTCCCTTCCCCTCATCGCCGGCGTCGCGGTCCTCGCGCTGCTGGTCATCTCCATCGTCCAGCTGTGGATCCGATACGAGCATCCGGTTCGCATCTTCCTGCGGACGCTCAGTGCCGCCAGCATCATCGGCATCCTCGGGCTCGCAGGCATCCCGCCGGCGTCGATGTGGTGGGGTCCGTGGCTGCTCTCGCTGGTCACGATCGCCGGCGTGATCGTCGCCTGCCGGCGCGCGCTCGTCAGCTCGCCTCCCGCAGAGCCGACTGCGCGGCAGGCCAAGAATCTGCGGCCCCCGAGCCGGCTCAACCTCGCCGGTGAGGTGATCGTCTATCTCGCCGTGGTCGCGGTCGCGCTCTACGCGGGGTGAGGCTCAGCCCCGGATCGGCAACCAGTCCAGCACGTCCTGGATCCCCTGGTCCCAGAACTCCCAGGCGTGCGCACCGGGGCGAAGACGCGAGGTCAGGCCGACGCCGTGCCGCTCCGCCGTGGCGATGAAACGCCGGTTCTGCCCGACCAGCTCGTCCTCGGTGCCGCAGTCCAGGAACAGCGCCGGCAGCTGCTGCGCGTCCGCGGCCGCGAGCAGCCCGAGCAGATCGTCATCGGTGCCGGCGAGATCGCGGCCGGCCCAGACCCGCTCGGCGAGGTTCCCACGATTCCCGTGGAGTGACAGCGACGCCGGATCCAGCGCCCCGGAGAGGCTCGCGGCCGCCGCGAAATGGTCCGGATGGTTCAGCGCCAGCTTGAACGCACCGAATCCGCCCATCGACAGCCCCGCCACGAAGGTGTCCTCGCGGGCGGTGGAGACGCGGAATGTCCGCGCGACCAGCTCCGGCAGCTCCTCGGAGACGAAGGTCCAGTACTGCTCCCCCACCGCTTCGTCGACGTAGAACGAGCGGCGCACCTCGGGCATCACCACGGCGATGCCCTTGTCCGCGGCGTAGCGCTCGATCGCGGTGCGGCGCTCCCACACGGTGCAGTCGTCGCTGAGACCGTGCAGCAGGTACAGCACCGGCGCCGCTGCGCCGCCTGCAGGTCGGCGGTCCGCCACTTCCATGCCGATTCCTGCGGCGGACTGCGGCATCAGCACCACCATCGAGGTGCCCATACCGAGGGACTCGGCGAAGAAGTCGGTGCGCAGCCGGATCATCGGTGCTCCCTCCCGGGGATGTTGACGGTGGGGGCGCGTCGGCCCGCCTCGAGACCCCATTGAACACCGGGCCGGGCTGGGTGCGCCGGGAAGGCCCCGCCTACGATGGCGGCATGAACACGCCCGCCCCGTCCGAGCCCGCCTGGATCCGCGACGCGATCTGCTGGCAGGTCTATCCGCTGGGGTTCTGCGGAGCGCCCCTGCACCGCGAGGACCTGGTCGGCGAGTCCTACGCCGGGGCCGAGGGAGAGAACGTCGTCCACCGCCTGCGCCGGCTGCAGGGATGGCTCGACCATCTCGTCGGCCTCGGCGCGAACGTGCTGCTGCTGAACCCGATCTTCGACTCCGTCTCCCACGGGTACGACACCCTCGATCATCGACGGCTCGACCCGCGCCTGGGTGATGAGATGGATTTCGACGCCCTGGTCGCCGCCTGCCGCGAACGCGGGATCCGCGTGGTGCTGGACGGGGTGTTCAACCACGTCTCCCACCTGCACCCCGAGGCGCGGCGCGCGATCGCCGCCGGCCCCGGCACGCCGGAGGGCGACCGCATCCGCTGGGCCGGGGACCAGCCCTACGGCTTCGAGGGCAACGCCGACCTGGTCGAGCTGAACCTCACCGATCCCGCGGTCCAGGACGCGATCGTCCGGGTGATGGGGCTGTGGCTCGAGCGCGGGGCCGACGGGTGGCGACTGGACGCCATGTACGCCGCGGGCGCCGAGGCCTGGGCTCCGATCCTCGAGCGGGTCCGCGCGGCCCATCCCGACGCCTGGATCCTCGGCGAGGTCATCCACGGTGACTACCCGGCGATCGCCGCCGCCTCCGGGGCGCACTCGATCACCCAGTACGAGCTGTGGAAGGCGATCTGGTCGAGTCTGCGCGAGCACAACCTCTTCGAGCTCGAGCATGCCCTCGGTCGCCACCGGGACTTCCTGGCGGCCGACGGGGACGAGCATCCGCTGATCTTCGTCGGCAATCACGACACCACCCGCATCGCCTCCCAGGTCGCCGACGGCCGGGATCTCGCCGTGGCCTACGCGCTGCTGGCGCTGCTGCCGGGGATCCCCGCCGTGTACGCGGGCGATGAGTTCGGCGCCACCGGCATCAAGGAGGACCGCGCCGGCGGGGACGACGCAGTGCGCCCCGCGTTCCCCGACGATCCGGCCGAGATCGCGGGCGCTGCCGGCAGCGTCGGCGCCTCCGCGCCCACGGAGTCCGCGGCGACCTCACCTCACCTCAGCGTGCTCAGCCGCGAGGCCGTCCCGCGGATCCTCGAGGTCCATCAGCGGCTGTTCTCGCTGCGCCGTCGCGAGCCGTGGCTGGCCGACGCGGAGGTCACCGTGCGCCGCGAGAGCCTCGAGGACACCTTCGCCGAGATCACGCTGTCCCCGCGCCCAGGCGGTGGGGGCGCGCAGGACTCGGCCGCCGGTGGTGGCGCCGCGGCTCAGCAGCTCACCCTCGTCGTGAATCTGGGCGACGCGGACCGACCCGTCCAGGGCGAGGTGCTGGAGGTCGTCAGCGGTGCCGACATGCTCGACGCCGTCGGCCCGCCCGCGCCCGGGGTCGTGCCCGCGCACGGCATCGCCGTGGTCCGCTGAGAGGCGAGATACCGCGATCGACGGTCCGTCGACCCGGACGTAGACTCATGCCATGAGCACCGGGAAGCGCACAGGCATGACCCTCAAGCCCGCCGGCGAGGTCTCGACGGCCCCGGTCGTCGCCACCGGACTGATCGGCGGCTGGCTCACCGCCCGGGAGACGGGGATCCGCCCCCTCGGCGGCGTCGTCCTCGCCGCGGCCGGGCTCTATGCGGGCCGGACGTGGCTGGCCCGTCGCGGCCCCGCGACCACTGCCGTGCTCGGGGCGACCTACGTGCTCGGCTTCGGACTCTCCCACCCGCTCGCGAAGAAGGTCGGAGCCTGGCCCGCCGTCCTCACCGTGACCGGCGTCGCCGCCGGCGCCGCCGCCCTGCTGTCCGACGCGGCCTACGGGGAGTGGACCCCGGCGGACCCGGACGCCTGAGCAGTTCGACCCGGCGCACGAGCGCCGCACGAATCGCAGACCCTCCATAGCGGCACGTCCACCGAGCAGCGCGCCGAACTGAGCAACGCGTCCGGCGAGCGACGCCTCGGGCGACGCGGCACGTCCAGCGAAGCGGCGCGCCCGCACGGCACCGGACGGCCGCGAATCAGCACGCCCTCACCAGTGGCGACGCGGGGCCCGCCAGAACGGAATGCGCTTAACGACTATCTAATGCGGCGATAGTTGACTAGGCTAATACTCCGGTCCCGACCGCCGGGACCCCCGCTCCCCCTCTGAGGACTCCTTTCCCCATGTTCGGCACCATGAGCCGCCTCTGGCAGACGGTCCGTCCGATTCGCTTCCGCCTCTATCTCGGCCTGCTCAGCGCCCTCGCCGCCTCGATCGTCGCGCTGATGATCCCCCAGGTCCTCGAGCACATCGTCAACCGCCTCGAGAACGACGCCGTCGCCGCCACCATCCTGACCGGCGGTGCCATCGTGCTCGGTCTCGGTGTGCTCGAAGCCGGCCTCCTCTGGCTGCGTCGCACCTTCGCCGTCGCCCCCTCGACCACTGTCGAGAAGCAGATCCGCGTGGACTTCTACCGCAAGGTCCAGAACCTGCCGGTCTCCTTCCACGACGGGTGGGGCTCCGGTCAGCTGCTCTCGCGCATGCTCACCGACATCAACATCATCCGCCGGTGGATCGCCTTCGGCATGATCATGGCCGTGGCCAGCTCCGTCACGGTGATCGTGGGGATGGCGCTGCTGTGGCGCTCCTCGGCGATCCTCGCGCTGATCTTCTTCCTCGCCGCCGTGCCGGTCTCGATCATCGCCTATCGCTTCCACCGGAACTTCTCGATCCTCTCGCGGCTGTCCCAGGATCAGAACGGCGACCTGGCCACCACCATCGAGCAGTCCGTCCAGGGCATCCGTGTGCTCAAGGCGTTCGGGCGCGGGCCGTCGGCCCTCGAAGGCTTCACCGAGCAGGCGGAGGAACTGCGCCAGACCGAGGTGCGCAAGGCGACGGCCATCGCGCGCTTCGACATGTTCATGTTCATGCTCCCCGAGCTCGCGCTCGGTGTCTCTCTCCTGGTGGGGCTGTACCTGACCGCGAACGGCTCGATCTCCACCGGTCAGCTGGCCTCCTACTTCGCGACCGCGACCCTGGTGGTGGGCCCGGTGCGCATGCTCGGCATGCTCTTCGGGCAGGCCGTCAGCGCCACCACCGCCCTGGATCGCCACTACGAGGTGATGGATCAGTTCAACAGCATCACCTCACCGGAGAACCCCACGCCCATCGACCACGCGGCGGCCCGCGGCGCCGTGGAGCTGCGCGGTGTCCACTTCCGCTACGAGGACGCCCCCGGCCATGTCCCCGACGTGCTGGACGGCGTGGACCTGCAGATCGACCCGGGCGAGACCATGGCGCTGGTCGGGGTGACCGGCAGCGGCAAGTCCACGCTGCTGCAGCTCGTCCCGCGGCTGTACGACGTCACCGCCGGCACCATCTCGATCGACGGGGTCGAGACCCGGGACATGGATCTCGTGGACCTGCGCACCCTGACCGCCTTCGCCTTCGAGGACGCCACCCTGTTCTCCGGGTCGGTGCGGGAGAACGTCCTGCTGGGTGCGGATCGGTCGCTGAGCGAAGAGGAGTCCGAGAAGCTGCTCGAGCTCGCCCTGTCCACGGCCGACGCCGACTTCGCCTTCGAGCTGCCCGACGGGGTCGACACCCGTATCGGGGAGGAGGGCATGAGCCTCTCCGGCGGCCAGCGCCAGCGTCTGGCTCTCGCCCGTGCGATCGCAGCCCGCCCGGCCGTGCTGCTGCTGGACGATCCGCTCTCGGCACTGGATACCAAGACCGAGGAGAACGTCACCGGCCGCCTGCGCGAGGTGCTCGAGGGCACGACCACGCTGATCGTCGCCCATCGCACCTCCACCGTGGCCCTCGCCGACCGCGTCTCCCTGCTCGATCGTGGCCGGGTGGTCGCCGTGGGCACGCACACCGAACTGATGGCGAGCTCTCCCCGCTACCGCTGGGTGATCGCCAACCAGGAGGAGGAGGTGCGCCGCGACCAGGACATCGAGACCCTCACCGGGGAGCTCGACCTGCGAGGCCTCCAGGGCTCCGCCGACGTGGAGCACGGGTCCGACGGTGACGGCGAGGCGCCACCTGACCTCCGCGCGGGGCAGGACGAGGGCCAGGTCCGCACCGGCGCCGATGCCGACGCCGACGCCGATGCCGATGCCGATGCCGATGCCGTGACCGTCACGGCGGGGATCCCCGCCGCCGGCCGTTCCGACCAGGACCAGAGCGACCGGGAGGAGGAGCGATGAGCACCGCGACCCTGCAGGACCAGAACGACGACGAACAGCGAGTCCTCTCCCCCGAGGAGAACAAGCTCTCGAGGCAGAGGTCCTTCAAGCTGCTGGGCGAGCTGATCGCCCCCGTGAAGGGCCAGTTCGCCCTGATGGCTCTGATGGTCATCATCGCCCAGCTCGCCGTGGTGGCCGGGCCCGCGATCATCGCCTGGGGCATCGACAACGCGCTGCCGGCGCTGATGGAGGGCAACAGCATCCCGGCGTTCCAGGCCGCGGCGATGCACCTCGGCGCCGCGATCGTCGGCGGCGTGCTCACCTACGGGTACGTGCGCCAGTCCGTCGTGGTCGGCCAGAAGATGCTGCTCTCGCTGCGCCGCCGCGTCTTCCGCTTCACCCAGCGCCAGGACCTCGAGTTCCACGAGTCCTACACCTCGGGCCGGATCGTCTCCCGGCAGACCTCCGACATGGAGGCGCTGCGCGAGCTGCTGGACTCGGGCGTGAACGTGATGGTGGGCGCTTCGCTGTCCATGGTGTTCACGATCGTGCTGATCGTGGTCATGGACTGGCAGACGGGCATCGTCATGCTGCTCATGCTGGTCCCCTGCGTGATGCTCACGAAGTGGTTCCAGCGGCGCTCGCGGATCGAGTACCGGGCGATCCGTTCGCACTCCGCCCGTCTGATCGTCCACTTCGTGGAGGCCATGGCCGGCATCCGCGCGGTCAAGGCCTTCCGGAAGGAGGAGCGCAATCAGCAGGAGTTCGACGACCTCGCCCAGGACTACCGCGACGCCTCGCTGCGCTCGGTCAACGTCTTCGGCATCTACCAGCCGACGCTGCGCTTCCTGGCCAACGTGACCATCGCGGCCGTGCTGGTCGTGGGCGGGTTCCGCGTCATGAACGGCGATCTGCAGGTGGGCGTGCTGGTGGCGCTCGTGCTCTACTCGCGCCGCTTCTTCCAGCCGGTCGACGAGATCGCGAACTTCTACAACGCCTTCCAGTCCGCGGTGGCCGCGCTCGAGAAGATCGCGAACCTGCTGGCCGTCCAGCCCACCGTCAAGGAGCCCCAGGACCCCACCCCGATGCCGAGCTCGAGCGGCCAGATCGACTTCGAGGACGTCTCCTTCCGCTACACCGCGGACGGCCCGACTGTGCTGAAGCCGATGGACCTGCACATCCCCGCCGGGCAGACGGTCGCGCTGGTGGGCCAGACCGGTGCCGGCAAGTCCACCGTCGCCAAGCTCATCTCGCGCTTCTACGACGCGACCGAGGGCAGCGTGAAGCTCGACGGCGTGGACCTGCGGAACATCTCGATGAAGGACCTCACGCGCAACATCGTCATGGTCACCCAGGAGGCCTACCTGTTCTCCGGTACCGTCGCGGACAACATCGCGCTCGGCAAGCCGGGCGCGAGCCGCGAGGAGATCGAGAGGGCCGCGAAGGCGATCGGCGCCGACTCCTTCATCGAGTCCCTGCCCTACGGGTACGACACCGACGTGAACAAGCGCGGCGGGCGCGTCTCGGCCGGTCAGCGGCAGCTGATCTCCTTCGCCCGCGCCTTCCTCGCCGACCCGCGGGTGCTGATCCTCGACGAGGCCACCAGCTCGCTGGACATCCCCTCCGAGCGCATGGTCCAGGAAGGCCTGACGCGCCTGCTGGGCCAGCGCACCTCGCTGATCATCGCCCACCGCCTGACCACGGTGATGATCGCGGATCGGGTGCTCGTGGTCCACGGCGGCGAGGTGGTCGAGGACGGCTCCCCGCAGGATCTGGTGCGTGCCGGCGGCCGGTTCGCGGCGCTGTACCAGGCGTGGCAGGAGTCGATGTAGCGGGGATCAGCGGCGTCCGTGGATCGCGACCCGGGAGCCGGTGGACCGCGACCCGGGAGCCACTGGCGCGGCAGCGCGAGCCCGGGAGCAGGGGGCCGGACGAGTATCCGGCTCAGGCTCCCAGCATCGCTCGCAGCTCGCCGGTGAACCCCTCCACCTCGACCGGCACCTCCGGGCGCCGGAACGTCTCCGGCGTGACCAGGAAGCGCTGCTCGAGAACGATCGGATCCCCGTCGGTGGACACGTGCGTCCCGTTGTCGACGTACCCGCAGGCCCGGGAGACGCCGAAGGACGCGTCGTTGCCCATGCCCGCCGAGGACTCGGCCCGCTGCGCTCCGAGGTGATCGAAGGCGAGGACGAGCATCGCCTGGCGCATGAGCTTCCCGTAGCCGTTGCCGTGGACGTCCAGGGTCAGCCAGGAGCCCGTCCCGACCGTGCGTCGGTCGGCGAAGCGCTGGGCGGAGACGTCCTGGCATCCGATCAGGCGCCCGGCGGCCCAGATCCCGAAGTTCAGGGCCCACGACTCGGGCGAGACGTTCGAGCGCATCCGCCACTGGAACTTCACCGCCTCGCGCACGCGCACATCCGGTTCGGCGCGGTACCAGGGGAACGCGTAGGGCACCTCGGGATCCTCGAAGATCGGCCGACGGATCAGCTCCGCGTACTCCGGCAGATCGGCATCGGCGAGCGGGCACAGGGTGAGGTCACCCGCACGGATGCTCAGGCCGAGGGGCGGGTACAGCACGTCGAGGCCGGGGCGCGTCTCCATCGCCCCACCTTAGGCACACCGGCCGCATCCCGCAGCCCGTCCGGATGCCCGTTCCACGACCACGCTCGCGAGGCCGCCGTGGCAGACGCGCGAGCCGTGCTGAGAGGGCGTCGGGACCGGCGGAGAGGGGTCGGGCCCGGCGGGGAGGGCGTCGGGGTCAGCGGGGACCGCGCCGGGATCAGGCATGAGGAGGCCGGGGCCGGTCGTCGCGCCAGCTGACTGGCTGCGGCGACCGACCCCGGCCTGGGCTGCTGCTGGTCGGGTCCTCGGGCGGGGCGTTGCGGTGACCCTGCCGGCGACCCGGCAGGGTCAGCCTGCTGAACGCACCCGGGTCCCGGCCGGTCCGGTCACACGCCGACGGGCTCCGCCTTCTGGTCCGACGTCGACCCCTCGAGGGTCTGGGCCTGGTTCGAGTCCTGGCCCGAGCCGCTCTCGCTCGAGGTGATCTCCTGCGAACGGTCGCTGTGGCCCACCGCAATCTTGCGCGGCTTGGCCTCCTCGGCCATCGGGATCGTCAGGCGCAGCACGCCGTCGGCGTAGTCGGCCTGGATGCGATCCAGAGCGACCCGGCTGCCCAGCGTCATCTGTCGGGCGAAGGTGCCGCTGGGACGCTCACGGGTCAGCCACGTGCGCTCGCTCTGCGGGGTCGAGCCCGAGCGCTCGGCGCGGACGGTCAGGGTGCGGTCGTCGACGTCCACGTCGATGCTGGAGGGGTCCACGCCCGGCAGGTCGATCTCCGCCGTGAAGCTGTCACCGTCACGGTAGAGATCCATCGGCATGCCGACGGAGGCGGGGGTACGGGTGAGATCGGTGAAGAGTCGATCGACTTCCTGGAACGGAGAGAACGTGCGAGCCATGATGAACCTCCTGGAGTGTCTCGGTCGTACATCGAAGAACCTGCGGAGCGCGCCGTCCCTGGCGCTCTCACCCCGCACAACACCTGGGCCCCGCGCCGTATTCCAAAGTTGAGCCCCTAAGGCTCATGTGATCTGCATCACGTCTCGCGGGTGTCCGTGTGACCGCTCGCGCAGCGGGCCGTCCCGGTGCCGGCGATAGGCTCCGACGATGACCATCGACGTGCTCCTGACCGGCTTCGCGCCCTTCGGCGGCGAGCTCGAGAACCCCTCGTGGGAGGCGGTGCGGCGGGCGGCGCCCATGCTGCGTGACCGCGGGGTCGCGGTCCAGGACGTCGAGCTGCCCGTCGAGTTCGGTCGCGCCGGGGACCTGCTCGAGACGGCTGTGCGCGAACACCGTCCAGGGCTCGTGATCGCGACAGGCGTGGCCGCCGGGCGCACCGCGATCACGCCGGAGCGGGTGGCGATCAACATCCGCGACGCCCGCATCCCCGACAACGCCGGAGCCGCACCGATCGACGAGCCGGTGATCACTGGCGGCCCGGTCGCATACTTCACCGATCTTCCGATCAAGGCGATGGTCGCAGCACTGTCCGCCGAAGCCATCCCGGCCTCGGTGTCGCAGACGGCGGGCACCTACGTGTGCAACGACGTCTTCTATCGGTTGCAGCACCTGGTGGCCACCGGGACCGGGGCCGCCGGCGCGATCCGCGGCGGGTTCGTCCACGTGCCGTCGACCGACGCGGTCGACGTCGGAATGGCCGCTGCCGGCCTGGCGCGTCTCACGGAGGTCGCACTGGGCTCCCCGTCGGATGTACGAGTCAGCGGCGGCGCACTGCACTGACCGTCCGCGACCGGCGTGGCCCGGTGGCGCCGGCCGGTCGCTGCGAACGCCTCTCTGCCTGAGCCCGCACATCGGCTCTTCCTGACGGGCCGAGCACGTGGAAAACTCCCGATCGCGCTCCGTGCTGCCGCGGCCGACGGCTCGTGCACGGACCGCTGAGCCCGGCTGTCCACATCACTGTCCACAACGGTGGATGAATGACAGACGTGTAGTTCACCAGGTACGAGCCACATCGAGCCCATGTACAGCGTGTCCCCAGGCGAATGGCGGACGAGCGTTGTCCACACCAGCCGCCGGCTCGTGGCCGTCTGCAAGACCGAGGACCGAACGCGCAGGTCATGCGCATCATCAGTCGAGCAGGGGCCCGACGGCCGGATGCGGTTGCACCGGACCCGTGCGCGACGAAGACGCTGGCCAGAGCAGTTCAGGCACAGCGCGCTGCGGGAGGCACGGAGGATCGTCGCTCCGGCCGTCCACACCGCGCGTCCACCACGGACGGCGAGTTTTCCACAGTGATGCTGGCTCGGTCCCCCGCCGTTGGCCATTTCTCCACATCCCCGTCCACAGCTGGGGATAGTCACAGCCATGTGATTCGCCCGCGGGGTCTCTGTGCCGGCCGATCACGGGGGGCCGGCGCCGAGCCCGAGTGCGCCGGCGTCAGGCGTCAGGCGTCAGGCGTCAGGCGTCAGGCGTCAGGCGTCAGGCGTCAGGCGTCAGGCGTCAGGCGTCAGGCGTCAGGCGTCAGGCGTCAGGCGTCAGGCGTCAGGCGTCAGGCGTCAGGCGTCAGGCGTCAGGCGTCAGGCGTCAGGCGTCAGGCGTCAGGCGTCAGGCGTCAGGCGTCAGGCGTCAGGCGTCAGGCGTCAGGCGTCAGGCGTCAGGCGTCAGGCGTCAGGCGTCAGGCGTCAGGCGTCAGGCGTCAGGCGTCAGGCGTCAGGCGTCAGGCGTCAGGCGTCAGGCGTCAGGCGTCAGGCGTCAGGCGTCAGGCGTCAGGCGTCAGGCGTCAGGCGTCAGGCGTCAGGCGTCAGGCGTCAGGCGTCAGGCGTCAGGCGTCAGGCGTCAGGCGTCAGGCGTCAGGCGTCAGGCGTCAGGCGTCAGGCGTCAGGCGTCAGGCGTCAGGCGTCAGGCGTCAGGCGTCAGGCGTCAGGCGTCAGGCGTCAGGCGGGGAGCATGACAGTCTTGGCGGCGACCAGCGCCACGCACAGCAGCACCCCGCACGCCACGATCCCCACGTGGACCATCGCCGAGCGCCGGGCGAGCGCCTGCCGGTCCACCCCCGGTGTCGCCTTGGGACGCAGGGCGAACATCCCGGCGGTGACCAGGCCGCCCATGATGAGCCCGCCCAGGTGACCCTGCCAGGAGATGTTGGGAACGGTGAAGGTGATGACGAGGTTCAGCACGATCAGCACCGCGATCTGGGCGGTCTGCCCGCCCATCCGCCGGTTGACGACGAACATCGCGGCGAACAGCCCGAACACGCCGCCGCTGGCCCCGAGCGTGCCGCCGTACCAGGCCTGGCTGAGCGGGTCGGTGAGCAGGTAGACGGCCGTGTGGCCGGCGAGGACCGAGACGAAGTAGACCGCCGCGAACCGCACGTGGCCCATGGTCTGCTCGAGGTACTGGCCCACCACCCACAGGGCCCACATGTTCAGCACCAGGTGCATGATGCCGCCGTGCAGGAAGCCGCCGGTGAGGAAGGTCCACGGCATGACCAGGGCACGGAACGGGGCGAAGACGCCCAGCTGGTAGACGAGATCGCCCGCGACCGTCTGGCCGACGTAGGCCAGGATGCACAGGGCCATGACGGTGTAGGTGACGTAGGGCCGACGAGCCCCGATGGTCCCGCCCATCGCGTTGCGCGGCCGGGCCGATGCCTGCTGCCGGGAGATCTCCCGTTCGCAGTCGACGCAGAGCACCCCCACTGATGTCGGTCGCTGGCAGTCCGGGCAGGCCGGACGGTCGCAGCGCTTGCAGCGCACGTAGCTCACCCGGTCGGGGTGGCGGGGGCAGACCGGCTGGCCCTGCGGGTCAGGGTTGTCCTCGGCGCTGTAGCCGTAGCTGGGGCGTTCCATGGCGTCCATTCCACCACGGGGACCTGGGCCGGAGCCGCGCGCTGCCAAGAGGTTCGGCTCAGGGCGAGGTGTAGGGGAAGGCGGCGAAGAGTTTCTCGTACCGGGCTCGCTGGGAGGCGCTGATCGGGTGCAGCTCGGTGAGGTCGAGCTTCCGTCGGCCGGCAGGGCCCTTCCGGGTCCAGGTCCCGCGCATCTCTCCACGGCGGATCGCGGCACGCTTGAAGACGCCGTTGTTGCCGGGCACGAGCGCTTGGTGGCGCTTCTCGTCCATCAGGTACAGGCGGTCCCGGTAGCCCAGGACGAGTTCGTCGAACCCCGGCAGCAGCATCTCCCGCATGGTCTCCTTCTCCCGCACCGCATAGTCCTCGGCCAGTCCCGGTCGCCACCACAGCTGTTCGCCGCCGCCGGAGCGGGCGTCGGCCGCAGTGGTGTGCAGCCGCCCGTCCCCGTCGGCCCAGCCCGTCTCCAGCCGGTCCGTGATCTGGGGCAGCGCTGACCGGATCCTTCCCAGCGGGAGCTTCGACCACCAGGCCAGGTCCCGCTCCCCTGCCGGGCCGTGACTGGTGAAGTACCGCCGGGCGAGCTCGGCGATCGCCGCGGTCTCATCGCCCCCGAAAGCCGCCTCGAGGTCCGAGCGCGGTGGCAGCCACGCGGAGGCCAGCACCACGGCGGTCTCCTGCTCGCGCCACGGGCCGAGAGCGACCAGCCCGGAGGCCAGGAAGTAGGTGAGCAGGTGATAGCCGCGGCCACCGTCGGTCGCCACGCCGGCCGCCTCCCAGGCGGCCATGACGTCCGTGCGCAGCACGCCCTGTCCCACGCCGCGCTGCGAGGCCGGGGCGACGAGTTCGACGAGCGCGTCCGCGGCCCGCCGGAAATGCTCCTCGTCCAGGCCCAGCTGGGCTCGGCGACCGATCGAGGCGCGCAGCGGGCCGGCCGCACACAGCTGGGTGAGCCAGGCGAGGGTGTCCGCGGCGACGGCGAAGACGGTTCCGCGCATCGGGTAGCCGCGCACGATCTCTGCGCGGTCGAAGGCGGCGAGCACCGGCTCGAGCTCGCCGCCGGTGCGCAGCGCCAGCGACGCCATCACGCCGGGCAGGTCCTGTCCCTGATGGGCGCCGAAGGCATGGGCCGCCTCCGTCGGGCTGTCGAAGCGGCGCGGGCCGGCGAGGCCCTGCGCGAGGATCCGGGCACCGGCGAGGTGTCGCTGCGTCATGACGCGAGACTAGTGGCGGGGTCCGACGGACCCGGCTGCATACGACAGCGGCACCTCACGGAGCGTCTCGTGCGAGATCTGCTCCGGGAGGTGCCGCTGCATCGGGCGACGATCCGGCCCGCGGTTACCGGGCCGGGATCGGGCCGAGGTGGCCTCGGGGCTGCGCCCAGGTCAAGTTCGAGGCCGTGGGGCTCACTTCTCGATGGTCACCGAGTTGATGACGATGTCCTCGAGGGGACGGTCGCGCATATCGGTCTTGGCGGCACCGATCTCGTCGACGACCTTCTTGGAGTCCTCGTCGGCCACCTGGCCGAAGACGGTGTGCTTGCCCTGCAGGTGCGGGGTGGGGCCGAGGGTGATGAAGAACTGCGAGCCGTTGGTGCCGGCGGGCTGGCCGGTGATGGCGTTCATGCGCTTGCCGGCGTTGGCCATGGCCAGCACGTAGGGCTCGTTGAAGTTCTTCTCGGAGATCTCGTCGTCGAAGGTGTAGCCGGGACCGCCGGTGCCGGTGCCGATCGGGTCCCCGCCCTGGATCATGAAGCCGGAGATGATGCGGTGGAAGACGACGCCGTCGTAGAACGGACGGGTGACCTTCTCGCCGCTCTCGGGGTCGGTGAACTCGCGGGTGCCCTCGGCGAGGCCGACGAAGTTGTCGACGGTCTTGGGTGCGTGGTCCGGGAACAGCTCGAGACGGATGTCCCCGTGGTTGGTGTGCAGAGTTGCGAACATGGCGTCATCCTCGCACAGACGCTGCTGCAGGAATCCTGCGTCCCCATCGCACAGCAGAGGGACGGCAGAGCGTCGGACGGGGCCAGCGCCGACCGGTCGGCCGGTTCGATCCTGACCGGTCGTCTGGGTGCGTTCATACTCGCTCGCGTTAGAGTTGTGCCACACGGGTCGAGTCATCCCCTCAGGGGTGCCGCGGCCCAGGGACCACCGTCGGCCCGACCCGGCGGATTCGACCGAAAGGGGAAGCTCATGGCGCTGACCACCAAGCGGGAAACCAAGAAGGCCAAGAAGCAGGCCGCGAAGACGGCGGCTGCCGCCGGGGCGACGGCCGGGAGCGCTGACAAGGCCGTCCAGGAGCTGCAGAAGCTCGCGGCCAACGTCGGTCCGGTGGTGTCCGAGGGCGCGCGCGAGGCTCGCCTCCGGGCGAGCGGGCTGGTGGACCAGTACGGTCCCGGCGTCGAAGAGCGCTTCCGTCAGCAGAGCGAGAAGTTCTCGGAGCTCTCGCAGAACCTCGGCCCCCGTGCCGACAAGTTCAAGCGTGACGTGCAGGAGGACTACCTCCCCCGCGCCCGCAAGACCGCCGAGACGACCAACTCCGTCCTGCGCGCCGCGGTCGAGGCCGCTCGCAAGGAGATCGACAAGGGGCAGGGCGACATCAAGGCCGCCGCTCTGGCGCCCACCCCGGCGGCGAAGAAGAAGGGCCGCGCCGGCAAGGTGCTGCTCGTCCTCGGCCTGGCTGCCGCCGGTGCCGCCGCGGGCTACGTGGTGTGGCAGAAGACCCGTCCGGTCGAGGACCCCTGGGCCCCGCCGGCGGACTTCGCTCGCGCCCACTACCCGGCCTCCGCCTCCAGCGAGTCCGATTCCTCCACCGTCTCCGACACCGTCGGCTCGGCCGACGCCGGTGACGTGGCCCAGGCCCTGAAGGGCGAGGATCGTCCCTCCGACGTGGAGCCCAAGGAGGTCAAGGTCGACTCGGACCCGGCCGAGAGCGATGCGGCGCAGGACGACGAGAAGCGCGGCACCCACCGCGGCGACTCCTGAGTCCTCACCCCTGACGCGTCGCTCCCCGACGCGGGCAGCGGAACGTTCAGTGCACGGCGCGGCGATCCCGTCCTCCGACGGTGATCGTCGCGCCGTCGCTGCGTCTGCCCCCGCTGGGCCTGGTCCCGCTGCGTCTGTCCCCGATGCGTCTGTCCCCGCTGGGTCTGCGCCTGCTCCGCGTACGTCCGATGGGCGTGAGTCCGCTGGATCTGCTGCGCACGGAGCCGAGATCTCCACGCCTCGATTGCGGCTGTCACCGGTCAGCGAGGGCGATCTCGAGGAACTGTTCTCCCTCCACGCCGATGCCCGCGCGTTCGTCGACGACCTCACCGAGCCGCTGACCGCGCGCGCCCAGATGCGCTGGGTGCTCTCCCGCTGGATCGAGCACTGGCAACGGCACGGATCCGGGTACTTCGCGGTGCGCACGCGTGGGAGGACCGGTTTGCCTGCCGGCCTGCTCGGCGTGGTCGGGCTCGCCACGCTCGAGGCCGACGGCGAGCGCGACCGCGCAACCGAAGCAGCTTCCGCCTCCGGTGACTCCGCACTGCTCAGCGCCTACTGGCGGCTGGATCCCGAGGCGGTCGGTCGCGGTGTGGCCACCGAGGCGATGGCCGCCGTGCTCGATGACCCCGTGGTCGGGGCTCGTGAATGCGAGGTGGTGGCCGTGACGGCGGCAGGCAACGCCGCCTCCCGTGCCCTGGCCGCGCGCCTGGGCTTCCGCGCCGCTGCGCCGGACCGCCCCGTCCCCGGCGATCGCCCGGGCGACGTACTCCTCGTCCGGCCGGGTGCCTGACGAGCCGGTGCGCGAACACCTCTCCTGACGCCTGCGCTTGACCATGTACCGAGGACATGGTGTGCCCTCGTGGTGACCGGCGATCCCGTCGGTCCCCCACCGGTCACCGAGGAGCACCCGCCGTGCGTCTGATACATGAACCGCTCTCGCTCATGCGAGAGCATCGCCGTGCCTATCGTCTGCTCAACGTCATGGCGTACGGCCTGCTGGTGCTCGGGATGGCCATCGGGATGCTGTTTCCTGAGGTCACCGCGTCGCAGCGCACCGGGTTGCAGGCGAGTGGGGACGCGGACCTCGTGACCTCGCTGCTGTCCTCGCCGTGGCTGTTCGCCCTGACCATCCTCGCCGTCAACATCGGCCGCATCATCGTGGCGACCATCGTGGTCCCGTCGCTGGTGATCCCCTTCTCCGGGATCGCCGTCTTCGCCTACTTCGCCGTGACCACGGGGATGACCCTCGCTCCGGTGGACACGGCCACGCGGATCTCCCTGATCCCGCATGTGCCGACCATGGTCATCGAGTTCCAGGCGTACGTGCTGATGATGCTCGGTGCCTATGTCCTGGGCCGGGCATGGCTGCGCCCCGCGACGGTCGGCCAGCAGAGCCACCGGCGGGGCTACCTCGGCGGGCTGCGGCGCATGGCCTGGCTGGCCCTCGCCGCCCTGGCACTGCTCGTGGCCGGAGCCGTCTACGAGGCGTTGTCGCTCGTATACCTGCTGCCCGTGGTCTTCGGTCTGCTTGCGCCATGATGGGTGCACCGGAAAGGAGTGTCCGCATGGTCTGGAGCACCAGTCAGTTGGCGCGGATCGCAGGCACCACGCTGAACACCGTGAGGCACTATCACCGGATCGGCGTGCTGCCGGAGCCCGAGCGGGCCTCGAACGGCTACAAGCAGTACGGCATCCCGCATCTGGTGCAGCTGGTGCGGATCCGTCGGCTCAGTGCACTGGGGATCCCGCTGACGAGGATCGCCGCCTCGGCTCCGGGCGCCGCCGCATCATTCGAGGAGATCCGCAGCCTGGACGCCGAGCTCGAGGCGAGGATCCGTCGTCTGCAGGGGGCACGCAAGGACCTTGCAGAGCTGATGTCCCATCAGGCTCCCGCCGAGACCCCGGCCGGGTTCGCCGCGGTGGCATCGAGTCTCTCGGAGTCACAGCGTGGGTTGCTCGCCGTGTACACCACCGTGTTCGACGGTCCGACGCTGGAGTCCTTCCGCCAGGCCGTCCTCGAACCCGAGCCGACCGATCTCGAGTTCGATCGTCTTCCCGCCGAGGCCACGGACGCGGAGATCGAGGATCTCGCCCGCCGCATGGTTCCCGCGGCTCGGCGGACGCGCACGAAGCACCCGGAGCTGACCGACGCCCTGGAGCGCTCTCCCCATGGGGCCGAGGCGGCCGGGCTGATCCTCGCGCACGCCCTGGTGGAGCTCTACCACGGCGCCCAGCTCCGAACCCTGCAGCGGCTCGAGGCACTGGTCGCCGCCGAGGCACCCGTCAGCGAGCCCCCGAGCGAGACGTGAGATGGATCGGAGCCGACGCCACAAGCGGTCCGCACGGCGCATCACACCCGGTACCGGTCGACGCCTCCGGCCGTTCCGCTGGTGGCACCAGCTCTCCCGCGCACTGTTCTACCTCCCTCTGGAGACTCAGCAGGTCTACGCCGTGGACGTCCCCTACTGGCAGCGGATCGCGACCGAGGACGGCAAGGGAAAAGCACACCTCTTCCTCGACGACCGACACATCGCCACCTCCACCTTTCCCGCCGCCTTCCCTGTCGAGGGAGGGGTCATCGAGGTGACCCCCTCGGCCTTCGGGCTGCGCCGCTGCCACTACGTTCCCGAGCACGGACCCCAGCGCCAGCTGCTGCCGGACACGCGCTCGGCCGAAGGACGACGGGCGCGGCTGGAGAAGGAGCACCCCCTTCGCAGTCGGGCGATCGGAGTCCTCTCGCTGCTCGTCCTTCTCACGTGCACGGCTCTCGCCGTTCCCCAGCTCCTCGAAGTGCTCACCGGCATTCCACCGGTGACCGAGAAGTTCGGACAGTTCACCTCGCCTGTCGCCGTGCCCACGTGGGGCAATGTCGCGCTCGGTCTCGCCGCTGCGACGGCCAGCGTCGAACGAGCGACCCGCCTGCGCTACAGCTGGCTCGATGCGATCGCCCAGGAGTGAGAATCCGCGCCTCCCACCCGGCAGCCGAGCCCGACGGTTCCTAGACTGACGCCCATGCCCGCTCCCCCGAGCCCGCGCGCTGCCGGCCGCTACGCCCCCTCCCCCAGCGGCGACCTGCACCTGGGCAATCTGCGCACCGCGATCCTCGCCTGGGTACTGGCCCGCCGCAGCGGCCGCGCCTTCCACCTGCGCGTCGAGGACCTCGACCGGGTGCGAGAGGGCTCCGAACAGCGTCAGCTGGAGGACCTCGAGGCCCTCGGCCTGGACTGGGACGGCGAAGTGGTCCGCCAGTCCGAGCGCGGTGCGGCCTACGACGAGGCGCTCTCACAGCTCCTCGCTCGTGACCTGGTGTTCGAGTGTTACTGCACCCGGCGAGAGATCCTCGAGGCACCGAGCGCCCCGCATGCCCCGCCCGGCGCCTACCCCGGCACCTGCCGCGACCTCACCCCTGCCCAGTGCGAGGCGGGCCGGGCCCGGATGCGGGAGCTGCGGCGCGAGCCTGCTCTGCGCCTGCGTGCCGGTGTTGCCGAGTGGACGGTGCGCGACCTGTGGGCGGGTGAGGTCACCGCGGCCGTGGATGACCTGGTGCTGCGCCGCGGCGACGGGGTGGTGGCCTACAACCTCGCCGTCGTCGTCGATGATGCGGCCGCAGGGGTGGATCAGGTGGCGAGGGCGGACGACCTGCTCAGCTCGGCGCCTCGCCAGGCGTATCTCGCTCATCTGCTGGGGCGTGCGGAGCCGGAGTACGCGCACGTCCCGCTGGCGGTCAACGCCGACCGGGCGCGGCTGGCCAAGCGCGACGGTGCGGTCACGCTGCGCGACCGGCTGGAACGCGGTGAGAGCGCCGCGGACGTCGTCGGCCGGATCGGCGAGTCCCTCGGCCTGAGCGGGTGCCGCACTGCCGCCGATGTGCTCGAGCGGTGGGATCCCGCCTCCCTCCCCCGCGAGCCCTGGGTCGTGCGGCTGCCGGCCTGATGCCGTTCCTCTCACCACACTTTACTACTGATCGGTAACACGCTCGATACACGAATGTATCGTGCTGTTCGTGATGGGAATCCTCCGCGCTCTCCTGGCCGCCCTCTCCTCGGTGGCCCATGCCCTCCTCGCCGCCGCCCGCTCTGTCGCCGGCTCCGTCGGTCGCAGCCTCTCCGCCGCGGGCAGTGGCGCGGCCGCGCTGCTGCCGGCTGAGTGGAAGAAGCCGATCGCGGCGCTGTTCGTCGTCGGCCTCGCCCTGGTCCCGGTGATCTACTCCGGGAACATGACGTGGTCCTTCCACGACCCCAGCAACAACCTCGACCAGATCACCGCCGCCGTGGTCGACGAGGACGAAGGCGCCACCGCGACCACTCCCAGCGGCGAGGAGACGCAGGTCGACGTCGGCCGCGAGTTCACCGACACCCTGGTGGACATGGACGAGGAGAACGTCTTCGATTTCGTGGAGGTCTCCGCCGCCGAGGCGCAGCGCGGCCTGGAGGACGGTACCTACGGTGCCACCGTCGAGATCCCGAAGGACTTCTCCGCGAACGTCGCCTCGCTCGGCGGGGACGCGGAGCAGGCGGCGCCGGCACTGCTGACGGTGACCACCAACGACACGATCAACTACGTCGGCGGGAACTTCTCGAAGTCCGTCGGCACGGCCCTGACCGACTCGCTGCGCGCCAGCGTGCTGGAGGACTACCTCGACAACATCTACGTCGGCTTCACCACCATCCACGGCGGGATCGTCGATGCGGCCGACGGGGCCGGCGAACTCGCCGACGGCTCCTCCGAGCTCCATGACGGTACCGGCGACCTGGTCTCCGGCAGCGCAGAGCTCACCGACGGCACCGGCGAGCTGGTCGGCGGGACCGACGAACTCGCCACCGGCGCCTCCAACCTGCACGAGGGCAGCCTCGACCTGGTGGTGGGGCTGGATCAGCTCTCGGCCGGCGCGGTTCAGCTGCGCGACGGAACCGCCACGCTGCATGAGGGCGCCGAGGACCTCAGCAGCGGCCTGACCACGCTCGATCAGCAGGGCGCTCCCCTGCGCACCGGGGCCGAGGACCTCGCCGAGGGCACCGACCAGCTCGCCAGCGGCGCCTCGGACCTCTCCGATGGGGCCGGGCAGGTCGCCGGCGGCACGCAGGAGCTCAGCGACACGATCACCGCCGCCCAGCAGCGCGCCGAGGAGCTCGGCGTGACGCCCGAGAGCGTGCAGCGCACCAGCGATGACCTGGTCACGGCCGTCGATGACCTGGAGACCGCCGCCGGCACCGTCAGCGGCATCGCCGAGGATCTCGACCGGCCCGCCACCGACGCCGGCACGATCTCCGAGAGCGCGAGCAACGTAGATGACGCCGCGGGAAGCCTCGATGAGACCGCGCAGGGGCTCGCCACGGACACGGAGGACCGCGCTGACGACGCCCGCACGCTGCAGGACGGCGCCTCGAGCATCGCCGGCGACGTCTCCGAGCTCGACACTGCGGTCACCGACACCCAGACGGCCACATCTGCCGCGGCCGACAGCGCCGCCGCCTCCTCGGACAGCGTCCAGGAGTACACGCAGTCCGTGGACGACCTCGCCCAGCGCTGCGAGGAATCCGGCGCCGACGCCTCGTTCTGCGAGGAGCTCTCGGCCGTCTCCGACACCTCCAAGCAGACCCGTCAGGACGCCGGCCGGGCCAGCGAGGACGCGACCGCCGCGGACGACGCCACCGGCACGGCCGCTGAGCAGTCCACCGGCGTGGCCGAGACGGCCGAGGGCATGACCGGCGCCTCCGACCGGATCACCACCTACCTCGACGAGCTCTCAGCCACCACCACGACCCTCGCCGAGGACACTTCGGCCCTCACCGAGGACACCGGCCCCCTGGCCGACAGCACCAGCACCCTCAGCACCGACCTCTCGACCCTGCGCACCGACGCCACCGAGGCCGCCGACGCCGTGAGCGATCCGGAGCAGGGACAGGATGCCGGTGACCTCGCCGATGACCTCTCCGAGCAGGCGCGCACCGCAGCCGAAGCGCTCCCCGCGGCCTACGACACCCTCCAGCAGGGCGCCGATGATGTGCAGCGGCTGAACAACGGCGCCCAGGACGTCTCCTCGGGGGCCGAGCAGCTGGCCGAGGCCACCGGGACGGCCTCCAGCGGCGCCGATGAGCTGGCCGACGGCGTGGGGCAGTACACCGACGGCGTCGGCACCGCCCGCACCGGCGCCGAACAGCTCGCCGACGGCTCCGGGGAACTCGTCACCGGCGCGGATCAGCTGGCCGACGGAGCCACGGACGCGCGCAACGGTGCCGAACAGCTCGCCGACGGGGCGGGCGACCTCGAGGACGGCGCCGGTCAGCTCGCAGACGGTGCCCGCCAGGTCGACGACGGCGCCGACGAACTGGCCGACGGCGCCACCCAGCTCGACGACGGGGCCGGGCAGCTCGCCGACGGATCCGCCGAGCTGCGAGACGGACTCGAGGATTCCGAGGACGAGGTGCCCTCCTACAGCGAGGACGAGTCCGAGGACCTCGCCCGAACCGCCTCGGACCCGGTCCAGATGCGCTTCGATCGCGCCCATGAGCTCTCCCGTTTCGGCGAGGGCCTGGCTCCGCTGTTCCTGGCGATCAGCCTGTGGGTCGGCGGGATGGCGATCTTCCTCATGATGCCGCCGTTCTCCGCTGCCGCCGCCTCACGCGGGGTGGGGCCGCTGCGGCTGCTGGCCGGTGGTCTGGTCCCGGCGTTCCTGCTGGGGCTGATCCAGTCCGCGATCGCCGTCGGGGCGCTGCGCTGGGGCGTGGGCATCCAGATGCACGATCTGCCGCTGATGTTCGGCCTCTCGGCGCTGACCAGCCTGGTGTTCGTGGCGTTGAACCACGGCTTCGGGGCGATGTTCGGGCCGGTCGGGAAGTTCGTGGCCCTGGTGCTGGTGGCGCTGCAGATCTCCGGGGCGGGCGGCACCTATCCCACCGGCACCCTGCCGGAGTTCTTCCAGGTCATCCACCCCTACCTGCCGATGACCCACGCCGTGGACGCGTTCCGCGGCGCCATCGGCGGCGGCTGGGTCGATCCCACCGGGGACCTCACGTGGCTGGGCGGCTGGCTGCTGTTCGGCGTGGCCATGGGTCTGGCCGGCGCGGTCCTCGCCCGGCGCCGGGCCCTGCGGCTCCAGCACGAGCAGCCGGGCGCCCTCCCCGAGGGGTGAGCACCACGGCCCCGCGCCCGGCAGCACCCGTGCCCGCGGTCGGGCGCCGAACTTTGGCCAGTGACGCCGCATTTTCGGGTGATTGTGCGACGGCACTGGCCAATCTTGGACGCGGGAGGGAGCGGGCGGCGCGGTGGCGGGGCCCGCGCGTCAGGACAGGGCGAGCTCCGGCGCGGAGGCCGTGTCCGCGGCCGGGGCGTCGGGGCGGCCCAGGGCGCGGAACTCCCAGCCCGCCTCACGCCAGTCACGCGGGCTCAGCACGCCCCGGCCATCGACGATCCGCGGGGCCGCGACCAGCTGCGCGGTGGCGACGGGGTCGAGCTCCCGGTACTCGCGCCACTCGGTCAGCAGCAGCACCAGTTCCGCACCTCGCAGCGCCTCGGTGGTGTCGGCCACGGTGGTCATGCCCTCGAAGCGGCGCGCGGCGTTGGCCAGCGCCTCGGGGTCGGTGACGGTGACGTGAGCACCAGCGGACATGAGGCGGGAAGCCACCTCGAGCGCCGGGGAGTCGCGCACGTCGTCGCTGTCGGGCTTGAAGGCGGCGCCGAGAACGGTGATGCGGCGGCCGCGCAACGGGCCGAGCATCTCGCGGGCCAGCTCGACCACGCGCACCCGCCGGCGCTGGTTGACGGCGTCGACCTCGCGCAGGAAGCCGAGCGCCTGGCCGGCTCCGAGGTCCTCGGCGCTGGCGATGAAGGCGCGGATGTCCTTGGGCAGGCAGCCGCCGCCGAAGCCGACGCCGGCGCGCAGGAACTTGCTGCCGATGCGGTCGTCCATGCCCAGGGCGCGGGAGATGTCGGTGACGTCGGCGCCGGTGGCCTCGCACAATTCGGCGATCGCGTTGATGAAGGAGATCTTCGTGGCCAGGAACGCGTTGGCGGAGACCTTGACCAGCTCGGCGGTCTCGAAGCCCATGACCAGGCGCTCCACGTCGCGCTCGAGGATGCCGGCGTAGACCTCGTCGAGCATGGCGATCTCGGTGTCAGCACCGTCCGGATCACGCACACCGTAGACGAGGCGGTCGGGATCCAGGGTGTCCTTGACGGCGAAGCCCTCGCGGAGGAACTCCGGGTTCCACATCACCCGCACGCCCTCGAGCCGTTCGAGACGGTCGGCGAGACCGCGGGCGGTGCCGGCCGGCACGGTGGATTTGCCGACCACCAGCGTCGGCCGGCCGGCCCGGGCCGGGAGCACCTCGGCGAGGGAGCCGGCGGCGGCCTGCAGCGCAGTGAGGTCCGCGCCGAATCCGTCGGCCCGCTGCGGTGTGCCCAGGCTCAGGAAGTGGACCTCCGCATCGGCCAGTTCGGCGTAGTCGGTGGTGAAGCGCAGCCGCCCGGCATCGAGGCCGCGGCGGAGGATCTCGGTGAAACCCGGTTCGTGGAACGGGGCCTCGCCGGCCGAGAGCAGGTCGATGCGGCGGGCGTCGACGTCCAGGCCGATCACGTCGTGGCCGAGCTCGGCCATGCTGGCGGCGTGGACGGCCCCGAGGTACCCCACACCGATGACGGAGATCTTCATCGTGGACCAGCTTTCTCGCGCTGCCCCGGAGCTCACCGGTTCGGCCGACGAACCCGCCAGGGCTCGGACAGTCCGCTCAGTGTGGCGCGCCGAGATGGCCGGGAGGTTGCCGCCCGGTTGAGCGCAGTCGAGAGCCCTGCGACGGTTCGTCGCCGCTCACCGCGCTGCGGTCACCGCACGGAGTCGTCCTGACGGCTGAGCCAGGTCGCCAGGCGGGTGCCGGGATCGGTGGCCAGGGTCGACGGCGCCCCGTCCTCGCGGATGTCTCCGGCGTCCAGCCACAGCACGCGGTCCATCTCCGCGATGGTCTCGGGGTCGCGGCTGCGGACGAGCGCGGTGCGGCCTTCGATGAGCGTGGCCAGGGCCCGCAGCACGGGTCTGCGCTCCGGGCCGGAGAGGTCCGCGTCGGCGGCATCGAGCACGACGACCGGGGCGTCGCGCACCAGCGCCCGGGCGATCGCGACCCGTCGGCGCTGACCGTCGGCGAGGACGTCCCCGCGCCGGTACAGCACGGTGTCCAGCCCGTCGGGCAGCTGCGCGACGAACTCGTCGACGCCGGCCTTCCGCGCGGCCTCGAGCACGTCGGCGTCGGTGGCGTCGGGCCGGCCGATGCGGATGTTCTCGCGCACGGTGTCGGTGAACAGCACCGGTTCGCGCTGGACGACGGCGATCTGCCGGCGCAGGTCGGCGAGCGCGACGGTGCGGGTGTCGAAGCGGTCCAGCAGGACTCGTCCGGTGTCGGGCTGGTCGAAGCGCTGGAGGTAGGCGATCAGGGCCGAGGACTCGTGGCCGGTCTCGTCGAGCAGGGCTATGTGCTGGCCGGCGGGCACCACCAGCGAGACCGTATCGAACAGGTGGCCGCCCTCTGCGTCCTTCGCATCGAGCGCGGAGAACACGATCTCGCCCCGGACACGGCCGACGGGCTGGGTGCGCTGGGGTTCGGCGATGCCGGCGCGGCGCTCCAGGAGTGCGGAGAGGTTCTCGCCCGCGCTGGTCGCGTCGCGGAGAACACCGGTGTGCGGGAGCAGCTCGCGCAGCACCAGGATCGTGATCGCCACGTAGGCGAGGACGAGGACGAGATCTCCGGGAGACATGGAGCCTGCGGCGACCCTGGCGCCTGCCAGGAGCAGCGTGCCCAGCACGCCGATCCCGGCGACGATCTGGGCGAGCAGCTGCAGCAGCGACTGGGAGCGACGGGCCGCGGTCACGGCGCGACCGGCGCGGTTGCCGGCTTCGGTCAGGCCGCGCTCGGAGCGGGTCTCCAGCCCGTAGGACTGGATGGTGCCGGTGGCCGAGACCAGTTCCTCGGCGGTGTCGGCGAGCATGCGCTCCTCGGTGGCGGCCCGGCGATCGGCGGCGCCGGCCCGGCGCAGCACGAACACGGCGGGTACCGCGTAGAGCACCCCGGTGACCAGGAGCACGAGGGCGGCGAGCGGCTCGATGATCACCGTGACGATGAGGAGGGAGGCGAGGGTCAGCACGCCGGCGGCGACACGCGGCCCGGAGTGGGAGAACAGGTCGCGCAGACGGGCGACGTCCTCGATGAGCGCGACGGCTGATTCTCCGTCGGCCTCCGAGCCGCTGGATGAGGCGGTTGCGGCCGGTGCGGCGCCGGCCTTCCTCTCCCCGGAGGTGCCGGGCTCGGGCGTGAGCCGGTGGAGGTGACTGAGCAGACGGCTGCGCAGGTCGGTGGCCATCCGTGTGCCGACGCGGCCCAGAGCCGCGATGCCGATGAAGCGGGTGAGGACCTGCAGGGTCAGGAGCACGGCGAGGACGATGACACTGGTCGTCAGGGCGCCGGCGGGATCGCCCCCGACGCCGCGGATGGCGGGGATCTCCGCGCCGGTCGTGGCGATCGCGGCATCGACCGCGTACTTCAGCGGGAACGGCAGCGCGACCAGCAGCCACACGCTGAGCAGGAGGGCGATCGAGCCGGTGATGTAGCCGGGGCGATGCGCCCGCAGATGGGGGCTGAGCAGGTCGAGCGTGCGCTGCAGCGGGGTCGGACCCTTCTCCTCGCTCGCCTGCGCAACCGGCTCCGCAGTCGGTGTCGTGACCGGCTCACCGCCGGGCGACCCCAGCGTGCCGGGCACGGGATACGCCTTGCCGCGGGCGTCGGCGTCCGCGGGGCGTGTGCGGGGCGGGACGGTTGTCGGCGTGCTCCCCGGGTCTGCGGCGTCCGCGGACTGTTCCGATCCGGCGCTCTCGTCGACGACGGTCCACTGCCTGCCGGTGCCGGGATCTATGTCGAAGGCCTCGGCCGGGTCGTGCTCGATCGGCTCGGGCTCGGCCGGGTCGCGCTCGATCGGCTCGGACTCGGCCGGGTCGTGCTCGATCGGCGCATCCTCGGCCAGCTCATCCTCGATCGGCTCGGCCGGGTCGTGCTCGGTCGGGCCGTCGACGTCCTCCGCGGCTCCGAGGACTTCTGACTGCGGTTCATCGATGCCCTCGACCGGACCCTGGACCCAGGCGTCCTCCCCCGGCGAGGCCGAGGCGAAGCCCGTCTCGTCGGCTCCGGCAGGGACCTCCTCGGCGCGCTCGCCGACCCCGTGGGTCAGGTCTCCGCCCGTCACAGGTCCGTCGTCCGCGGGCGCCGAGACGCCCGCGCCCGGCACGAGGTGGCGGAAGGGCTGCGGGTTGTGGCTCGCCCGCGGGGGCCGACGCACGCGCACGCCGCGACGGGCGATGGGCGCCGCGACCGGATGAACGCCGGGTGAAGCCACGCGCTCGCGGGCCGCCTGCGCGCCATCCTGCGCGTCGCCGACCTGCGAGTCGCCATCCTGTGCGTCGCCGACCTGCACGTCGCCGTCCTCCGCATCGCCGTGTTCCACGGCGTCGTCCTGGCCGACCCCGTCCGAGGCGCTCCCGGACCAGACGTCGGCCTGTTCCTCCTCCGACCACGGCAACGACGGCGTGCGCCGCGCCGGCTCACCGGAGTTGTTCTCCGCTGTTTCCGCGTTCGCCGCCGGTTCCACGTTCTCCGCGGGGCCGGCGTTCTCCGCGGGGCCGCGGTCACCGGTCGCATCGTCGGCCGCGAATCCCTGCATCTGATCCTCGGCGGAATGGTCGGGAGTCGGGACGGTCCTCATGCGAAGGTCACCTCCGAGCGGTGTGCGGGCGCGCCGGGCGCGAGGAAAGGAGACTGCGAAGGCATGGTGGTGGTCCTGGGAGACGTCGGGTCGCGGTCCGCCGGGGATGGCGGGATGACGGTGCTCAGTGTGTCACCGTCGGAGGCAGGACACCGAGATCGTCAGAGATACGGCCCCTTCGTCGTCAGTGCCCTCGATCTGCGCCCAGCCGACGCCGGTCGGCCGCGCCGCGACGTCGCAGAGGACTCGGGACCATTGCTGTATGACGCCGGCCGCCGATCTTGTACGCTCCTGTCACCACACACCAGGAGCGTGAGAATCACCGCCATGGGCCGACCTTCGAGCCGCCCCGGGTCTCCTGATGACCCGGGCGACTGTTGCACCTCGACCGCATCCGATGACCGCCTGAGGGCCGGCGACCCCGCCGGCCTCGGCCCCTGGGGGCCGAGGCGATGATCGAGGCCCTCGTCCTGCTCCTGCTGGGGATCCTCGCGATGGCGGCGATCATCGCGGCCAATGGCTACTTCGTCGCCCAGGAATTCGCCTACATGTCTGTGGATCGGGCGCGGTTGCGAGCGCGCGCGGAGGAAGGCGACAAGGCGGCCGCAGCAGCTCTCGCGGTGACGCGCCGTACCTCGTTCATGCTCTCGGGAGCCCAGCTCGGGATCACCGTGACCGGCCTGATGGTCGGGTACGTCGCCGAACCGCTGGTAGGCCGCTCGCTCGGCATGATGCTGGGCGGCGTCGGCGTCCCCTCGGTGGTGAGCATCTCGGTGGGCACGGTCAGCGCCCTGGCCGTGGCCACCGTCGTGCAGATGGTCTTCGGTGAGCTCTATCCGAAGAACTTGGCCATCGCCGCGCCGGAGCCCCTGGCCCGCGCCCTGGCGCGCTCGACCCGGATCTATCTCGCCGCCTTCGGATGGTTGATCACGGTCTTCGACCACGCGGCGAACGCCTTGCTGCGCCTGCTGCGCATAGAGCCGGTCCACGACGTGGACACGACCGCCACCGCGGCCGACCTCGACCGGATCGTCGCCGACTCCCGCGAGAGCGGAGATCTCCCCGAAGAGCTGTCGATGCTCATCGACCGGGTCCTCGAGTTCCCCGATCGCACGGTCGAGCACGCCATGATCCCCCGCTCCCGCGCCGGCACCGTGACTCCGGAGACCACGATCGCCGAGCTGTACGGGCGCATGGCCGGCGGTCACACCCGGTACCCGGTGCTCTCCGAGGACGAGGAACCCGTCGGAGTCGCCCAGCTCGGGGACCTGCTCGAGCGCGATGACCTCGGGGATGCCCCGGTCTCGGGCGTGATGCGTGATCCCCTCGTGCTGCCCACTCTGGCCCCTCTGCCCGAAGCCCTCGACGCGATGACGGAGTCGGGTCGTCAGCTGGCATGCATCATCGACGAGTACGGCGGATTCTCCGGCATCCTCACCCTGGAGGATCTCGCCGAGGAACTCATCGGGGAGATCGGCGACGAGCACGACGATGAGCCTCCTCCGTCCATCGAGTCGGAGTCGGAGACGGCGTGGACGATGGACGGTGACGTCCACGTGGACGAGGTCGCACGCGCCATCGGCGCGCAGCTGCCCGAAGGTGACTACGAGACACTCGCGGGCCTGGTGATCGCGACGCACGAACAGCTTCCCGAACCGGGGCAGGTCGTGCGTGTCGAGCTCCCGCCCGATCCCCGCGAACTCATCCTCGACGAACCTCCGCGACGGGCCCTGGAGATCGTGGTGCGGGAGGTGGCCCGACATGTCCCCAGCGAGCTGCACCTGCGGCTGACCGAGGCGGACGACGCGGCAGAGCGAGCCGCCGAGACATCCGAGGGAGTCGTCGAAGCATCCGAGAGCGCTGATGGAGGCTCCGAGGGCGGGGAACCGGACAGCCGCGGTGACCGGTCATCGGCCACGACGGACGAGGAGGAGCAGCGATGACGAATCCCCTCGTGGTCACGGCGGTCACCGTGGCCCTGATCGTGCTCAGTGCGTTCTTCGTGATCATCGAGTTCTCGCTCCTGGGGGCACGCAGGCACCGCCTCGAGACGGAGGCGCCGACGAGTCGCTCGGCGCGGGCCGCCCTCCGCGGCATCAACGAGCTGACCATGATGCTCGCCGGTGCACAGCTCGGCATCACAGCCTGCACCTTCGCCCTCGGCGCCGTGACCAAGCCGGCGGTCGACGCGTGGGTCGGGCCGGTGCTCACCGGGTGGGGCGTGCCCGCTTCCCTCGCCGACGTCTCCGCCTTCGCCTTCTCGCTCCTGCTGGTGACCTTCCTGCACCTGGTCGTCGGCGAGATGGCACCGAAGTCCTGGGCGATCGCCCATCCGGAGCTCTCGGCGAAGCTGATCGGCGTGCCCTCGCGCCTGTTCGTGGCGGTGGTCCGGCCGCTGCTGGTCTTCGTCAACGCCGTGGCCAACAGGCTGGTCGCCGCGAGCGGGGTCACGCCGGCGGAGCGGGCCGCCGTCGGCGGCCAGGACGCGGCCACCATCCGCCAGCTCGTCGAGCACTCCTCCTCAAGCGGCACTCTCGACCCCGTGTTCCATCCCCAGCTGTCCGGCGCTCTGGAACTGGCCGAACTCCGGCTCGCCGACCTCGTCGAGGGACGCGAACGGCCGACGACCGTTCCCGCGGACGCCACGGTCGCCGACGTGCGCTCCGCCGCGGCCCGCTCGCATCACATGCGCATCCTGGTGGAGGACCCGCGCGGCGCCCCGCACGTCGTCCACGTGCGCGACGTGCTCCTGGAATCCGCCGACCGTCCCGCCCGGGATCTGGCCCGCCCGGCCTTCACCCTGGCCGCGTCCACGCCGGTCTACGACGCGCTCGCACGGGCGCGCGATGGCCGTGAGCAGCTGATCGCGGTCATGGACGACGGCGAGCGGTTCGTCGGAGTGGTCACCCTCTCCGACATCTTGCGCCGCGTCCTGCCCGTCGATCTCGCGACCTGATCCCGCTGCTCATCGATCGGGGACGGACCGGACCCGGCCCGGACCGCCTCAGCCGTCGTCGTGGACGCCGGCGAGCTCGGCCGCACGGGCGAGGATGGCGGCGCGGCGCTCGGGGTCGGCGGCGACGTCGTGGATCACCCAGGCCATCGCCACGGCCGCATCGTCCATCAGCCGGTATCCCTGCTCGCTGGCGGCATGGGTGGCGAATTCGCGCGTGTGCAGGGCACCGCCGGCTCCGGTGATCCCGACGAACGGGTGCAGGCCCGGCACGCGCTGGGACACGTTGCCCATGTCGGTGGAGGCCGCCATGACGCCGAGCGAGCCCTCCAGCGGGCGCCCCAGTACCTCCATGGCCTCGTTCCACGCGGTGCCCAGCACCTCGTCCTGCAGCAGCGGCTCGTAGACGGGCTCGGAGGCCGCGATCTCCAGGGAACAGCCGGTGCCCACGGCTCCGGCCTCGAGGCAGGCGAACAGACTCTCGCGCAGCTGCTCGAACTCCGGCATAGTCAGCGCCCGGCACTCGAGGTCGATCACCGCGGTCTCGGGAATGATGTTGGTGACCCCGGACTGCTGCGGCACCAGGGCCAGGCGCTGGCCGTCCTTGACCCGCTGGCGCAGCAGGCCGGCCCCGACCTGCGCGATCACCGCGGCATCGTTCGCGTTCACGCCGTCGGTGGGGTTGGCGGCGGCGTGGGCGCCGCGACCGGTGTAGGTCGCGCGCCAGCGGCCGACGGCCTGGCTGGTCGAGCCCAGCACGTCATAGGTCCCGGTGTGCGCGGTGGGGTGGGACATCAACGACAGATGCACTCCCTCGAACACGCCGCGCTCGATCAGCAGCTGCTTGCCGCCGCCGTGCTCTTCCGCCGGCGTACCGATGACCTGCAGCGTCACGTCCAGGCGGTCGACCATGCCGGCGAGGGCGAGGGCGGCGCCGAGCGAGGAGCCGGCGATGAGGTTGTGCCCGCAGCCGTGGCCGATCTCGGGCAGGGCGTCGTACTCGACGCAGAGGGAGGCGACCAGGGATCCGCTGCCGTAGGTGGCGCGGAACGCGGTGGGCAGCTCCGCGATCCCGCGCTCGACGGCGAAGCCCGCGTCCTCGAGGAGGTCCGCACAGCGGTCGTGTGCTCGCTGCTCCTCGAACGCGATCTCGGGGTCGGCGTGGATTGCGCGGGCGAGGGCGTGGACGTCGTCCCGTCGGTCGCGGTAGGACGCGGCGATCGCGGCCTTGGCGGGATCAGGGTGAGCGGGGGCGGCGTCGGTGGTGGTCACACAGCGATCCTGCCACGATGCGTGGCCAGCTGCCGGGAGCCGCCTACTGCCCCGAGCGCAGCAGCGGCGGGATCAGTGCGGTGCCGGGACCGGCGGAGTACAGCCGCGCTGGGCGCCCGCCCGTCGGCGCGGCATGGCGGTCCAGCTCGACCAGGAAGCCTTCGGTGCGAGTGGCTTTGCGATGGAAGTTGCCGGCGTCCAGCGTCGTGCCCCAGACGCTCTCGTAGACCCCGCGCAGCTGGGAGATCGTGAACTCCGGCGGCAGGAAGGTGACCGCGAGCGTCGTGTACTCCAGCTTCGCGCGCGCCCGCTCGACGGCACTGTCCAGGACGACGTCATGATCGAAGGCCAGGTCGATCGCCGCGAGATCATCGACGGGCCACCAGCGGGCGTCGGCGACGTCCTCGCCGCGCTGGGGATCGGGAAGGTCCGCGCCGAGGGCCATGAAGGCCACCGAGACCACGCGGCCGCGGGGGTCGCGGTCCGGGGCACCGAAAGTGCGCACCTGTTCGAGGTGGACGGTGAAGTCCCCGAGCGAGGCCTCGTCGGCCAGCACCCGGTAGGCGGCGTCCTCGAGGTCCTCGTCCAGCTGTACGAAGCCACCGGGCAGCGCCCACGCGTCGCGGAAGGGTTCGTCCTCGCGCCGCACCAGCAGCACGTTGAGCCGACCCCCGCGCAGGGTCAGCACGATCAGGTCGACGGCGACATGGACCTGCTGGTCAGTGGCCTGTTCCGTGACCGGGGCGCGGCCCGTGACTGGGGCGCGGCCCATCGCCGGGGCGCCGTCCGTCGCCGGGGCCCGGTCCGGAGCCGGGGCGAGGGCTTCGTCTGAGGAGGGCATGGGTTCAGGTTAGAGCCGCCTGAGCTCGCCCCGGCCCCCACTGCAGTGCGACTCACAGCCCCGGACCGGCGCGCACTCCCTCACACGGCGATCCAGCGGGCCCACTTCTCGGCACGGTGCTCGGCCTCGACGATCCGCACGGTGCCCGAGGTGGACCGCATGACGATGGACTCGGTGGTGATCCGGTCGGCCTGGTACTTCACGCCGCTGAGCAGGTCGCCGTCGGTGATGCCGGTGGCGGCGAAGTAGCAGTTGTCGGAGGTGACCAGATCGTCCGTGGTCAGCACGCGCTCGAGGTCGTGGCCCGCGTCGAGCGCCTGCTGGCGTTCAGCGTCGTCCTTCGGGGCGAGGCGGGCCTGCAGGATGCCGCCGGTGGCCTTGACCGCGCAGGCGGCGATGATGCCCTCGGGGGTGCCTCCGGTGCCCAGCAGCATGTCCACGCCGGCGCCGCGGGCGGCGGCGATGGCCCCGGCGACATCGCCGTCCATGATGAATTTGACGCGCGCCCCGGCCTCGCGGATCTCGCGGACGAGCGCCTCGTGGCGGGGCCGCTCCAGGACGCAGACGTTGACCTGGCTGACGGGCTTGCCGAGCGCCTTGGCCACGAGGTTGATGTTCTGCCGGATGGGCAGGCGCAGATCGACGAACTCGGCCGCTGCGGGGCCGACGACCATCTTCTCCATGTAGAACACCGCCGAGGGGTCGTACATGCTCCCCTTCTCGGCGACGGCGAACACCGACAGGGCGTTGTTGTACGCCATCGCCGTCAGGCGGGTGCCGTCGATGGGGTCGACCGCGACGTCGACGTCCGGCCCGTTCCCGTCGCCGACCTTCTCGCCGTTGAACAGCATCGGGGCCTCGTCCTTCTCCCCTTCGCCGATGACGACGGTGCCGTTCATGCGGACGGTGTCCATGAAGGAGCGCATGGCGTCGACGGCGGCGCCGTCGGCCCGGTTCTTGTCGCCGGCGCCGACCCAGCGGCCCCCGGCGATGGCGGCGGCCTCGGTCACGCGGACCAGTTCGAGGGCGAGGTTCCGGTCGGGGCCGTTGACGGTGTGATCGTCCGAGGGGGCATCGCTGGGCATGGTGTTCACGGGGTCCTCCGTCGTCGTCGAGCTCAGGGAGCGGCGCCTGACCGACGGCCTGCCGGAGCGACAGGCCGATCGGTGCCTGACGTGCGCTGGTGACTCTACCCGGGTGCGCGGCCGCTCACACGGCCGACGGGGTGCGCACCGCCCGCAGATGCCACGCCCAGAACGCCCCGCCGAGCACCGAGAACCCGAGCGAGGCCAGAGCCAGGGAGACGAGACTGGTGGCGACGAGCGGCGCGATCAGCCCGGCCAGCACGGCATTGAGGACGAGAGCGAAGAAGGTGCCCAGGGAGGCCGCGGATCCGCGCTGGTGCGGGAACAGGTCGAGCACCTCGAGCTGGATGGGGGCGAAGATCAGGGCGACGGTGAAGGCGATCAGCATCGGCCCGACCACTGCCAGCAGCAGCGACCAGGTCAGCCCGCCGGTGTACTCCGGGGCCAGGGAGACCAGCAGCAGGTTCACGCCCGCGGTGAGGAACGTGCCGAGGTAGCCGAACGTGATCAGCCGGCTGCGTTCCATGAGGTCGGCGACCCGGCCCACCACCCAGGCGCCGGAGACCATACCGATGATGAGCGGGACGAACAGCACCCAGAAGTCCTGCTCGCCCAGACCCAGCAGGTCCACCATGAAGATCGAGGCGGCGGCGATGAACACGAACTGGGAGGCGAAGCCGAACGCGGAGGCCGCGGCGACCCGCAGCATCACCGGCGAGCGGCCGACGTGGGCCAGGGACCCCAGCAGGGCGCCGACCCGCAGGCGGGTGCGCGCCTCCGGCGGCAGGGTCTCGGGCAGCTGCAGCGCCAGGACCAGCACGACCAGGGCGTAGATGCCGACGCCGGCGAACACCCAGCGCCAGTCGCCCAGCAGCAGCAGCCAGCCGGCGAAGATGGGCGCCAGGGCGGGGGCGACCGAGAAGATCATCATCACCCGCGACATCAGCCGCTGCGCCTCGGAGCCGGAGAACATGTCGCGGATGATCACGCGGGAGACGACGGTGGCCGCGCCGGCGCTCATCCCCTGCAGCACGCGCAGCAGCACCAGGCTGCCGATGTTGGGCGCGAGGATGCACCCGAACATGCCGAGGATGTAGATCACCAGGCCGCCGAGGATGACCTTCTTGCGGCCCAGGGCGTCCGAGAGCGGCCCGTGGAAGACGGACATCACGGCGAAGGCCGCCAGGTAGGCGGAGACCAGCTGCTGGAGGGCGACGTCGTCGCTGCCGAACTCCTGGCCGATGCGGGTGAAGGCCGGGAAGACGGTGTCGATCGAGAAGGGGCCGATCATCACCAGCGAGGCGAGGGTCAGGGTGAGGCGGGCACCTGCCTTCTCCCGTCGTGTCGTGGTCGGTGGGACGTGGGAGGAGGGGAAGGGGGTGCTCACTGAGCACAGCCTATGCCGGGGCCCGTTCCGGTCGCATCGCCGTCCCGCCCCTCGGAAAACGCTCCCTGAGACGGAGGTCCAGCGCACGGGGCCGACGACGGACTGCCATGCGCCCCGAGGGTCGAGGAGCATAGGCTCGACCTCGGCGGCGCCGCCGAGCGGTGCGGCCCATCCGTTCCCCTGCGCCCGGAGGCTCATCCATGAAGCAGTTCACCATGCCGCACACCGACATCACCGCACCCAACGTGGTGCTGGGACTGATGCGGATCGCGGAGAAGTCCGACGACGAGATCAGGACCCTGGTCCGCACCGCGCGCGATGCCGGGATCGATTTCCTCGATCACGCCGACGTCTACGGCGGGGCGAAGCACACGTGCGAGGCGCGCTTCGCCGAGGCGATGGCGCTGAGCGCCTCCGAGCGCGAGCAGGTCACCATCCAGACCAAGGCCGGGATCGTGCCCGACGGCCCGTACTTCGACTACTCCTACGACCACCTGATCGAATCGGTCGAGGGATCGCTGAAGGCACTGAAGACCGACTACATCGACATCCTGCTGCTGCACCGTCCCGACGCGCTGGTCGAGCCCGAGGAGGTCGCCCGCGCGTTCGACGAGCTGCACCGGTCCGGCAAGGTGCGCAGCTTCGGGGTCTCGAACCACACCCCGCGGCAGATCGACCTGCTGGCGAAGCACCTGAACCAGCCGATCGTGGCGAACCAGCTGCAGCTGTCGATCACCCACTCCACGTTCGTCGCCCAGGGCGTGGGGGCGAACATGCAGGGCACCGACCAGGCGCTGGTGCGCGACGGCGGCGGAATCCTGGACTACTGCCGCCTGCACGACATCACCATCCAGGCCTGGTCGCCGTTCCAGGCCGGCTTCTTCGACGGCGTGTTCCTGGGCAGCGACAAGCACCCCGAGCTCAACGCCGTCATCGACCGCCTGGCCGCGAAGTACGACGTCGCCCCCGAGGCCATCGCGACCGCGTGGATCACCCGGCACCCGGCGCAGATGCAGGTGGTGCTGGGTACGACGACCCCGCAGCGCGTGCAGGATTCCGCGGCCGGTTCGGAGATCCCGCTGACCCGCGCCGAGTGGTACGAGCTGTTCCGGGCCGCCGGCTGGATCGTGCCCTGATCCGCTCGACCCCCGACACAGAACAGCGCCCGTCGGCCCCTCTGCTCGAAGCCGGCGGGCGCTGCGGCGTGGGGACGGCTCGGATCGCCGCCGGACGGATCAGATGACCGTCTTGCCCTCCTTGCGGGCGGCACGGATGTCCTTGAGGAAGCCGCGGACGACGGCGAACAGGACGCCGGCGACGATCACGGGCCACATGAGCACGTAGAGGGTCAGGGCTGCAGCCATGGCTGTGTCTCCTTCCAGGGGTGGAGGTCGGGCGCGGCGGGGCGCGCAGCCCCGCCGCGGGGATGGTCGGTCAGTCGCGCGAGGGGACGGCGTCGAGGGACGGCCCCTCCCCGTCGTCGGCCGGCGCACTGGCGTCGGCTGCCTCGTCCTCGTGGTCGAAGTCGCCGGTGACGTCCCGGATCACCGAGAAGTCGAAATCCCGGCCGGAGCGGAAGCTCATCAGGTAGCAGACCAGGAACGAGACCGAGTAGGCCACGAGCGAGCCGCTGAGAGTCTCGTAGTCGCGGAAGAAGCCGAACCCGAGCGGCAGCAGGGCGATCGTGGCGACGACGCCGGTGACCAGCGCAGGGCGCAGCCCGAAGAAGCCGAAGGCCATGATGCCGAGCACCACGCCGACGCCGAGGATGGCGAGCAGCTCCACCACCAGCGCCCAGGCGCCGGTCAGCGGGATCCACTGGAAGCGCACGGGCAGGAACACCACGAGCGCGGCGATCACCGAGACGGTGAAGGCGGAGTTGGTGACCTTCTGCCAGTAGAAGGAGGCGATCACCGGGAACACCAGGCAGCCCCACAGGGCGCCGACGAACACCAGCAGGTCCAGGATGTTGAACTTCGCGGTGGCGAAGTACAGCGCGGCGCCGGTGGCCACGATCATGGTCGCGCGACCGATGAACACCATGGTCCGCGGATTGGCTTTGTCGCGGCCGACGGACTGGCCGTACATGTCGGCCATGACGATGGAGCTCAGCGCCGAGAGGTCCGAGTCCGCCGTCGAGGACAGCGAGCCGATGATCATCACGAAGGCGATCGCGACCAGGATCAGGGGCAGGTAGCTGCCGACCATCTGCGGCATGAGGTTGTTGACGTCGCCGTCCATGGGCGAGATGCCCAGGTACAGGGCCATCACGCCGAGCATGCCCACGCCGATCACGGTGCCGCCGTACCCGATGGTGGCAGTGATGAAGGTGGGCTTGATGAGGTCCTCGCGCACGGCGAAGAGCCGCTGCGCGATCGTCTGGTTGCCGATCGCGTAGGCGAGCACGGCGGCGATGTACGGGGCGCCCTGGTTCATGAACGCGTCCGAGGAGAAGAAGTTGCCCTGCTCCGGGGTGACGTGACCGGCCTCGACGCCCTCGGTGAACATCGAGGGCCCGCCGGCGACGAAGAACACCGCCGGGATGATCACGACGGCGGCGCCGAGCATCGCCACCACCTGCGCGAAGTCCGTCAGCACCGAGGCGCGGAAGCCGGACCACAGCGTGTACAGCAGCACACCGGCGGCGACGATGAGGATGCCGACGCCGAAGCTGAGCGGCGAGAGCATCGCGATCAGCGCGCCACCGGCGATGAAGTTGGAGGTCAGGGAGATGACCGAGCCGAGCACGTTGGAGCCGGCGAGCATCAGCTGCGAGGAGCGCCCGTGGCGGGCGTACATGACCTCGGCGAGCGTGTGCGCCTTGGGCGCGACCTTTCGGATCCGTTTGCCGAAGGGGTAGATGAACAGGATCATCAGGGCGCCCCACAGCCCGTAGTGGATGGGCCCGGAGACGCCGTAGGTGTAGCCGGCGGTGACCGAGGCGTACATCGAGGACGCCCAGATCCAGGTGGCGGTCATCGAGGCGGCCGAGACGCCGAAGCCGATGCGGTTGCCGGCGGTCATGTAGCCGTCGGCGTTCTCCTTCTTGCGGGAGATCGTCACGGACATCCACATCGTGCCGCCGTAGAACAGCAGCAGCAGGACGAGGATTCCGACGGTTCCGAGCTGGGAGATGTCGCCTGGGGCGGGCGGCATGCAGGGTCCTTTCGTCGCAGCAGTACGGGCACTTCGCGCCGGTCCGCCCGCCACGCTCAGGGCATGGGCGGGCGCGCTCGGCCGCAGTGACTCCCCACGGCGGCCGACCGGCAATCGGCCCCCGTGCGTGCGCCGTCCGCCGTCGACCCGGGCGATGCCGCGCATCTGCTCCGGGGACGTGCACACGGAGGCCGGAACCGGATCTGCACCCCTCACAGGGCACACTCCAGCACGTCGCTCTCACGCTGGGGACCGCATAGATCCTCGCACAGCGGCTCCCCCATAGCCACCTGTATGATCACTGGATGATCACGAGCAGCAGGTCATGGCGCTGAAATCAGTTGTCCGACAAACGGACACCCGACGATCCGGGCGTCCATGGTGCAACTGTATCCATCCGATGCATATTCAGAGAGGGCGCGGCGGCGCCCTGCCCGCGTCCCCGCATACCTGCCACAGCCCCCGCTTACCTGCCACAGCCCCCGCTTCGTCGTATGCGCCCGCACTGCACCCTCAGCTGCGCCCGCCTGCACCTGGTGCTCCCCATCTGAGCACCCCCAGCTGCGCCCGCCTGCACCTGGTGCTCCCCATCTGAGCACCCCCTCGATTAGGCCGGTATGGGCCGCGCTGAACGGCCTCAACGAGGGGGTGCTCGAGGAGCCGAACGGCATGTTCGCCGTCACGACCCTCGATGCGCCGCCCTCATCCCGCGGCCGCGATGCCCGGCGAGGCCACGTGGCCCGCGGCCGCGGTGCCCCGCCGGTAATCTCGAGCCATGCCCCGCATCGCCATCGTCGTCACCGACGCCGGATTCCGCGTCGACACCGATCCCGAACGGGATGTCACGCCGCTGCTGGAGGCGCTGCTGCGGCGCGGCGCCGAGGCGGAGCGCGCCATCTGGCACGATCCCGCGGTGGACTGGTCCTCCTACGACCTCGCCGTGATCCGTACGCCGTGGGACTACGTGCTGCGGGCCGAGGAGTTCGAGGCCTGGCTCGACCGGGCGGGCCGTCTGACGCGGGTGCTCAACGAACCGCAGCTGGTGCGCTGGAACATGGACAAGCGCTACCTCGCACAGCTCGACGCCGCAGGCGTACCGGTCGTGCCCACCACGTATCACCAGGATCTCCAGTCGTTCTCGTCGGCACTGACGGAGCTCGGGGCAACCGGGAGCACCGGAGCGCCGGGCCACGTGGTCGTGAAACCGGCGGTCGGCGCCGGCTCCCTCCATACCGGACTCTTCGCGCATGACGACCCGGCCGCTGCGGAGCTGGCCCGCGTGATCCTGGCCGAGGACGGCGTGGTGATGCTGCAGCCCGAGGTGCCCGAGCTGTCCGAGGGCCGGGAGAAGGCGCTCTACGTGGTCGACGGCCACGTCACGCACGCGATCGCGAAGGGCGCGCTGCTCGCCCGCGGGGGCGGCCTGCGCGGCGGGACCTACCAGGAGCGCCCCGTCGTGGTCGAGACCTCCACGCTCGAGCGGTCATTCGCCGAGCGGGTGCTGGCGGCCGTCTCGGAGGTCACCGGACTGGCCGCGCCGCTGTACGGGCGGATCGACACCGTCAATTCCGCGGAGCACGGGCTGGTGCTGTTGGAGGCCGAGCTCTTCGAGCCCTTCTTCAACCTCCACCTCGTCCCCGACGTCGCGGAGACCTTCGCCGAGGCGATCCTCGCGCGGGCGTGAGCCGCGGGCAACCAGGGGCAGGCCGAACCGCGCGGCAGCGCGTCGCGCGGGCGTGAACCGCGCCGTCATCCCACAGCGAACTCCCTACCGGCTGCGAGCCACCGGATCTATTCTCGATACACAAGCGCATCGAGGGAGGGAGATCGTGGGACGCAGCGTCGGGAACCTGGTCAAGACGGCGGCTCTGATCGGGCTGCTGTGGGGCGTGCTGCTGGCCGTGGGCTGGCTCATCGGTGGCAGCGCGCTGTGGATCTTCGCGTTGATCGGCCTGGTCGGGACCGCCATCAGCTTCTGGAACAGCGACAAGATCGCGATCCGCTCGATGCGGGCCGTCGAGGTCTCCGAGCACGAGGCTCCTGGCCTGCACCGGATCGTGCGCGAGCTGGCCGACCGGGCCGGCAAGCCCATGCCGCGCCTCTACATCTCGCCGGCCGCGCAGCCCAACGCGTTCGCCACCGGCCGGAGCCCGAGCCATGCCGCCGTGTGCTGCACGCAGGGCATCCTCCAGCTGCTGAGCGAACGGGAGCTGCGCGGAGTGCTGGGCCACGAGCTGATGCACGTCTACAACCGCGACATCCTCACCAGCTCGGTCTCCGCCGGCATCGCCGGGGTCATCACCTCCCTCGCCCAGATGGCGCTGTGGTTCGGCGGTCGCGGGCGTGAGGGCGGCGGCGGGATCATCGGCGCGCTGCTGGCGATGATCCTGGCGCCGATCGCGGCGACGCTGATCCAGCTGGCCGTCTCCCGCACCCGCGAGTACGACGCGGACCACGACGGTGCCCGGCTGACAGGTGATCCGCAGGCGCTCGCCTCGGCGCTGGAGAAGATCTCCCGCGGTGTGCAGGCCCGGCCGCTGCCGCCGGAGCAGGAGCTCCAGGACAGCGCGCACATGATGATCGAGAACCCGTTCCGGGCCGGCGGCGGCCTCGGCCAGCTGTTCTCCACCCACCCGCCGACGGAGGAGCGGGTTGCCCGCCTCCGCCGGATGAGCGAGCGGGAGATACTCGGCGGCTGACAGCGTCGATCGGTCCGCTGGTCTCGGCGCTGCGACGGTCGATCGGTCCGCTGGTCTCGGCGCTGCGACGGTCGATCCACCCGCCGGCCTCAGCAGCGCGACACCCTCTCGTCACGGCCCCTCGAACGTCTCCGGGTCGATCGGCCGCCGCGACCTCGGCAGGGAGGCGATCACGAGGCGGTAGGAGTCGGTCACCAGATCCTCGAGCAGGGCGCGGTCCACGCTGGGATGCGCGCGCACGGTGATCCAGTGCCGTTTGTTCATGTGATAGCCGCGATCGATACCGGCGATGTTCTCGCGCAGCATCCGCGCATCGTCCGGGTCCGCCTTGAGCACCACGATGGGCTCGCGCTGCAGGAACGCGGCGAACAGGACCATCTTCCCGAGCGCCTTGATGACGTCGTACTCGGGCCCGAAGGGGTGCTCGAGCGCGGTCGCCGGCAGCGAGAGGGCACGCTGGATCGCGGCCTCGTGCAGGTAGACAAGTCCCATGAGCCAAACTCTCTCCCTTGAGCGGCATAGTTCGCATCGTGCCGGATCGTATGGTCAAGGCGAAAAATTACATTAGCCCATCACACGCGCTAATATCGAGATCGAACAGTTTGCACGTCGGCAGGCATAGCCGCGTCGAAGGGGCGCATGGGCCTCTCACGGCCAGAGGTTTCGTAACGGCACTTCAAACAGAAGAGGGGCGTACCCACGCCCCCTACACCGATGCTTCTCAAACATCCGAGCACAGGAGCTCGCACAGAGCCTCGGAGACAAAATGACGAGTACGCAATGCGCTCAAAGCGCCGCGCCCAGCTCCGCCGCCTCGACACCTTCTAACCAATACCTGCGAGTCTGGCAAATGCGGGCGACCTTGACCCCGTGACCAGTTCGACACAATTTGACGAAAGTTCCGATCGAGAAGAATGGTGATTTCAATGAAGAACGGGACGCCGAGGCGCGACACCGAAGTTCGAGTAGGGCACGTCTTTGATGGGGTCGACGATGGGCTATCCGCACAGGAAGGAACCCTTATATTCGACCCTAGCTTCGGGACCGAACTCGTCCTCCCGTACCTGCGTGATTATGAGAGCGCTTCATCGCCGCATCACGCGAAGACCGCCCGACGGCTGGAGGGTGACGGCGACGGCCTTCCCAAGACGTTGGTTTTCTGTGACCCAAAGGGCAGCTTGACACTCAATGGACTGCAAGTCTCCAAGCGAGAATGCGGCCCAGTGCCATCCGGCCGAGCGCGCCCTCAACTTGTGTTTTTCGGGCGCGCCGCCGAAGTGCGCGACGAGTACGCAGTGAGGGAAGTGGCGTCAACGCTCGACGGCATCGAGGAGTTCGCAGGGTTCTCACCAATGACACTAACGGAGACGTTTCGACCCGAGGCCGGAGTCGCGGTGAGAGTCGATGTGGATGCCTCAGAAGTAGTTCACTGGGCGCACGGCGAATTCGAGTTCGAGATCCGCGCGAACCTCGCATGGCGTGCCACGGAAGGGCGCTCTTTCACTACTGAGAGCAGTGCCCCACTACTCGTCACGAAGCACCCCGAAGGCGCGACTGTCCAGGAGCACATAGGGCAACAACGTGCGATCCGGGCGCTCCTCACACTGGCATTTGGGCGCCCCCTCCGTTGGCGAAGCCACCGCGCCAAGGACTCCGCGTTCCCCATATTTACTTTAGACGGACAATCACACCCCGGACAATCGATTGAAGTCCAGTACCGTCAGACGGTGCGGAAGCTGAACCGGGAGGCCGTTCCGCACAGCCAACTCTTTGCGCCTGCTTTATCGCTACGTACGCTCGGAAGCGAAGGACTCAAGCGATGGATGCGACTCTATGACGACGAAGGAGTCCGTAGAGCAGTCGATGCAGCCGTCGCCGTCTTCGACGACGTTGAAGGGTACCTCGAACCGCAGATGATGATGCTGGCGACCGCCCTGGAAAGGTTCGCACACTACTGGAAAGGTGGTGGGAAAGCTGATCGCCTCGCGCGCAGCATCGAGCGCTGCCTTGAGAATACCGACGTCCAGTGGGAGGAGAGGCTCGGCACGACAAAGGATATCGCGAAATTCCTGGCCTGCATCAACAACGACCTAAAGCATGCGGACCGACCGAGCTTCCCCGATGGAGCCGAGCTCTACTGCGCTGTCGACCTAGCCGAAATAGTCGTTCGTATGCAACTTGTAAAGATGCTCGATCTCGGAGAGGTGGGGCGCGAAGGCTTCGAGAAGACTAACGACTTCCGTAATGCTATTGACGGGTTCGAGAGGAACAGTGTCAGCATCCAGTGATCAAGTCGCGATACGAGTCCAAGGCTGCGCCCCGAATCGGCTTCGGATTCCTGGACAGGGCTCACGCGATGCCGTGGTGAAGGTACTGGGTGCGGTATAGCCCCACCAGGGCCAGACCGGCGCTTCCCTGCCCATTCAGATCCAGTCGGCGGTGCGGTCCTTCAGCTCCCGGTAGGCGGCGAGCACCTCGGGGGTGGGCTCGGCCTCGAGGGTGCGGCTGCCGGTGACCTCCCACGCCGGGGGCCCCTCGGTGCCGGCGAGCGCCCAGGCGGCCTGGCGGGCGGCGCCGAGGGCCACGTACTCCGCTGCCGGGGCGACGGTGACGCCGCGGCCGAAGATGGCCGGGGCCAGCTGCTGGACGGCCTCGCTGCGGGCACCGCCGCCGATCAGCGTGATGCCCGCGGCGGTGGTGCCGGTGACCTCCTCCAGCGCCGTGACGCCGTCGGCCAGGGAGCACAGCAGGCCCTCGATGTAGGCGCGGGCGATGTCCTCGCGACTGGTCGAGGTGGACATCCCGGTCAGGGTTGCCCGGGCGTCGGGCCGATTCGGGGTGCGCTCGCCGTCGAAGTAGGGCAGCAGCGTCACGCCGTGGGCCCCGGGAACGCTGGCCAGGGCCAGCTGCGCCATCTCCTCGTGGGAGACGCCCAGCAGCGAACGGCCGGCCTCGAGGATCCGGGCGGCGTTGATGGTGGTGGCCATGGGCAGGAAGCGCCCGGTGGCGTCGGCGAATCCCGTGATCGAGCCGGTGGCGTCGTTGGGGCGGGCAGAGCTGACCATGGCGCACACGCCGGAGGTGCCGATGGAGACGGAGACATCGCCCTCGCCCTGGGAGAGGCCGAGGGCGGCGCCCATGTTGTCCCCGGTGCCGGCGGCGATCGCGGCGCCGGACGGGGTGCGGGCCATGACCTCCTGCGGGGTGCCGGGCAGCCGCGGCAGCTCGAGGGTGCGGCCGAGGGCGAGCTCGACGAGGTCGGGCTTCCATTCCTCGGTGCGGGTCGAGTAGTAGGCGGTGCCGGAGGCGTCGCCGCGGTCGGTGAACGCCTCTCCCCCGCCGGCGAGGTGACGGGAGACATAGTCGTGGGGCAGCAGCACGCTGGCAGCCCGGCGGGCGCTGTCGGGTTCGTTGTCACGCACCCAGCGCAGCTTGGAGGCGGTGAAGGAGGCGACCATGAGGCTGCCGATCTCCTCGACGGAGGCCTCCGGCCCGCCCATCTCCTCGATCAGGGCCTCGGCCTGCGGGGCGGAGCGGGTGTCGTTCCACAGCAGCGCATCACGCACCACCTCGCCGCGCTCGTCCAGCAGCACCATGCCGTGCTGCTGGCCGCCGACGGCGACGGCCTCGGCGCGCTCCAGCAAGGGGCCCGCGGCCTCGTCGACCGCGTCGAGCCAGGCTCGCGGATCGACCTCGGTGCCGTCAGGGTGGGCGGCGCGGCGCTCCTCGAGGACGGCTCCGGTCTCGGCGTCGACGAGCACTGCTTTGGTCGCCTGGGTGGAGGAGTCGATTCCGAGAACGGAGGGGGCCATGAGGGGTCCTTTCCTGCGGCGGTGGAGGCTGCGGCGGTGGAGGGTGCGACGGCGTGGAGCGAGGGCAGGGCACGGCGAGGGCGGCGCACGCAGCGATCCTACGTGCGCCGCCCTCGGCCAGTCAGACGGGTCGGCCGATCAGGCGCGGAAGCCCAGCAGGTGCTGCATGGCCAGCTGCTGGAGCCGCACGAAGCCGTAGTTGCGCTCACCGGCGGCATCGGCGTCGAAGTCCTCGTAGGTGGAACGGTCCGCGAGGACGTCCTGGAGGGACTCGCCCTCGCCGATGGTGGGCTCGGCCAGCTCGCCGATGCCGGAGTAGGCCAGCGCCTCCTGGACCTCGGAGTCCTGACGGAACGCGAGCGCGCGCTCCTTTAGCATCAGGTACATCTCCATGTTGGCCGCGGCGGAGTCGTACTGGCCCTGCTCGTGCTCGGTGCGCGAGGGCTTGAAGTCGAAGTGGCGGGCGCCCTCGTAGGCGCCGGGCTTGGACGGGAAGCCGTTCTCGAGCAGGTCGACGGTGAAGAAGGCGCTGATCAGGTCGCCGTGGCCGAACACGAGGTCCTGGTCGTACATCGGGCCGTGCTGGCCGTTGAGGTCGATGTGGAACAGCTTGCCGGCCCACAGCGCCTGGGCGAGGCCGTGGGTGTAGTTCAGCGTGGCCATCTGCTCGTGGCCGGTCTCGGGGTTGATGCCCACGATGTCGCCGTGCTCAAGCTGCTCGATGAAGGCCAGCGCGTGGCCGACGGTGGGCAGGAAGATGTTGCCGCGGGGCTCGTTGGGCTTGGGCTCGAGGCCGATGCGGAGGTCGTAGCCCTTGTCCTTGATGTAGCCGGCGACGGTGTCGATGCCCTCGGCGTAGCGCTGCATCGCGGCCAGGAGGTCCTTGGACCCGTCGTACTCGGAGCCCTCGCGGCCGCCCCACATCACGAACGTCTTCGCGCCGAGCTCAGCGGCGAGGTCGACATTGGCCAGCACCTTGCGCAGGCCGAAGCGGCGCACGGAGCGGTCGTTGGAGGTGAAGGCGCCGTCCTTGAAGACGGGGTGGGCGAAGGTGTCGGTGGTGACCATCTCGATCACCAGGCCGGTCTCGTCGGTGACCTTCTTCAGCTGATCCAGGACGCGCTGGCGCTCCTCGGGTGTGGCGTCGAAGGGGATCACGTCGTTGTCGTGGAACGTGAAGCCCCAGGCGCCCATGTCGGCGAGCTTGCGGACGTGCGCGGTCAGGTCCAGCGGCGGGCGGGTGGCGGCGCCGAACTGGTCCTGGGCCTGCCAGCCGGTGGTCCACAGACCGAATGAGAACTTGTCGTCACGGGTGGGGGTGGGTGCGGTCATCGTGAGCGCTCCTTCATCGGATCATCGGGCGGACGGCAGGCCCGCCAGGGGTCGTCCCTACGGGATCGCGGCAGGCGTCTCGACCTGGTCGCCAATCCTTAGTAAGTTTCCGTTACTAATCTAGACGTGCGACGCTGTCCGGCACAAGTCGGAGCCCGGGCGGCCAGGAGGAGGAACCGCATGCAGTCGATGCACCTGCGCGAACACAACCTCTCGGAGATCCTGCGGGCGCTCGCCGAGGCCTCCTCCCCCACCTCGCGCGCCGGCCTGTCGAAGCTCACGCGGCTGACCAAGCCGACCGTCTCCAAGCTCGTCGAGGAGCTGGTCGAGGCGCGTCTGGTCCAGGAGGACACTCCCCTCTCCTCCGGGTCCGGGCGCCCGATGGTTCCGCTGCAGCCGGCCGCCGGCACCCTGCTCGCCGTGGGGCTGGAGATCGCCGCCGACCGCATCTCCTGCCTCGGCATCGATCTGGCCGGCGGGACCGTCAGCACGTACACCGAGTACCTCCAGGTCACCGCCACGTCGGTGGATCAGGCGATCGAGGTCGCCGCGCAGCTCGTCGGCCGGGTCCGGGCCGACGCCGGTGCGCTGCCCGTGGTCGGGGTCGTGGTCGCCGTGCCCGGCCGCATCGCCCCGGACGACGGCCGCGTGCTCTCGGCCCCGAACCTCGACTGGACCGAGGTGCCCCTGGTCGGGCGCCTCCAGCAGCATCCCGAGCTGGCCGACCTGCCCGTGCGCGCGCAGAACGACAACCGGCTCTCGGTGCTCACCGAGATCGGCCACCGGCCCGGGGAGTCGTTCATCTACGTGCGCGGCTCCACGGGCGTCGGTGGGGCCGTGGTGCTCGGCGGATCCCTCCTGGACGGCGTGCACGGATGGGCCGGCGAGTTCGGGCACACCGTCGTCGCTCCCGGCGGGGCGCAGTGCCGCTGCGGCCGACGGGGATGCCTGGAGGCCTACGTCTCCTACCACTCGCTGCTGGAGCGCGCCGGGCTGGGGCAGGAGGTGCGCATCGAGGATCTCGTGGACGAGCTCTCGGCCCGCACCGACCGCGCCGAGGTGATCGGCATGATCGGCCGCTCCCTCGGGCTGGCGGTGGCCAATGCGCTGAACGTCCTGGACCTCTCGACGGTAGTGCTCTCGGGCTATCTCGCCCCGATCGCCGATGAGCTCGCCCCCGTGATCCGCGAGACCGTCGAGGCCCACGCACTCGCCGCCGAGGCCGGGCCCATCTCCATCGAACGCTCCGACGGGGTCACCGACCCCGCCCTGCGCGGCGCGGCACGGGCGGCGCTGCAGCCGGTGTTCGAGGCCCCCGGGCAGTGGATCGAGCGGATGGGCTGAGGGCGGGGAACGGTGGGCGGACGCTCGGTAACGGCGTCAGCTCTCGCCGACCGGTGCGGTGGATTCCCGCTCGATCAGCTGCGTCTCCAGCTTGAACGGGTGAGCGAACAGCCCCGGGTCCGAGGACAGCGCCAGCAGCCGCTCGACCGCCACCTGCCCCATCGAGAAGAGCGGCTGTCGCACCGCGGTCAGCTGCGGATGCGTCCAGCTCGCGATCATCGTGTCATCGAAGCTGACCACACTGAGGTCCTCCGGAACCCCGATGCCCAACTGCCGCGCCGCCCGCAGCGCCCCCACGCCCAGCGTGTCCGCGACCGCGAAGATCGCCGTCGGCGGCTCCGGCAATCGCAGCAGACGATCCGCACCGCGCTGACCGTCCTCGTAGTCGAAGCTGCCGTGCTCGATCAGGTCCTCGTCGACCGCGATACCGGCCTGCCCCAAAGCCGTGTGATACCCCTGCACCCGCTGCCGCGCCGGCACCGAATCCTCCGGTCCACCGATCAGCCCGATCCGACGATGCCCCAGATCCAGCAGATGCTGCACAGCCGCCGCACCGCCCTCCCAGTTGGTGGCGGAGATGGCGACGACGCCCTTGGTGCCAGGGCCGATGGTCACGGGGTCGATCGCGATCAGGGGCAGCTCGAGATCCTTGCTCCAGCGGGCGTGCTGCGGGCCGATCGGGGAGGTCACCGCGATGAGCCCCTCGATCCCGCGTGCGGAGAGGTCGGCCATCTGCGCGCGAGTGGGGCCTGCGTAGCCGTCGGCCTTGGCGTCGACGCTGATCACGAGCAGGTCCACGCCGGCCCGGCGGGCGGCATGCTCGGCGCCCTCGAGCACCTGCAGGGCGTAGGGGCTGGTCAGGGTGTCGAAGTGGATCATCACCGAACGCCGGCGGTCGCTCTCGCGCCGCTTGGGCTGGTACCCGAGGTCGCGGGCCGCGTCAGCGACCTCCTGGCGGGTCGAATCGCGCACGTCGGCGCGCCCGTTCATCACCTTCGACGCCGTCGCGAGGGACACGCCGGCCTTCTCGGCCACATCCTTCAAGGTGACCCGGCCCAGCCGCGCAACGTCCTCTGACATGTCCTGTCCTCATCCTCGCGTCTCGATACGGCCCCACGTCGCCCCCGGCACCCTGGAGGATATCCCGCGCCGGACTGCCTTGACCGGCCACGTCGGGGACTCTAGCCTAAACCCTGAGAGAAAATTCCGACGAATTTTCGGGCAGTTTCTGTCATTCGGCGGTCGCACCGATGCGACCTTCCTGATGACGACGACAGTACCGGTTCACATCGATGTGGAGGCGCCTCGTGGCCCTGTTCGACATGCCCCTCGAGGCCCTCCGGGAGTATCTGCCGGTGCTCGAGGAGCCCGCCGACCTCGACGACTTCTGGCGCGAAACCCTGGACCGAGCCCGCTCCCAGCCGGTGCTGATCGAGGTGGACGCGACCGAGAACGGGCTCTCGTTGGTGGAGACCTTCGACGTCAGCTTCGCCGGTCACGACGGCGCCCCGATCCGCGCCTGGTACAACCGGCCCGCCGGCGTCAGCCATGACCTCCCGGTCGTGGTCGAGTACATCGGGTACGGGGGCGGCCGGGGAGAGCCGCTCGAGCGCCTGGCCTTGGCATGCGCCGGCTACGCACACCTGTTGATGGATTCGCGTGGCCAAGGCGCGTCCGGCGCCGGTGGCCACACCCCGGATCCGATCGGCTCCGGGCCGGCCGTCCCCGGCGTGATGACGCGAGGGATCGAGTCCCCGCAGACGTCGTACCTCACGCGCCTGCTGACCGACGCGGCCCGTGCCGTCGACGCCGCCCGCGCCCTGCCCGGGACCGACGGGCGCGTGGCCGTGGCGGGGAACAGCCAGGGAGGCGGGCTCGCCCTCGCCGCCGCGGGCCTGGTTCCCGACGTCGACGCCCTGATCAGCAACGTCCCCTTCCTGACCCACATCCGGCGCGCCGTGGACATCACCGACGCGAGCCCGTACCAGGAGATCGTGCAGTACCTCTCCGTCCACCGCTGCGCGGAGGAACAGGTCTTCCGCACGCTGTCCTATATCGACGCTCTGCATCTGGGCCGACGGGCCACCGCGCCGGCTCTGTTCTCGGTGGGGCTGCGGGATGTGACCTGCCCGCCCTCGACCGTGTTCGCCGCCCACAACCACTACGGCAGCGCCACCGGGACGCCTCCGGAGCGGGAGATGGTCGTCTACCGCTTCAACAACCACGAGGGCGGCGGGCCCGTCCAGCAGCGCCGCCAGCTGGACTGGCTGCGCGAGCGTCTCTGAGAGTTCGGCGAGTTCATGAACCACCCCGGCCCTCCCAGCCGCCCCCGAAGGAGAACCTTGCGACGCCGCTCGAGGTCGTCGCCATGGCCGGTCTACGCAGCGGCGCTCAGCGCGCGAGGTCGTCAGCGGCACGGGCCAGCAGCCGCGCCAGCTCTGCCGGAGCGCTCAGCATCGGCCAGTGTCCGGAGTCGATGTCGACGTACCTGAGGTCCGTGGCCTTGGCCAACTCGGGGACGTCTCCGGCGCCGATCCACTGCTCGGCCTGCTCGACGCTGAACTCCGGGCAGAACAGCACCACCGGGACGTCGTAGCGGCGCGGGTCGGCCAGTTCGACCCGCGCCTGGGCGACACCGTCGGGCACCGGGATGGCGGTCATTGCCAGGTGCTCCTTGGTCGCCTCGTCCAGATCGGCCGAGTCCGGGCCGGCGAACGGCTCCCATCCCGGGAACGGCATGGTGCCGTCCTCGATCGGGAAGAAGTCGGCGTAAGCGGATCCGTGCTGACCGGGGATGCCTCCGATCATGCCCACCCCGGCCACCTGGTCCGGCCGGGCATCGGCGACCAGCCAGGCCAGGGCCGACGAGGCGGAATGCCCCACCACGAACGGCGAACCGTCGGCCGCGTCGACGGCTTCCGTGGCCGCGGCGATCTGGTCGACCAGAGTCGCCTCGGCATTGCCGTCCCCCTGCCCGGGAAGTGTCAGTGGGACCGCCCGGTGCCCTCGAGGTGTCGGGCGACCTCGTCCCACACCGTCACGTCCAGCCAGAGCCCGCCCATCAGAATGATGTCCATGGTGAGGACGATAGACGCCTATCAGGACACTCCAGGGCGAGAAGCGGATCCTCGCCCGCCTCACCGTGGCGCCTCTCTGCCTCGCCATGACGACGAACGGGCGGTGCATCAGTCCCGGGCGGGTCAGGATGAAGCGGACGTTCAGCCCTTGACGGAGCCGAGCATGATGCCCGAGACGAAATACCTCTGGACGAAGGGGTATACGCACAGGATCGGGATGAGGATCAGGATCATCGTGACGGACTGGATGTTCGCGTTGATGTCGCTGATGCTGGACCCCGAGGCCGCCGCCCCTTCCGACGCCGCGGTCGAGGCTCCGGCGATCAGATTCCTCAGGAACAAGGTCACCGGGAACAGGTCGGTGCGATCGAGATAGAGGAACGCAGCGAACCAGTCGTTCCAGTATTGCACCGAGTAGAAGAGCACCATCGTGGCGATGACAGCCTTGGACAGCGGCAGCGTGATGCGGAAGAAGATCCCGAACCACGAGAGGCCGTCGATGTGCGCCGCCTCCTCGAGCTCCGTCGGAAGGTTCTCGAAGAACGCCTTCATCACGAGCAGGTTGAACACCGACAGCGCGGGCGGCAGGATCACCGCCCACATCGTGTTCTTCATGCCGAGCGATGAGATCAGCACATAGTTCGGCACGATGCCGCCGTTGAAGAACATCGTGAACACGGCGATGCCGATGAGCAGACTGCGGCCCCGTAGATGCTTCTTCGACAGCACGAAAGCGTACGTCGTGGTCAGCGCCATGGCGATCGTCGTCCCGAGCACGGTGTACAGCACGGTGTTGCCGTAGCTGCGCCAGAAGTCGGCGTTGTTCGCCACGGCCCGGTACGTGTCGATATTGAAATCGACCGGGAAGACGCTGACCTTGCCGGCGTTGATCGCCCCCGCCGAGCTGAACGACTGCGCCACGAGCATGATGAAGGGGTAGAGCATCACGCCGCACAGCAGGATCAGGGCGGTCGTGTTGATGACCGTGAAGATCCGGTAGGACCGGGAGTCCTTGATCCTCGCGGCCCGAGGCACGACCGGCTCCCTGCGCGGGGCATCGGCTTTCATCGCGTCGATCACCACAGGCTCGTCCCCACCAATCGTCGAGAAATGTAGTTCGCGGTCATCACCATGGCGAATCCGATGATCGCCTGGAACAGACCGATGGCCGCGGCGTAGCTGAGGTTGTTGGAGACGAGACCCACCCGGTAGAGGTATGTGGAGATCACGTCACCGGTCGAATAGGTCATGGGGTTGTACAGCAGCAGCACCTTCTCGAAGCCGACGTTGAGGAAATTGCCGATGTTGAGGATCAGCAGCGTGACCATCGTCGGGCGAATTCCGGGCAACGTCACGTGCCACGTCTGCTGCCACCTGTTCGCGCCGTCGATCCTCGCCGCCTCGTAGAGCGCGTCATCGACAGCGGTCAGCGCCGCCAGATAGAGGATGGTTCCCCAGCCGACGGTCTGCCACGCTTCCGAGGCGACGTAGATGAACCGGAACCATTCGGGTCTCTGGAGGAACGCGACGGCGTCTCCACCGAAGAACTCCACGAGCTGGTTCACCGTGCCCTGCAGAGAGAGCAGCTGGTAGACCATGCCGACGACGATCACGACGGAGAGGAAGTGCGGGAGATAACTGATCGACTGCACGATGCGCTTGAAATGACGCCGTCTGACCTCGTTCAACATGAGCGCCAGGATGATCGGGAGCGGGAAGCACACGGCGAGCGTCATCGCGCCGATGATCGCCGTGTTCGCGAAGACGTTCCAGAAGGCGGGGTCCCGGATGAACATCTCCACGTAGAGCGTTCCCACCCACTCATCGCCGAAGATGCTGCCGCCCGGCCGGAACCGGCGGAACGCGATGGCATTGCCGAGCATCGGAAGGTACCGGAAGACGGCGAGGAACAGCAGCGGCAGCACTGCCAGCGCGTACAGCGGCCAGTCGCGACGCAGCGCTCGCCGCCAGGCGCCCGGGCGGCGTTCGGGAGCGGGACGTCGCGACGCGGGATCCTGCGCCGCGACGTCTCGGGATTCCATGATCGTCATAGGTCCACCTTCGTCGTCGACACCTTGCGATACATGAATTCGCTCAGCCGTTGGTCTCGGCGAACCGGGCCCGGGCTCCATTGAGAAGTTCGAGATATCGCGGCAGACCCGCAGCCTCGAGCTCCTCAACGAACGCCTCCCATTCGCTCATATCGCGCTGGCCCATGATGAACTGCAGCGTGGCGGTGTCCACCGCGTCCTTGAGAGGTGTGGACAGCAATGAGGCCTGTTCGAGCTCGGCCTCGTCCAGAGGCGCCGGCGGGATCGGATCCCGCGGCGTGCGCACCGTGAGCACGTCATCGATGTACTGGACGAACTCGGGCGTGCTGTAGGACTCCTTGAGGGCACGGGACTCCGTAGCCTCCGCCGGGAATGTCGAGTAGCCGAGATCGATCTTGATGTCGGTCTCGGCACCGGAATTGATGTTGTAGTCATCGAGCGAGAAGCCGTCCATCAGCTCGATGGTGCCGTCCTCGGACTTCGTGTAGTTGACGTCCTTCTCTCCCCACCGCAGCATCTCGCGGGCGTCCGGGTTGTAGTAGAGCCAGTCCAGGAACTGCAGGGTGGCCAGGAAGTGCTCGGACTCCGTGATGTCGGAGCTGAGCATGAACCCGTGCCAGAAGTTCCTCGGCTCGATCTTGTCGCCCGCGGGACCGGCGGGCGGCGGGATCAGCGTGACCGCGTAGTTCCCCTCGCCGACGGTCTCGTTGAGTGCCTGGGCGAACTCGATCGCGGTGCCCGAGGAGCCGGAGGCGGCGAAGCAGGTCTCCTGCGCGAACTTCTCGTCGACGCCCGCCGCACCGGTGCCGTCGTTGGATGCGGTGAGCGACTCGCCGTCCAGGAGCCCGTCCTCGACCAGGCCGCGGAAGTATTCCACCATCGACTTGTACTCGTCGGTGGTGGCGGCGTACACGAGCTCGCCGTCTTCCCCCTCGAGCGTGCCGTCGCCGAAGCCCCAGCCGGCGACCGTCCCGAAGGCATGGGCGGCGTAGTTGAGCATCGACTGCGCCTCGAAGCCGTCGGCGAGCGGGACGGAGTCGGGGTACTTCTCCTTGATCAGCAGCAGCGCCTCGCGCAGCTCATCCCAGGTGTCCGGCACGCCACCGGCGACCTCCTCGAAGACGTCCTTGCGCACGACCAGGCTGAACATCGGGACGGAGACCTCTTGGAAACCGGGCACCATGTAGTACTTGCCGTCGGACTGCTTGATGTTCTCGATCATCTCGCCCAGATCCCATTCCTCCACGTACTTCTGGAAGTTGGGCATCTTGTCGGCGTAGTCGCTCAGGGGGACCACGGCTCCGGACGAGACGAACGGGGAGTCCTCGCCCGTGTACACGAGAGGAATGAGGGTCGGCGCATCGCCGGCGCTGATCAGCAGACTGCGCTTCTCCTCGTGATCGCTGAAGGGGATGTGCGTCAGCGTGATCTCGACGTTGGTGAGCTCCTTGATGTGCTCGAAGATGCGCCACGTGTCCTTGACACCGACATCCGGCCAATCAGTCCAGAGCATGCTCACCTGTATCGGTTCGGTGGCCTTGAACTGCATGTCGGCGGCGTAATCCTCCATCGCCCCGACGTTCTGGCTCTCGATGTCGACCTCCTCGCCGGTCCCGGACCCGCACGAGGCGAGCGCGAGGGAGCCGAAGGCGGCGGCGGAGAGCCCGACGAAACTGCGCCGGCTGGGGGAAAAGTGGAATGGGTGTGGCGTCGTCATTGCCGTCTCCTCATCGAGATCCTCGCCGCACAGGAAGGTCTGTACGGCCGAACAGGTCGACGTCGACCTGCTGATACTGCGCGGTGCTCGGCCGTCGGGCCGGAACGAATCCACCGGATCCGCCTCATGGCCCAGTGACCGGACGCCGTGCGGGACGCATCCTCACGTCACCTCAAGGCGCCGACCGATTTTCACTGAAGTTTCGGTCCCGCTTGTACATTAGTTGTCGCACTGGTCTCGGTCAAGAGATTCGTCACATAGCCCCGAAGGCCGGGGCCGCTGGCCGCTCATCGGCTGTGACCTCTGCTTTCGTCGGGCTCGTCGGCCCGGAACAGCCATCGCGGGACATAAAGGAGCGGTAACGTTCCCGCAACAACCTCTCGCCTACTGTCGAAAGTTTCGGCCGCTCGGGACATGATGGCCATGGCTCTCAGCATCCGTCCGCGCCGGCCCGAAAGGGGAGCAATGACGCCCTCGCCCGCATCCCGCAGCCTGTTCATCGCTCTGACGGAGGGAACATACTGGTTCCTGGTCATCGGCGTGCTGCTCGCCCTCGGCTCGTCCCCGACACTGCTGGCGTGGATGCTCCTCGGCGATGCTCCGTCCACGGCGTTCGTCCAGACGATCGCTGCGGTGCCGCTCGCTCCCGCGGTGACCGCGGCGCTTCATGCCTGGCGCGCTCGCGCCCAGGATCCCGAACCGGTCCCTGCCGCCCGCTTCCTGCACGGCTATCGCGCCACCGTCGTGGACAGTCTCAAGGTCGCCGTTCCGGCCGCCGTCGTCCTGGGCGTGCTGGCCACGAACCTCAGCCACGGGTACGCCGTCGGGACGCAGGGCCTGAACCTCGCGTTCGTGGTGATCGGGGCCCTGGTGCTGGTGGTGTCGGTGCGCGCGCTGACCATCGCCTCCGGTTTCAGCTTCCGGCTGCCCGACCTCGTGCGGCTGTCGTTCCACACCTCGGTGACCATGCCGCGACCCACCGTGTCGCTGGTCTGCCTCGGGATCGTCACGCTGGGTATCGTCCACGTCGCCGGCGTCCTCACGGTCCTCCTCGCCGCACCGCTGCTGACCTTCGCGCTCTGGTGGTCGCAGCAGCCGGTCGCCCACGTGATCCGGGAGCGATTCGTCAGCCCGGAAGCGGAGTCCGCATCAACTCCCGCTGTGTGACGATGCCGCCTCGCGGCACCGTCACACAGACCGACGCACCGGCGATACTCACCGAGTAGTCACCGGCGAACCCTCGGAAGCGCAGGACGCCGTCGTCGTCCGTCCGCCGTTCCTCGCACTCCAGCCACCAGTCCGTGCCGATCAGCGCACGCAGTGCGTGATACCCCGGTTTGGGGGTGCCGTCGGGCCGGACCAGGCCGGCGGGCGCGCCGAGCCAAGCGGTGGCGTCGTCCAGACCCCAATAGGTCAGCGACTCGACCGTGTCGTGGGAGAGCACCGTGCGGTAGTGCCGCACGAGCTCGTCGGCCTGCCGCTCCTCTCCCTCGGGGGTCGAGGGCCAGGAGTCGACGACGTAGTCGTTGAGATCCCCGATGTGGGACGGCATCAGGTCGCCCGAGACCAGAGTGGTCTCGGTCATCTGGATCGGCAGGCCGAAGCGGGAGAAGCGGTCGATGACCGCGGAGATCTGCTCCTCGCCCCGATACCCCTGGTGCATGTGGGTCTGCAGGCCGATCGCATCGATGCGGATCCCGGCCTCCAGGCATTCCTCGATCACGTCCTCGTAGTCCGTGGAGAGGTCGAAGTCGTTCAGCACGAGACGTACGTCCGGATCGGTGGCTCGGGCTGTCTCGAAGGCCAGCCGGATCACGTGCATTCGTCCACGAGCCCTGGCCAGTCGGGAGATCGCATTGGGTTCGGCCTCGAAGACGGGCAGGATCACCGTCTCGTTGATCGCATCCCACTGGTCGACGAGGCCGGCGAAGTCGTTCACCTCTCGGGTGACACGAGCTCGGATGGCCTGCTCCACGTCCTCATCGCGCCGGTCCAGCAGCCACTGCGGGGCGAGCGTGTGCCACACGAGCGGGTGTCCCTTTATACGGACCCCACGACTCCGCAGCTGCTCGGCGAGGCGCCGCAGGCGAGCAGTGCCGGGGCGCCCCGGGGACGGCTCGAACCAGCGCCAGTAGAAAGGCAGGGTGGCGGAGTTGAAGAGACCGTGCCACAGGGACGCCAGGTCATCCGGGGCGCCGGGCTCGGGCAGGTCGAAGGCCGTGCACCCGAATCCGAAGGCATGCCGGGTCTGCTCGACCGTGGCGGTCACATGCTTCAGCGGAGCGCCGCTGGCATCGACCAGACGCAGTTCCACGGGTTCGAGACGTCCCGTCGGAGCCGACGAGGTCGCCATCACTCGGCCGGCGGGGAAGCCGCCACGCCGGCCAGTGCACTCGGCATCTCGCGGCCGACCGGCACGACCGTCGCCGGCGTGACGAGCACCCGGTCGCCGTCGCCGACCTCACGCACCTCGCCGACGACTCGGAAAGAGGCCTCGTGCGCGGTGTCCTCGCTCGAGGCGCCCACGCGCACCCGAAGCTCGCCGGGCTCGACGATGCGCCGGTAGTCCTCTCCGAGGAAGGCGGCGCGGTCCATGTGCAGATCGAAGGTGACCCGGGCGCTCTCCCCCGGGGCGAGAGCGACCTTGGTGAAGCCGACGAGCCGCTTCAGGGGGCGCACCACCGAGGCGACGGGGTCGCTGAGGTAGAGCTGGACGACCTCCTTGCCCTCGCGCTCGCCCACGTTGGTCACCACTGCCGAGACCTCGACGGCGCCGTCGGGCGCGACCTCGGTGGCCGAGACCTCCAGGTCCGAGTACTCGAAGCGGGAGTAGCCGAGACCGTGGCCGAAGGGGAACAGCGGCTTGGGATCGATGTTGGAGATGCCGTCGCTGACCCACGCCAGCACCGGGGCCAGATAGGTGCCGGGCTGGCCGCCCATGCCGCCGGGGATGCCGATGGGCAGGCGGCCCGAGGGGTTCACGCGACCGGAGAGGACGCCGGCGATCGCGCTGCCGCCCTCCTCGCCGGGCATGAATGCCTGCACGATGGCGGCGCAGCGGTCGACGTAGGCGCCGAGCGCGTAGGGACGACCGGTGACCATCACCAGTACCACCGGGGTGCCGGTGGCCAGGACGGCTTCGACCAGCTCGTGCTGGGCGCCGGGCAGCTGGAGGTCCGCGACGTCGCAGCCCTCGCCCGAGGTGCCGGCTCCGAAGAGTCCGGCGATGTCGCCGACGGCGAGGACCGCGACGTCGGCGGCCTCGGCCGCCGTGACGGCCTCGGCGATCCCGGCGGTGCCGGTACCGGTGAAGTCCGTGCCCGCGACGGTGGTGACCGTGGAGCCGGGGAACTCGGCGGTCATCGCCTCGGCGAGCGACGGAACGGGGACGGCGGTGCCGTTGTCCTCGAGGCGGGAGAGGACGTGGTTGGTGAAGCTGTAGCAGCCCAGGAAGCTGCGCGGCTCGACGGCGCTGGGGCCTATCAGGGCGATCCGGCCCGGGGCCGCCAGCGGCAGGGTCGCGGCGTCGTTGCGCAGCAGGACGATGGACTCCTCGGCCAGCCGGCGCGCGACCTCGCGGTTCTCGGCCGGGTCCAGGTCGATGGCCTCGCCGGTCGTGGCGGGGTCGAAGCCCGGATCCAGCAGGCCCAGCTCCACCTTTTGGCGCAGCACGCGCCGCACCGCGGTGTCCAGCACCTCGACGTCGAGGTCCCCGTCCTCGATGGCCTCCAGCAGCAGCGGGAAGGTGTTGGTCTCGGGCAGCTCGACGTCCATACCGGCGCGGAGCGTGGTCACGGCGGCCTCGCGCGTGGTCTCCACGACCCGGTGCATGGACTGCAGGAAGTTCACGGCCCAGTAGTCGGAGACCACGGTGCCCTCGAAGCCCCACGTCTCGCGCAGCAGCTCGGTCATCAGCCAGTGGCTGGCCGCGGGGGCGATGCCGTCGACGTCGGCGTAGGAGTTCATCACCGCGCCGACCTCTCCCCGGCGCACGGCCATCTCGAAGGGGACCAGGTCGATCTCGTGGAACTCGCGGCGGCCGATGGAGACCGGGGCGTGGTTGCGGCCGGCGCGCGAGGCGGCATGGCCGGCGAAGTGCTTCAGCGTGGCGATCACGCCGGAATCCTGCAGACCCCTCACGTACTCGGTGGCCAGCATGCCGGTGAGGTACGGGTCCTCCCCCATGGTCTCCTCGATGCGGCCCCAGCGGTAGTCGCGCACGATGTCGAGGACGGGCGCGAGGCCGACATGGGTTCCCAGTGCCCGCATGTCCGCGCCGATGCGACGGGACATCTCGCCGATCAGCTCCGGGTCGAAGCTCGCACCCCAGGCGATGGCGGCGGGATAGGTGGTGGCCTCGTGCGCCATCAGCCCGGTCAGGCATTCCTCGTGTGCGATCGCCGGGATCCCGTGCGGGGAGTTCTCGGTGACGGTGGCCTGCATGCGGCGCAGGTTCTCGACACCTTCCTGCGCAGTCATCGGGGCGCTGCCGAAGGGACGGGTGATGTGCCCGAGACCGTTGCGCGCCGCCTCCTCGAAGGGATCGCGGCCCTCGTCGAAGGTGGACTGCATGGGGGCGAAGCCCTCCGCGTCACCGATCTCCGGCCGCTTCCAGTAGCTGCCCAGCTGAGCGACCTTCTCCTCCAGGGTGAGGTCGGCCAGCAGCGCCTCGACGCGCTGCTCGGTGCCCACCGAGGGGTCTGTCCACGCGGGAACGGTCATGGGGTGCTCCTTCGCACTGCCGACGAGGGCACGCATCGGCGTCGGCCACTCGGGGTTCGGTCTCGTTTAGCAAGTTTTCGGCCACTTTCGGTGGTGCCGAGACTAGATGAGCGTCCGCTTGCCGGTCAACACCGGCGGCGCGATAGGGTGCAAGCGGTTCCCGACGGACGCTCCCCGGCCCCGGCGCTCCACGGCCTCCCGCGTCATCACTGGCCAACGGACTTTTTCGGCATGGACGCCGTGCCGGTGGGGATCGACCGCCGCGTCGGGAGCAGCGCCCGCCCGTCGTCCCGAAACTTTTCCCGAGGAGCCGTGAGACAGCCCGTGACATCGCCGCATCAAGATATCCGACCGCTGCACGTCGGCATGGTCGGCTACGGCTTCATGGGGGCCGCCCATTCCCATGCCTGGCGCACCGCGCATCGCTTCTTCGACCTGCCGCTGACGCCGGTTCTGCACTCCATCGCGGGCCGCACGGACAGCTCCGTGCGCGCGGCCGCCGAGCGCTACGGCTTCGCCTCCGCCACCACGCGCTGGCAGGACCTGGTCGAGGATCCCCAGATCGATCTGATCGACATCTGCACGCCGGGCGATACCCACCTCGAGATCGCCACGGCGGCGCTGGCCGCGGGCAAGCACGTGCTGTGCGAGAAGCCGCTGGCCAACTCGGTGGAGGAATCCGAGCAGATGGCCCGGGCCGCGCAGCAGGCGCGCGAGGCCGGATCACTGACGATGTGCGGGTTCAGCTACCGCCGCACCCCCGCGCTCGCCTACGCCCGCCGCCTGGTGGCGGACGGCGCGGTCGGCGAGATCCGCCAGATCCGGGCCAACTACCTCCAGGACTGGCTCTCCGACGCCGACGCCCCCATGACATGGCGTCTGGACAAGGACAAGGCGGGCTCTGGGGCCCTCGGCGACATCGGCGCCCACGTCATCGATCTCGCCCAATGGGTCTCCGGCCAGCACATCGCGGAGGTCTCCGGCACGCTGGAGACGATAGTTCCGACCCGGCCCGCGGCAGGGACCGCGGAGGGACTCGGCGGCCGCGGCGACACCTCCGGCGAGCGCCAGCAGGTCACGGTCGACGACGTCGCACTCTTCACCGCCCGCTTCGCGAACGGCACGCTGGGCTCCTTCGAAGCCACCCGGATGGCGCAGGGCCGCAAGAACGCGATGCGCCTGGAGATCAACGGCTCGAAGGGCTCCCTGTCCTTCGACTTCGAGCGGATGAACGAGCTGCAGTTCTACGACGCCACCGCACCGGAGGGGCGGCAGGGCTTCACCCGCATCCTCACCACCGAGCCCGAGCACCCCTACGCCGAGGCCTGGTGGCCCACCGGGCACGGCCTCGGCTACGAGCACACCTTCACCCACGAGATCGCGGACCTCGTGCGCGCGATCGGCGAGGGCACCGAGCCCTCCCCGTCCTTCGAGGAGGCGCTGCAGGTCCAGCGCGTCCTCGCGGCCGTCGAGTCCAGCTCGGACCACGGCAGCAGCTGGCAGCGGATCGACACTCAGGAGAACACCCGATGACCGACCACCCCACCTCCTCGACCAGCATCTTCGTCGACGAAGGCCAGGATCCCGGCGCCCGCAGGGCGCTCGTCGTCCGCGGCGGCTGGGACGGCCACCAGCCCGTCGAGACCACCGACCTGTTCATCCCTTTCCTGCGGGAGAACGGCTTCGACGTCCGCATCGAGGGCTCCCCGGCCGTCTATGCCGACGCGGAGTACATGGCCACGGTGGATCTGATCCTCCAGTGCAACACGATGTCCACCATCGAGAAGGAGGAGTTCGAGGGCCTGCGCGCGGCCGTCGAGGCCGGCACCGGGCTGGCCGGCTGGCACGGCGGCATCGCCGACAGCTACCGCAGCAACTCCGACTACCTCACGCTGATCGGCGGCCAGTTCGGCTGCCATCCCGGCAAGCATCCCGACGAGCGCACCGGCGAGCAGTCCGACAACTACGTGCCCTACACCGTGAACATGCTGCCCGAGGCCGCCGAGCATCCCATCACCCGGGGCATCGAGGACTTCGACCTGGTCACCGAGCAGTACTGGGTGCTCTCGGACGACTACATCGACGTGCTCGCCACCACCACGCAGAAGGTGCGCGAATGGGATCCGTGGCACCGCCCGGTGACGTCCCCGGCGATCTGGACACGGCAGTGGGGTCAGGGGCGCATCTTCGTCTCCACGCCCGGTCACCGGGTCGAGGTGCTCGAGGATCCGAACGTGCGCACCATCGTCGAGAGGGGCCTGCTGTGGGCAGCACGCTGAACGATCAGGAGACCACCTCGGTTCCGGCCGGGGCGGTCGGCGGCGACCGGGAGCCGATGCGGATCGGCATGATCGGCTGCGGCGTGATCTCTCGGCAGTACCTGGCCACCCTCGACGCCCTGCCGGGGGTCGAACTGGTCGCCGTCGCCGACCTCGACCCCGAGCGCGCGCAGGCCGCAGCGGAGGGCCGGGAGGGAGTGCGGGCGCTGGGAGTCGACGAGCTGATCGCCGATCCCGATGTCGACACGGTCCTGAACCTGACGATCCCCGCCGCCCACGCCGATGTCGATCTGCGCGTCATCGCCGCCGGCAAGAACGTCTACTCCGAGAAGCCGTTCGCGGTCACCACCGAGGAGGGGCGGGCGGTCCTCGAGGCCGCCCGCGGGGCCGGGGTCGTCGTCGGCAGCGCGCCGGACACGGTGCTGGGCACCGGCACCCAGACCGCCCGCGCCGCGATCGACGACGGCCTCATCGGCACCCCGATCGCCGCGACGGCGACCATGCTCACCCCGGGCCATGAGCGCTGGCATCCGCAGCCGGACTTCTACTACGTACCCGGCGGCGGCCCGCTGCTGGACATGGGGCCGTACTACATCCACGCCCTGGTCACGCTGCTGGGACCGATCGACGCGGTGATCGGGGCGAGCAGCCGGCTGCGCCCGGAGCGCACGATCGGCTCCGGTCCCCGCCAGGGCGAGAGCATCCCGGTCACCACCGACACCCATGTCACCGGTGTGCTCGTCCACGCATCCGGCGCGCTGTCGACGCTGGTGATGAGCTTCGACGCGGTTGCGACCGCGTCCCGCCCGATCGAGATCCACGGCACCGGAGGCAGCCTCGCCGTGCCCGATCCCAACCGCTTCGAGGGCGAGGTCTCCGTGCACCCGCTCGGCGGGGACGGCTGGGAGACGCTGCCGGAGTCGGCCGGATACGTCGGCGCCTCCCGCGGCATCGGACTGGCCGACATGGCCGAGCGCGGAGCAGCCCTGCGCGCGAGCGGAGAGCTGGGCCAGCACGTCCTCGAGGTCATGAACGCCGTGCTGGAGTCCTCGACCAGCGGGCGCAGGACCGAGATCACCAGCACGTGCGAGCGTCCCGACGCGGTCGGCCTCCAGGATCTGCAGACGCCCGCCTGACCTGGTGCCGTCCGAGCCGTGCCGTCCGAGCGGTGCCGTCCGAGCGGGGACGCTCGGCGGCCCGTTCGGGCTGAACCGCTCGAGGCTGCACCGCTCGGGCTGGTACGACACACCGCATGCCGTGGCAACATCCTGCACGCGACTGCTACGGCCGTGGTGATGCAGGACACTTCTGGAAACGGCTTACCGGAGCCAGGTGCGGCGCTGCAATGGCGCGACCCGCCCGATGCCGCAGCACGGCGCTGCTGGCAGGGCACGTCGTACAAGCCCGGCCCAGACTCCGAGCCACCTCTCACCCTCACTGACCCCCACCAATCGCCCACTCTCCATCGCTCACCGTTCGCCCGCCCCACCGCCGGAAAGGCTCTCCGCCTCATGCTCAACGTCGCTGTCATCGGTACCGGCAACATCTCCGACGCCCATCTCGGTGCCTACCTGGAGGCGTCCGACGAGGTGCGCATCGTCGCCCTGGCCGACCTGACGCTCGAGCGGGCCGACGCCAAGCGTGAGGCGTTCGGCCTGACGGAGGCCCGCTCGTACGCGGACACCGACGCGATGTTCGAGGCCGAGGATCTCGACCTGGTCAGCGTCACCACGCCCCCGTCGGCCCACCGCCCGGTCGCGGTCAAGGCGCTGGAGGCCGGCATCAACGTGATCGTCGAGAAGCCGATGGCCCCCTCGCTCGAGGACTGCGACGCCATGATCGAGGCGCAGCGCTCCAGCGGGAAGATCCTCTCGGTGATCGCGCAGAACCGATTCCGCGACGAGATGATGGGGCTCAAGGCCGTCCTGGACTCGGGCAAGCTCGGATCGATCTCCCACACCCGCATCGCCTCGGAATGGTGGCGCGGGCTGTCCTACTACGACCTGTGGTGGCGCGGCACCTGGGCCTCCGAGGGCGGCGGCTGCACACTGAACCACGCCATCCACCACATCGACATCGCTCTGTGGCTGCTGGGCCGGCCGCAGGCGGTCGCGGCGATGATGACCAACGCTCAGCACCACAACGCCGAGGTCGAGGATCTCGGGGTGGCGATCCTGCAGTACGAGCGCGGCCTGGCGGAGCTGACCAGCTCCGTCGTCCACCACGGCCAGCAGCAGGAGATCGTGATCCAGGGCGAGCACGCCCGCGTCTCCCAGCCCTGGGCCGTGGTCGCCGAGACCCCTCAGCCCAACGGGTTCCCGACCCCCGAGGGCAACAGCTCGCTGGTCGCCGACCTCGAATCCTTCAACGCGGCACTGCCGAAACTGGAGCACACCGGCCACGCCGGCCAACTGCGCGACGTTATCGCCGCGATCAGGGAGGGCCGGGACCCGCTGATCACCGGCGAGGACGGCCGACGGGCCCTGGAACTGGTCACGGCGATCTACGCGGCGGCCATCGAGCGCCGCACCATCGACCTGCCGATCCCGGCCGATGACCCCTACTACCGCGCCGGCACCCTGGAGGCCAGGGCACCGCACTTCTTCGAGAAGACCGCCTCGGTCGCCTCCCAGGACGGCGGCATCACCGTCGGCGGGACGGACCCGGCCGGTGCCGCGGCGGCGTCCTGAGCCTGCCCGCGCCCCTCCCATCCGACTCCCCGTCCCAGACCACCCAGACCGTTCGTCGAAAGGACCCCTCCCATGGCCGCCTCCGAAGGAGCCGACTACGCCCCCGCCGAGATGCCCAGCCCGGTCGTCGAGCCCGGCGAGTTCGTCTTCGCCGCGATGCACCTCGACCACGGCCACATCGGCGGCATGACCCAGGGCCTGCTCGGGGCCGGGGGCACCCTGAAGTGGGTCTACGATCCCCAGCCCGAGCGCGCCCAGGCGTTCCAGGAGAAGTTCCCGCAGGTGAGAATCGCCGAGAGCGAGGAAGAGGTCCTCGCCGACGAGGAGGTCCACCTGGTCGCGGCCGCCGCGGTCACCTCCGACCGCGCGGCCCTGGGCATCCGCGTGATGGAGGCGGGGAAGGACTACTTCACCGACAAGGCCCCGCTGACCACGCTCGACCAGCTCGCGAAGGCGCGCGAGGCCACCCAGCGCACCGGGAAGAAGTACGCGGTCTACTACTCCGAGCGGATCCACGTCGAGGCCGCCGTGCTCGCCGGCCAGTACATCGAGCGTGGCGCCATCGGCGACGTCATCCAGGTGATGGGCATGGGCCCGCACCGTCTCGGTGACCCCGCCTCCCGGCCCGACTGGTTCTTCGAGCGCGCCCGCTACGGCGGCATCCTCACCGACATCGGCAGCCACAACTTCGAGCAGATGCTCACCTTCACCGGCTCCGACGACGCCGAGATCCTCTCCAGCTCGATCGGCAACTTCGGCCACCCCGACCACCCCGAGCTCGACGACTTCGGCGACGCCCACATCGCCCTGTCCAGCGGCGCCTCCGGGTACGTGCGCGTGGACTGGTTCACGCCCGACGGGCTGCGCACCTGGGGCGACGGCCGGACGTTCATCCTGGGCACCGAGGGCTACATCGAGCTGCGCAAGTACCTCGACGTCACCACCGACAACGGTGGCGGCCAGGTCATCCTCGTCGACGGCAAGGGCGAGCACCGCATCGAGGCCAACGGCCAGGTGGGCTTCCCCTACTTCGGCGAGCTCATCCTCGACGTGCTCAACCGTACGGACAACGCCATGACCCAGGACCACGCCTTCAAGGCGGTCGAACTCGCCGTGAAGGCCCAGAACCAGGCGCGGGTGCTGGCCTCGGCACCCACCGCCTGAGCCTGCCCTGCTCCCCGAGAGCCCGGTGACCTCGTGGTCGCCGGGCTCTCGTCTGTCCCCGGGCGGGGCGCGCGGGGCCTGCGAGCGGAGGGGGCGATGGCACGAACCTGTAGCTGTGTGGCATCTGCCCTGCTCTGAGAGGGGTCTCGGTCCGCTCAGCTACACCTTCGTGCCACACCCCGCTCGACACGCCCTCACGATGGCGGAGACGCTGCACACCGGCCGGGCGCTGTATGCCGCGCGGGGCGCTGCACACCGGCCGGACGCTGCACGCCGGCCGGGCGCTGCATGCCCCGGAAGACGCCCCTCCACACGCTCCCTTCCACGCACTCGCGCCAGGCCACGATGAGGAGCCGACCAGCGCCCTTCCGACTCCGCATGTGCTGGTCCGGGCAGTTCTTGTCGCGGGGAGAGTTTCGAACGGGCATCGGACCATGACCTGGGCTTGACCACTCTGGATCGCGCGGGCTACCTTGACACTGCACTCGCACTTTCCGAAAGCTTTCGGCACTGTTGCCGGACCTGCGAACTGGAGTACAGCAATGAAGCCTGTCACCCGCCGCGCGACTCTCGCCGGCCTCGGGATCTCCGTCCCTGCCCTCGCCACCCTCAGCGCCTGCGGCGGCGGCGCCCAGCCCTCGGGAGGGGCCGGCTCCCCGTCGAGCCTGTCCGTCTGGGCCCTCACAGGCGCCAAGCAGGACACCTACCAGGCCTCCTTCGACGCCTGGAACGAAGCGAACCCCGACAACGAGTTCGCCGTGCAGTTCTTCGCCAACGATGCCTACAAGGAGAAGATCCGCACCGCGATCGGCTCCGGCAACGCCCCCACCCTGGTGTTCAACTGGGCCGGCGGCACCCTGGCCGATTACGTCGACAACGAGTCCGTCGTCGACCTCACCGGCAAGGTGGACGACGTGCTGGGCCGCACCATCCCCTCGATCGCCGATGTCGGCAAGATCGAGGACAAGCAGTACGGAGTGCCCAACAACGACACCCAGCCGGTGATCCTGTACTACAACACCGAACTGTTCGAGCAGCACGGCGTCACCCCGCCCACCACGTGGGACGAGCTGATGTCCGCCATCGACACCTTCTCCGCCGCCGGCGTCACCCCGCTGTCCCTGGCCGGGCAGAGCGTGTGGCCGGAGCTGATGTACATCCAGTACCTCACCGACCGCATCGGCGGCGAGGGCGCCTTCCAGAAGGTGCTGGAAGGCGAACCGGAGGCCTGGTCCGAGCCGGCCATCACCTCCGCCCTGGAGTCCATCGTCGAGCTGGTCGACGCCGGCGCCTTCGGCTCCGGCTTCGGGTCGGTCACGGCCGATGCGGGTGCCGATGCCGCGCTCGTGCACACCGGGCAGGCCGCGATGCTGCTCCAGGGCAGCTGGGTGTACGGCACCTTCAAGCAGGACGCCCCCGAGTTCGTCGCCGACGGCAAGCTGGGCTTCCTCAACTTCCCCGAGGTCGAGGGCGGCGAGGGCGACCCGGCCAACGTGGTCGGCAACCCCGCCAACTACTGGTCCGTCTCGGCCGACGCCGACGAGGAGACCCAGGAGCTCGCGATCCAGTACCTCAACGAGTACAACCTCAACGACGACATGGTCGATGACTTCCTGTCCATCGGCGCCATCCCCGCCGTGGCCGGGCTGGAGGAGAAGCTCAAGGGTCTGGACGACGAGGACTTCCTGACCTTCGCCTACGACATGGTCCTGAACGCTCCCCACTTCCAGCTGTCCTGGGACCAGGCGCTGCCCCCGGCCCCGGCCCAGGAGCTGCTGACCAACCTCTCCCAGATCTTCCTGGGGGAGATCGAGCCCGCGGACTTCGTCGCCAACATGAACGCGACCATCGACTCATGACCTCGGCGCAGTCCCCCACGCATCCGTCCGCCGCCGGCGCGGCCGGTGTGGACCCGTCCCGGGAGGACGCTGCAGGCTCCCGGGACGGATCCCGTGGCGGTATCGACAGCCCCCGCGGAACCGGCGACCGGGCCCGCACGGGCTACCGGACCGGCCCCAGCAACTGGCTGCTGCTGCCGGCGCTGAGCTTCTTCGGCATCTTCGCGCTGCTGCCGCTGGCGGGCGTGGTCGTGCTGTCCTTCTTCGCGTGGGACGGGCTGGGCACGCCGCAGTTCGCCGGCCTCAGCGCCTGGTTCACCGTCTTCCAGGACCCGGTCACGCTGAACGCCATGAAGCTGACGTTCCTGCTGACGGCGCTGAGCTACGTGGTGCAGTTCCCGCTGAGCCTGCTGCTGGGCACGTTCATGGCCGGTCATCAGCGGTACCGCGAGGCCTTCTCCGTGCTGTACTTCCTGCCGCTGCTGTTCTCCGCCGCGGCCATCGGGATCACCTTCGGGGCGCTGCTGGACCCGAACTTCGGGCTCTCCCGCGCCTTCGGTCTCGACTGGCTCGGCCAGGACTGGCTGGGCTCGCCCAACCTGGCGTTCTACACGGTGATCATGGTGATCTCGTGGTCCTTCGTCCCGTTCCACTCCCTGCTCTACCAGGCGGGTGTGCGGCAGATCCCCGCCTCCATGTACGAGGCGGCGACGCTGGACGGGGCCGGCCGGGTGCGACAGTTCTTCAACGTCACCCTGCCGCAGCTGAAGTACACCATCGTCACCAGCTCCACCCTGATGCTGGTGGGGTCGCTGACCTACTTCGATCTGGTGTTCATCCTGACCCAGGGCGGCCCCGGCAATGCCACCCGGATCCTGCCGCTGGATATGTACCTGACCGGTTTCCGGTCCTATCAGATGGGCCCCGCCAGCGTGATCGCCGTGATCCTCGTGGTGGTGGGCCTGCTGCTGTCGCTCACCCTGAACCGGATCTCGGGAGCCGACCGCATGGAAAGCCAGATGGAGGGCGCCTGATGAGCATCTCGACCACGAGCGGTCACCGCTCCCCCAACGTCATCGGCGGCGTCCTCGCCTTCCTGTGGCTGCTGGTCATCCTGGTCCCGATCTACTACATCGTGGTCACCAGCGTGCGGCCGCAGTCGGACTACTACTCGTCCAACCCGCTGTCGCTGCCGCTGAACTTCACGTTCGAGCCGTATCGGTACGTGCTGGAGAACGACTTCCTGCGCTACTTCGCGAACTCGGTGTTCGTCACGGCGCTCACCGTGGTCGCCGTGGTGGTGTCCTCGCTGCTGGCCAGCTACGTGATCGTGCGCAGCCGCACCCGGCTGGCCCGGTTCAGCCAGCGCCTGTTCCTGCTGGGCATCGCCATCCCCCTGCAGGCCACGATCATCCCGATCTACTACCTGATCGTGGAGCTGGGCCTCTACGACACCCTGTGGGCGCTGATCCTGCCCTCGATCGCCTTCGCCATCCCGATCACCGTGCTGATCCTGACGAACTTCCTGCGGGACGTCCCCAAGGAGCTGTACGAGTCCATGACGGTCGACGGGGCGAGCGACTGGCAGATGTTCCGCTCGCTGGTGATCCCGCTGGCGAGGCCCGCGATCGTCACCGTCGGCATCTACGACGCGCTGCAGGTGTGGAACGGGTTCCTCTTCCCCCTGGTGCTCACCCAGAGCTCGGAGCAGCGCGTGCTGCCCCTGTCGCTGTGGGCCTACCAGGGCGAGTTCACCCAGAACATCCCGGCCGTGCTGGCCGCCGTGATCCTCTCCGCGCTGCCGATCCTGGCGCTGTACATCGTCGGCCGCCGACAGCTGATCAGCGGCCTGACCGCGGGCTTCAGCAAGTAGCACCCCTATCCGGCGCCAGCCGTCGGAGACGACGAGCCGGCCGCTGCATCCGATCGTGGATGCGGCGGCCGGCTCGTCATGGCTGCCGCGGAACCCGCGGGCTTCCCCATCGCTGCCCCGGCCCCCGCCACGGCCGACGGTCGTGGCGGGGCCCGGGATGGCCGGCCTGGGCTCGACCGGCCGGGGACTCAGCCGTCGATGGCGGCGATGTCGAGCCCCAGATCTTCTCCGTCGCGGACGTACAGCGGCAGCGTCATGACGCCGTGCCTCTGGCGCAGCCAGCGCCCTCCGGTCTCGACGGTGCCGTCGAACACGGAGGTCCAGCGCCCCTCGGGGAGGTAGAACTCCACCTCGCCCTGCGGGTCGAACACCGGCGCCACCAGCAGGGAATCGCCCAGCATGTACTGGGTGTCGATGGCGTGGCAGGTGCGGTCCTCGGGGAACTCGAGCACCATCGGGCGCAGCAGCGGGGTGCCGTGCTCGTGCGCCTGCCGCGCCATGTCCTGGAGGTACGGCACCAGCTGCTGCTTGAGCACGGTGAAACGGCGCGCCACGGCCACGGCCTCGTCGTCGAACGCCCACGGCACCCGGTACGAGCTGGAGCCGTGCAGGCGCGAGTGGGACGAGAGCAGGCCGAAGGCCAGCCAGCGCTTGAACACCAGCGGGTCCGGGTTGCCCTCGAAGCCTCCGATGTCGTGGCTCCAGTACCCGAAGCCGGAGAGCGCCAGCGACAGCCCGCCGCGCAGGGTCTCGCCCATCGAGGGCAGCGAGGAGTCGTTGTCCCCGCCCCAGTGGACCGGGTACTGCTGGCCGCCGGCCGTCGCGGAGCGGGCGAACAGCACGGCGTCACCCTCCCCGCGCCGCTGAACGAGCAGGTCGAACACGGTGCGGTTGAACAGGTGCGTGTAGTAGTTGTGCATCTTCTCCGGATCGGCCCCGTCGTGCCAGGAGATGTCCCGCACCGGGATGCGTTCACCGAAGTCGGTCTTGAAGCAGTCCACGCCCATGTCCAGCAGGGCCTCGAGCTTGCCGCGGTACCAGCGCACGGCCTCGGGGTTGGTGAAGTCCACCAGCGCCATCCCCGCCTGCCACAGGTCGGTCTGCCACACGTCGCCGGAGGTGGTGCGCACGAGGTAGCCGTGCTCCATGCCCTCGTCGAACAGATAGGACTTCTGGGCGATATAGGGATTGATCCACACGCAGACCTTCAGCCCGCGCTCGTGCAGGCGCCGGATCATGCCCTCGGGATCCGGGAACGTGGCCGGATCCCAGATGAAGTCGCTCCAGGTGAAGCCGCGCATCCAGAAGCAGTCGAAGTGGAAGACGGACAGCGGGATCCCGCGCTGCTCCATGCCGTCGATGAAGGACATGACGGTGGCTTCGTCGTAGTCGGTGGTGAACGACGTCGACAGCCACAGTCCGTACGACCATTCCGGCACCAGCGGCGGCCGGCCCGTCAGGCCGGTGTAGCGGCGCAGCACGTCCTTCGGCGTGGGGCCGTCGATCAGCAGGTAGGTCAGGGACTGACCCTCGACGGAGAACTGCACGCGGGTGGTCATCTCCGAGCCGACCTCGAAGGACACCCCGCCGGTGTCCTCGACGAACACGCCGTACCCCCGCGAGCTGAGGTACAGCGGCACGTTCTTGTACGCCTGCTCCGAGGTGGTCCCGCCGTCCTCGTTCCAGATGTCGACGCTCTGGCCGTTCTTCACGAAGGCGCCGAAGCGTTCACCGAGCCCGTAGATGCTCTCCCCCGGTCGGAGCGTGAGCTGCTCGTGCATGTACCGCTTCCCGTCGGGCGCGATGACGTGCGCGATCGACCGTTCCAGGGAGCTGGTCAGCTCGCGTCCGGCCGAGACGAAGTCCGCCTTCCACTCATCCCCCCGGGCGATCCGCAGCTCGAGGTCGCCGGCGGCGAGCGAGACGGCCCCGTCGGCGCCCTCGGTGATCACGCCGCGGTACTGCGCATCCGCGGCGATCTCGAAGCGCGGCTCGGGAATGCGCACCCCGCGATGATTCTGGACGCGCACCCGGATCACGCCGTCGGCGACGGCCTGGTAGGTGACGGTCAGCTGCGGGTTGTTCAGGGTGTCCCCGCGGGTGTGCACGGGCCGGACCGGGGCGTAGGCGCGCACCTCTGACTGCTCGGCATCGACCTGGAGGTCGTGGACCTGCCGTCCGCGCTGGACGGTGAAGCCTTCGCGGTCGAGCCAGTATCCGTTGGTGAAGCGCATGGTCAGCGTTCCTTTCGCGGGGTCGGGGAAGAGTCCTGCGGCGCCACGTCCTGTGGCGTCACGTCCTGTGGCGTCACGTCCTGTGATGTCACTTCACGGCCCCGGCCGTGACACCACGGGTCAGGGTGCGCTGGAAGATCAGGAAGAAGATGAAGGTGGGCAGCAGCGAGAGCAGGGCTCCCGCGTTCAGCGTCGGCACGTCGAGCATGCGGTCGCCCTGCAGCGACGACAGCGCGATGGGCACCGTCTGGTTGTCGTTGCTGGTGAGCATGACCAGCGGGATGAAGAACTCGTTCCACGTCCAGATGAAGAAGAAGATCATCAGCACGGCCATGGTCGGGCGCACCACCGGGTACACGATCCGCCACAGGATCTGCCAGCGAGTGGCACCGTCCAGCTGCGCCGCCTCCAGCAGCGCGGGCGGGAAGGTGCCGAGCACGGAGGCGAGCAGGTAGGTCCCGAACGCCGACTGGACGACGGTGAAGATGATGACGATCGACCAGGGGTTGTCCGTCAGCCCGACCATGCGTGCCATGTCGAACAGCGGGTAGATCAGCACTTCCTGCGGCAGCATGTTGGCCATCAGGAAGAGGCCGACGAGCCACAGGCGCCCCGTGACCTTCCCGACGCCGAGCGCATAGGCGTTCAGCAGGGACAGCAGCACGGCGAAGACGGAGACCAGGGCGGAGGTCCACAGCGAGTTCCACAGCTTGACCGGGAAGTTCACCCGCTCCCAGAACGCGGTGAGCCCGTCGAGGTAGAGGCCGCGGGGCAGGGACAGGGGCCCGCCGGCGGAGTAGTCCGCCGGGGACTTGAAGGCGTTCAGCAGCATCAGCAGGAACGGGGCCACCATGAACACGGCCATCGCGAGGGCGAGGGCCAGCACCACCCAGCGGGCCCACCCGCGGTGGTGGCGGTCCCGTCGACGACGCGGCGACGGGGTCGCCGGGCCGGTCGGGGCTCCGGCGCCCTCGGGCGCAGCGGCCCCGGGGGCGGGGGCGGAAGCAGTCATGTCTGCGGCCATGTCAGCGGCCCTCCTGGTCTTTGCGGGCACTGCGGTTCTGCAGCACCTGGATGCCACCGGCGATGACGACGATGATCAGGGTCAGCACGGTCGCGACCGCCGCCCCGTATCCGACCCGCGAGGTGTCGAAGAAGTTCAGGTACGAGTAGTACGAGGGCACGAGAGTGGAGCTCTCCGGGCCGCCGCGCGTGAGCACGTAGATCGGCGCGAAGACCTTCAGCGCTGCGATCGTGCAGGTCAGCACGATCACGAAGGTCTCCGGGGAGATCTGTGGGACGGTGATGGCGCGGAACCTGGCGAACCAGCCCGCTCCGTCGAGCTCGGCCGCCTCGTACAGCTCGGGCTCGACGCGCTGCAGGGCGGACATGAAGATCACGGTGGGGTAGCCGATCTGGATCCAGATCAGCACCAGCATCACCGAGGGCAGCGCGAGCGAGGGGTCGCCGAGCCAGTTGGGTGGGTCGGCGATGCCCAGCCCTTCGAGCATCGTGTTCACGGCGCCCGTCTGGCTGTTGAGGATCCAGTTCCACACGATGCCGGCGACCGAGATCGGCAGGATCTGGGGCATGTAGTACGTGGCGCGCAGGAACGCGGCGGTCTGGCTGTTCCAGTGCTTGGCGACGTAGTCGAACAGCATGGCGGCCAGCAGCAGCCCGATGAGGGTCGGCACCACGACCATGGCCGCGATCATCGAGATCGAGTTGCGGAAGGAGAGCCAGAAGGCCTCGTCGGCCAGCAGCGCGGTGTAGTTCTCCAGCCCGTTCCAGCGCTTGGGCGCGAGCCCGCCCTTCCAGCTGTGCAGGCTGTACCAGATGTTCAGCACGAAGGGGACGAGGATGACGACGAGGAAGGAGATCAGGCCGGGCAGCATGTAGGGCCAGTACCCGGCCCGGCTGTTCCTGCTCCGCCTGCGCCGCGGGGCCGGCGTCACCGCGGTCGGCGCGGCATCGGTCGTGGTCATGTGCTCTCCTCAGAGGGGTGGGGCGGACCGCTCGCGGCGGCCCGCCCCGGGGTGGTCCAGCTGGTGCTCTTACTCGCCGGTGAGGTCGGCGCGCCCGGTGGAGTAGCTCTCGCCGAGCTCTGCCATGGCGTCCGCAGGGGACTTCGAGCCGTTGATCAACGACTGCATCGCACTGACGACCTGGTCGTAGAAGCCGGCCACCGGCCAGTCCGGGTAGAAGGCAAGACCGTCGGCGTCGATGACCTCGGTGAAGTTCTCGGTCATCTCCTTGGTCTTCTCGTCCTCGATCGTGGAGGTGTCCCCGGCGACGGGCAGGCCGCCCTTCTGGCCGAGCAGGTCCTGGACCTCCTGGGTCATGGTGATCTCCATGAACTCGTAGGCCAGGTCCTTGTTGGCGGCATTGGTGGGCACGACCCAGAGGTTGCCGGAGGAGCCGATGGTCAGGTCCGTGCCGGGGAAGAGGAACTGCCCCCAGTCGTCGGACATCTCTGCCACCAGGCGCCCGAACCACCAGGAGCCGGAGAACATGATCGGGTAGGTGCCCGAGATGAAGGCGGTGCCCATGTCCTCGGCGGTCAGCCCGGCGGAGTCCGCGGAGATGTAGCCCTTCTCGACCCAGTCGGCGAAACGCTGGGCGCCGGCCATGATCGGATCCCCGGCGAAATCGACCTCGCCGTCGAACAGCTGATAGGCGTCCACGAAGCTGCGGTCACCGTGGGCGAGCACCAGCTGGTACCACAGCTGCCCGGCCGGGTACTCGGCGCCCGCTTCGGCGAGGGGGACGGTGCCCTGGTCGACGAAGGTCTGCAGGACCTCCTCGAACTCCTCGAGCGTGGTGGGGACGGAGACGCCGGCTTCGTCGAACATCCGCTTGTTGTAGAAGACGTAGACGTACTCGCCGTAGTTGGGCAGGCCGAACCAGTCGCCCGAGCCCATCAGCCCGGACTCGTCGTACCGCGAGGTGGCCTGCAGGCTCTCGGAGAGCTTGTCCCCCCAGCCGTTCTCGTCGGCGACCTCGGTCAGCGGCTCGAGCAGCCCCTGCGAGGCGAGCTGGCCGGCGGTGGAGTTGCCCTTGTTGTACTCCATCAGGTCCGGGACGTCGTTGCCGGTCAGCACGATCTTGGCGTTCTTCTGGAGCTGCTCGAAGGTCTGCTTCTCGACGGTGACGGTGACCTCGGGGTGCTTCTCCTCGAAGATCTCCTGCGCCCGGGCCCAGGCCTGGCCCATGGCGGAGTCCTCGTTCTCGTAATGCCAGATGACCAGGGACGTGCCGTCACCGGACCCGCCGCCGGAGCCGCACGCACTGAGCGTGGGGACGGCGGCGGCCCCGAGCGTCGTGGCCGCGGCGAGGGTGGTGAAATCTCTGCGCTTCATGGTTCCTACTTCCTTGTGAGGGACGGGCTGTCAGCTGCTGTCCGACGGACGCCGCGGATCGCGGGACCCGGTGCCGGGGATCGGAATGCTGGTGGGATCGCGGCGATCGCTGACGGAGTCGCCGTGGTATCGGGTGCAGGTCACGAGGACCTGGCTGGGGGCGGATTCCGGGTCGTCCAGCCGCGCGAGCAGACCGTCGACCGCCCGGCGGCCCATCTCCTCGCCGGGACCCTGCCAGCCGGCGAGCGTCGGCGTGGTCATCGATCCGGTGCGGCGGCTGGAGACGACGGTGACCACGGAGAGGTCGCGGGGCAGCTCGACGCCCATGAGCGCGAGCTCGTTGACGAGCCCGACGACGGCGAGGTCGTTCAGGGCGATCACGGCATCGGGGCGGTCCTCCCCGCTGAACAGGTCTCTCGCCAGGGCGCGACCGGCCTGGGGAGAGGCCTCGACCGTGTACTCCCGGTGGCGGATGCCGCGCTCGCCGGCGATCCGGGCGAAGGATTCGTGGGAGCGCACCGCGGGGGCGTAGCCGTCGGCCTCGAGGGCGCTCGAGCGGCCCAGCAGCGCCACGTCGCGGTGGCCGAGCTCGATCAGCTCGTCCAGGGCCTCGCGGACCGTGGCCTCGAAGTCGATGTCGACGTAGGGCAGGCGAGAGGTGTCGCCGGTACGGCCGATGGACAGGAAGGGCACGTCGGCTTCCGACAGGGCATCGATCCTGCGGTCCTCGATACCGACCTCGACCAGCAGGACGCCGTCGGCGTGCCCCTGGCCGACGAGGTCGATGAGCTCCTCGGGAGCGCGGTCGACATCGATCGGCCACACCGAGAGCAGGTATCCCAGTTCGGACGCCCGATCGTAGGCACCGCGGACGATCTCGAAGACGGTCTCGCCGGCGGTGAAGTCGAGCTCGGGCAGGTGCAGGGCGAGGATCCGGGTGCGCCGGCTGGCCAGGCTGCGAGCGATCGCGTTCGGCCGGTAGCCGAGCTCGGTCATGGCCTGCTCGATGCGTTCCTTGGTCGCCGGGGACACGGGCCGGTCCCCCGAGAGCATGTAGGACACGGTGCTCAGGGCGACGCCGGCATGGCGTGCGACCTCGCTCATCGTGGCCATCCCGCGTCCTCCTCGTCGTGGGTCGCGCTGTGCGGCGACTGCTGTGTCAACGCATCGAAGCGCTTCGTCGAAGCGTTTCGTCGAAGCGCTTCGACCGCTTAGTCTGCAACTCTTACTTAAGGACTGTCAAGATCGGCCTCGGCGCCTCCCCGTCGGCACGACCGACGCCTCGACCTCTTGATATGCTGATCGAAACATCCGTTCCGCGTTGTGGAACGCTTTGCGCCGGGCAGTCCCCCGGGTCGTGTTCCGGCGTCACGCAGACAGCGTGACCACGCACCAACCAGGAGGCTCCCGTGTCCACCTCCGGGGACGTCCCTCGTCTCGACAGGGCCCGCTCCGGCGGACTGCCCCGCCTCGGGGCCGCCGCCCCGTCGGACCCCTCCCGCGCCGGCATCATCCACCTGGGCCTCGGCGCCTTCCACCGCGCCCACGCGGCTGTGCACACTGCGCGAGCGCTCGCGGCCGAGGAGGGCGACTGGGGCATCATCGGTTTCGCCAACCGCTCCCGCTCCGTCGTCGACGCGATGAGCAGGCAGGACGGCCTCTACAGCGTCCTCGAGCTCTCCGAGAGCGGCACCCGGGCCGACGTCGTCGACGTCCACCGCGGCGTCGGGGTGATGGCCGAGGATCCGCAGGCCGTGATCCGGGAGGTCGCCGACGCCCATCGCCGGATCCTCACCCTGACCGTCTCCGAGGGCGGCTACTACGTCTCCCCGCGCACCGGTCACCTCGACGTCGACGCCGAGCCGCTGCGGGCGGACCTCGCCGACCCCTCCGCGCCCCGCACCGTGATCGGACTGCTCGCCCGCGGCCTCACCGTTCGCGCCCGCAGCGGCGAACCGTTCACCGTGCTGCCCTGCGACAACGTCTCCGCCGCCGGGCAGACCGCGCGCCGGATGGTCACCGAGTTCCTCGAGCACTCGGGGGCCGAGGACGACGTGCTGACCTACGTGCGCGACCAGGTCGCCTTCCCCGACGCCATGGTGGACCGCATCGTGCCCGCCACCACGCCCGAGACGTCCGACCAGGTCGCCGAGCTGCTGGGCGTCCGGGACGCCGCACCGGTGCGGGCCGAGCAGTTCTCCATGTGGGTGATCGAGGACGACTTCCCCGCCGGCCGGCCCGCCTGGGAGCGCGGCGGCGCCATCATGTCCGACGAGGTCGAGAAGTACGAGCAGGTCAAGCTGCGCATCCTCAACGGGCCGCACTCGCTGATCGCGTACCTCGGCGCTCTGGACGATCGTGGCACGATTCCCGAGGCCTTCGAGCAGGACTGGATCGCCGAGGCCACCCTTGCCCTCATCGAGCGCGAGAACGTGCCCACGATCGACCTCCCCGCAGGTTTCGAGGTCGACGAATACATCGCTGACCTGCAGCACCGCTGGCGCAACCACGACCTGGGCCACCGCACCCGCCAAGTGGGGTCCGACGGGTCGATGCGCCTGCCGCAGCGTGTCCCGGTCCCGGCCCTGTTCCACCTCGAGCGCGGCGACATGCCGGCCCTGCTGGCCCTGACGGTCGCGGCCTGGTTCGCGTGCGTGATCCCGCCGCGCGGCATCGAGCCCGGTGAGCAGGCCCGGGCGATGAGCGATCCTGCCCAGCAGCGACTGCAGGAGGTCGCAGCCTCGGCCGCGACCCCGGCGGAGCACGCCCGGGTGCTGCTGGAGAGCGGATGCCTCTCCGCGCAGCTGGCCGAGCATGAGGAGTTCGTCGAGACCGTCGGCCACCTGCTGACCACCATCGTCCGGTCGGGCCCGCGCGCCGCGGCCGGCGAGGCCCTGTCCGCGTCCCTGACGTCCGCCCCCTCGAAGGAGAACCGCCCGTGAAGGCCCTGACCATCCATGCCGCAGGCGACATCCGCTGGCAGGACGTCCCCGACGTCGAGCCGGGCGAGGGCGAGGTGCGCCTGCGGGTCGCCTACGTCGGCATCTGCGGCTCCGACCTGCACTACTACTTCCACGGCGCCAACGGTGCGTTCGTCATCCGCGAGCCGCTGATCCCGGGCCACGAGCTGTCGGCCGTCGTGGATCTGGACCCCACCGGTGAGTACGCGCCCGGCACTCCGGTGACCGTGCACCCGGCCCGGTACGGCACCAGCCAGCCGGGCCTGGAGGACCGCCCCCATCTGTGGCCGCACGGTGACTACCTCGGCAGCGCCAGCGTGTTCCCTCACCGCCAGGGCGCCGCCGCCGAGTACCTCGTCATCGATCGCGGGAACCTGCGTCCACTGCCGGAGAACCTGCCGCTGCGTCGGGCGACCCTGGCGGAGCCCTTCGCTGTCTCCCTCCACGCCGTCACCATCGCCGGTGACGTCACCGGGAAGAAGTGCCTGGTCCTGGGAGCAGGGCCGATCGGTCTGCTGGCCGTCTCCGCCCTGCTGCACCGCGGGGCCGACTCGGTCGATGTGACCGACGTGCGCCCCGAGCCGCTCGAGCGCGCGGCGGCCCTCGGAGCCTCGAGGACGATTCAGGTGACCGACGAGGCCCCGGCCGACGACACCTACGACGTCGTGCTCGAATGCTCCTCGGCGCCGGCCTCGCTGTCCTCCGGCGTGCGCGCCGTGCGACCGGCCGGGATCATCGTGCAGGTCGCGATCCTGCCGGACACCGAGATCCCGGTGAACCTCGCCCGCCTGGTCGCCAAGGAGGTCCAGCTGCGCGGGACCCAGCGCTTCGACACGGAGATCGACGAGGCCATCGAGCTGCTGGCCGCCGACGAACGGTTCGACGCGGTGATCACCCAGATGCTCCCGGGCTCCGAGGCCACCGAGGCGTTCGCGACCGCGAAGGACGCCTCCCGCTCGGCCAAGGTGCTGCTGGAGCTGTCACCACCGCAGCGATGAGGATCGAGGCCGCCGGGGCTCGAGCCGTGCGCACCGCAGCTGTGAGAATCGGGGTGCAGGTGCATCCCGTCGACCGCCATCCACGACAAGGGGACCTCTCATGACCACCACCGACCGCCCCACCCTTCCCGAGCGCACCGCGGCCGCGCGCCTGATCGTGGTGATCCGCGGCGAGCGTGCCGACCAGTACGCCCCGATCCTGGAGACCCTCGCCGGCGCCGGCATCCGCTCCGTCGAGCTGACCCTCTCCACCCCCGGCACCCTCGAGGAGCTGCCGGGCCTGGTGGAGCGCTTCGGCGACCAGCTGGACATCGCCGTCGGCACCGTCACCGACCCGGGCGACCTGCGCACGGCCGCCAAGCACGGCGCCCGTTACATCGTCACCCCGATCACCCGCCCCGACCTGCTCGAGGCCGCCGCCGAGGCAGGCATCGCGATCATTCCCGGCGGCCTCACCCCGAGCGAGCTGCACCAGGGCTGGGCCGCGGGCGCGGCGGCGGTCAAGGTGTTCCCCGCCAGCGTCGTCGGCCCCGGCTACGTCAAGGACCTGCGCGGCCCGTTCCCCGGCATCCGAGTGATCCCCTCCGGCGGCGTGGACCTGGATGCGGCCCGCCACTGGCTGCAGGCCGGAGCCGACGCCGTCAGCGTCGGCGGCCCGCTGCTAGGCGACGCCCTCAAGGGGGGCAGCCTCGATGCCCTGGCCGACCGCGCCGTGCAGTTCGTCGGCGCGACCACCCGGGAGGCCGGGGCGTGAGCAGTCCCGCCGGCCCGCCCGCGCCCGCCGTCCCCCAGCAGCCGGTGCCCGCGGGCTCCGCACCCTGGGTCGTGACCCTCGGCGAGACCATGGCGCTGATGCGCAGCGCCGCCGTCGGCTCCCTCGCCCACCTGTCCTCGGTGGACATCGCGCTCGGCGGCGCCGAGTCGAACCTCGCGATCGGCCTGCGTCGTCTCGGCGTCCCGTCGGCCTGGGTCAGCCGGGTGGGCGATGATCCGCTGGGCACGCGGGTGATCCGCGAGGTCCGTGGCGAGGGCGTGGAGGTGCACTGCGGGATCGATCCCGAGCGGCCGACGGGGCTGATGGTCAAGTCGCGCCCCAGCGCCACCACCACGCGCGTGGACTACTACCGGGCCGGCTCCGCCGCCTCCGCGATCAGGCCGGACGATCTCCCCGTCGGCCTCATCGAGCACGCCCGTCTGCTGCACCTCAGCGGCATCACGCCGTTGCTCTCGGAGAGCGCGCATGCCACCAATGCGGCCGCCGTCCAGCGGGCCGTCGCCGCCGGCGTGCCCGTCAGCCTCGACGTGAACTACCGCTCCCGCCTGGGCTCCCGCGAGCGCCTCGCGGAGCTGCTCGGGGACATGCTCGAGCACGTCGACATCCTTTTCGGCGGGCCGGAGGAGCTTTCGATCCTGGCGCCGGCTGTCGCCGAGGATGATCACCGCGGGCTGCTGCGGGCGCTGTCCGCCGGGTCCCGCCGCGAGGTCGTCATCAAGCTCGGCGCCGACGGGGCCGCGGCTCTCGCCGGGGGCGACGCCACGGAGATCGCTGAAGCACCTGGGCATGAGGTCGACGTGGTGGACACCGTCGGCGCCGGAGACGCGTTCGTCGCCGGCTACCTCAGCGCGCGCCTCGAGGGGCTCGATGTGCCCGCTCGCCTCACCCGGGCCAACGCCTGCGGAGCCCTCGCCTGCACGACCCCCGGCGACTGGGAAGGCTCCCCGCATCTTCGCGACCTCGACACGCTGCTCGCCGGGACTGGCGCCGACCCGGTCAGCCGCTGATCCGCTGAGCCGGGCCGTGCTGCCTCCTGCGCGTGGCACACCTCCCGCCGCGGGCACGAGCGACGCGGTACACGTACGGCCGACCTCAGCGGCCGACTTCGCGGAACTTCGGGCACTCTTCGACGATCCGTTCTTCCACGGCTGGGGCGGGCCGAGCCCCTTGCCGGATGCGGTGATCCGGGCGAAGTACCTCGGGGCGCGTCTGCCGGAGGTGCAGTGCTTCCTGGTCCTCCGCCACGGTGAAGCCGTCGGGCTCGCCCAGCTCCACGCCGCTGATGACAGGCACAGCGGCGGGATGGACCTGATCCTCCTGGCCCGGGTGCGCGGCGCAGGCATCGGCGCGCGGTCGTCTCGATCCTGGTGGAGCGAGCGCGAAGTGTGCACGGATGGTCGCGTCTGACAGTGGACCCCGAGGGGCCGCCTTGTCTCGTGCGTCTCCCGCCCGGGCCGAGGACGTTGCACTGGTTAGCATTGCTCACTATCGTGAGTGCCTGTGACGACTCCTCCCCCGCCCTCCGCTGAGCTCTCGCAGCATCTTGCGCTGGTCTGCAGCCAGTTCTCGCGGCTCGCCGCCCGACGGTCCGAGGTCGGGGTCGGCACGGTGTCCTGGCGCGTGGTCGCCACGATCGACCGGCACGGACCGCTGCGCCTCAGCGAGATCGCCGACCGTGAGCGGGTCTCCCGTCCCACGGCGACCACGGTCATCAAGCGTCTCGAGGAGGAGGGCCTCGTCCAGCGTGAGCTCGATCCCGACGACTCCCGCTCCTCGCTCGTCTCCATCACCGATCAGGGCTCGGCCCAGCTCGCGCAGTGGAGAACGCAGCTCGCGGACGGGGTCGGGACGCTTCTCGACCCCCTCCCCGCCGAGGACCTCGACGCGCTCGATCGGGCCGCGGAGATCCTCGCCCGCATCGTCGACACGCACGACGGGTAACCCGCACGACGGCATGGCCGTCGGCCCGTCGACCCGAGAGGTCGCACGGCTGCAGGCCGGCGTCCTCGTGCCCGCCCGGTGCCCCCGCCGGCGAACGCGTGCCCTGCGCCGACGACCACATCCCGAACCGCCCGCCCTTTCCCCATCCCATCCCGCTCGAAGGACTCTTCCGCATGGCTTCCCAGGCTCCCGAGTCGGCGTCGCGACACGCCGCCACCTCACCGTCGGCCCCTCAGACCGCTCCCGCTGACCGCCCGCCGTCGGCCTCGCAGACCGCGCCGGCCGGCAGCTCTGCCCCGACCCTGCGCGAGGCTTTCCGCCAGCCCAAGGCCGTGTGGGCGATCGCCTTCGCCGCGACCGTGTCCTTCATGGGCATCGGCCTGGTCGACCCGATCCTGCCTGCCATCAGCACCCAGCTCGAGGCCACGCCCTCGCAGGCGATGCTGCTGTTCACCAGCTACCTCTTCGTCACCGCGATCGCCATGTTCTTCACCAGCTGGTTCGCCTCGCGGGTGGGCGTCAAGCGCACCCTGCTGATCGGCCTGACCCTGGTGGTCATCTTCGCGGCGCTGGCCGCAGGGGCCGGATCCGTCGGCGAGATCATCGGGCTGCGGGCCGGCTGGGGCCTGGGCAATGCCCTGTTCATCTCGACCGCGCTGGCCGCGATCGTGGGTGCGACCGCCGGGCCCAGCGCCGGCGCGATCATCCTCTACGAGACGGCGCTCGGCATCGGCATGGCCGTCGGACCGCTGCTGGGCGGGCTGCTCGGCCATGTCTCCTGGCGCGCCCCCTTCGCGGGCACCGCCGTGCTCATGGCCGTCGGTTTCCTCGCGATCATGGTGCTGCTGCAGAAGGAGGCCAAGCCCGCACACGTCTCCCCGCTGGCCTCGCTGCGGGCGCTGGCCCACCCGGCGCTGCGCACCCTCGCCCTGACCGCGATCTTCTACAACTTCGCCTTCTTCACGCTGCTGGCCTACTCACCCTTCCCCCTGGAGGACGCAGCCGCCGCCCACGGACTCGAGTTCGGCGCCCTCGGCATCGGCGGCGTGTTCTTCGGGTGGGGCGTGGCACTGGCGATCACCTCGGTGTTCGTCGCCCCGATCCTGACTCGCAGGCTCGGGCTGATCCCCACCCTGCTGGGCACGCTCGGGCTGCTCACCGTGCTGATGCTGGTCCTCAGCGTCTTCCATGAGTCGATGGCCGGCCTGGTGGTGCTGATCGTGATCGGCGGCCTGCTGCTGGGCATCATGAACACCGCCCTGACCGAGACCGTCATGGAGGCCACCGACCTTCCGCGTGGAGTGGCCAGCTCCGCCTACTCCGGCGTGCGCTTCCTCGGCGGGGCGATCGCCCCGGCCGTCGCCGGCCCGCTCGCGGCCGCGACCGCAGCGGGTGCTCCGTATCTGCTGGCCGCTGCCAGCGTGGTGGCCAGCATGCTCATGCTGGTCATCGGCCGGCGCCACCTGGACTCGGTCGGCCAGCACCACCTCACCGGTGTCGAGGAGGCCGAGGCGATCACGGCCGGCGACGAGGCCTGAACCCGCCGAAGGGCCGCCGAACGCCAGGGCACCTGGCGAACGCCACGCAGTGCACGATCGGGGCGGCGTGCAGCCGAGAAGGACTCTCGCGTAGTTGAGCGTGTCCACTGCCTGGTCAGCACGTCGAGGGGTTACCTGCTTGTATACAATCCGCAACATGGTGCGCGCTCGTCCACATCTCACCCTCATGCTCGCCCTGACCTTCTCGACGGGGGTGATCGATGCGGTCGGCTACCTCGGTTTCGACCGGGTCTTCAGCGGCAACATGACCGGCAACGTGGTCCTGCTCGGGATGGGACTCGCGGGCGCCAACGGGCTCCCGATCGTCCGGCCGGCACTGGCCCTGCTCGGCTTCCTGGCGGGGGCCGTCCTGGGCGGGCGCGTGCTCGGCCCCACCCCCAAGGGCACGTGGACCACGCGCACCACAGTGCTCCTGGTGCTGGTCACGGCCGGTCTGCTCGGTTCCGCGATCATCGCCGCGCTGCCCGGCACGCCGTCCCATGCGGTCCTCGGAGCCGCCACCACCACTCTGCTCGCGGTGGCGATGGGCATGCAGGCGGCCGCGGCCCGGCGCCTCGCCGTCGCCGACGTCACCACCGTCGTGGTCACCTCCACCATCGTGGGGCTGGCCGCCGATTCCCGTCTCGCCGGCGGCACGGGCGAGGCCTGGGGCCGACGGATCCTGGCCATCGTGCTCATCGTGCTCGGCGCCTTCGTCGGCGCACTGACGCTCTACATCTCGTTGTGGCTGGGTATCGCGGTGACCGTCGCCGTCACCCTCAGCGTCGCGATCCTCGGGCACCGGCTGCGCGAGAGCGAGTGAGAGAGCCCGCACGTCTCAGAAACGTTCCCGCGGGAACGCTTTCGAGCCGTAGACGTTCCCGCGGGAACGTCTACGAGATGCGCGCGTTCCCGCGGGAGCGTTCTCCGGGCGGGTGAATCGCCGCGCCGACCCGGGATCGCCGCGTCGCCCCGGGATCGCCGCGTCGACTCGGGTGGGCGGCGGCAGCTCACGCCCGGCGGACCCGACCGGCCCCTCAGGCCTGCTCGGGCGTACGGGAGGCCAGGAAGGCGTTCCGGGAGCGTTCGAGGTGGCGGGACATGAGGTCGCTGGCCTCGCGGGCGTTGCCGCGGCCGATGTGCTCGAGGATCTCCCGGTGCTCGTTCCATGCGGCGTCTCCGCGGTGGCGCACGTGGGCCGGGGCCAAGGCGTGCATCCACTGCGTGCGCCCGGTGAGCTGGCGCAGCAGCGAGGTGAAGCTGGCCCGCCCCGACAGCGCCCCCAGCGCATTGTGGAAGCGCACGTTCAGAGCGGCCAGCTCCTCCGGACGATCTGCAGAGATGGCGTCGTCACCGGCTCGCAGGATCTCGTGCGCCGCCTCCCATGCCGCTGCCCATTCCGGGTCCCCCTGCGGCGAGGTCAGGCGGGCGGCGCGCTCGGCCGCGGTGCGGGTCGTGGAGGTCTCCAGCACGATCCTCATGTCGAACAGCACGCGCATATCCTCATGCTCGGGCTCGGCCACGCGGGCCCCGGCGTTGGGGCGCAGCTGCACGTAGCCGTCGGTGGCGAGCTCACGCAGCGCCTCCCGGACGGGGACGCGGGAGATTCCGAACTGCTGGGCGAGAGCGACCTCGCGCAACCGTTCGCCGGGGGCGAGGGCGCCGGTGATGATCGCCTCGCGCAGGTCGCCAGCGATTCTCACCGCCGCCGGATCAGACATTCATGAACTCCCGACCCGGCGCTGCCTCGAGCAGGCCACGGGTGTAGTCGTGGGTAGGATCGCTGATCACTGTACCGGTGGCTCCGGTCTCCACGATGCTGCCGCGGTGCATGACCACCACGTCGTCGGCGAGGTTCGCGACCACCGCCAGGTCGTGCGTGATGAACAGGCAGGAGATGCCCAGCTGCGTCTGCAGGTCGCCCAGCAGCTCCAGGATCTGGTCCTGGACGAGGACGTCGAGCGCGGAGACCGCCTCGTCGCACACCAGCAGCTGCGGGGAGCTCGACAGCGCCCGGGCGATCGCGACCCGCTGGCGCTGACCGCCGGAGAGCTCTCCGGGCAGGCGGGAGTCCACCTCGCGTGGCAGCGCCACCTGGTCCAGCAGCTCCGCGACGCGCCGAGCCCGCTCGGCCCGGGTGCCGATGCCGAAGACCGCGAGTGGCTCGGCGATGATGCGCTGCACCGTCCACGTCGGATCCAGCGAGGAGTAGGGGTCCTGGAAGACGGGCTGGGCGAAGCGACGCAGGTCGCGGCGCACCGATGAACGGCGCGTGTCCACCGGGCGGCCGTCCATGAGCACCGTGCCCCCGCTGGCCTTCTCCAGTCCGAGGATGATCTTGGCGAGCGTCGATTTGCCCGAGCCGGATTCGCCGATGACCGCCGTGGTGCGGCCGCGGCGGGCGGTGAAGGAGATGCCGTCCAGGGCGACGACCTCACTGCGGCCGCCGCGCAGCCGGTAGACCTTGCGCAGGTCCTCGATGCGCAGCACCTGCTCACGACGGGCCTGCGCGGACGAGCGCGGGGGCGGCTCCTCCTGCCGCGGCGCGACCTCGAGGGTGGGCGAGGCCTCGACCAGCCGCTTGGTGTACTCCTCCCGGGCCGATCGCAGCACCGCGTTCGGCGATCCGCGCTCGATGACACGGCCCTCGTGCATGACCAGGATGGTGTCGGTGCGGTCGGCGGCCACCCCGAGGTCGTGGGTGACGAACAGCAGGGACATGCCGCGCTGGACGACGAGGCGCTCGAGATGGTCGAGGATCTGCTTCTGCACGCTGACGTCGAGGGCGCTGGTGGGTTCGTCGGCGATGATCACGTCGGGGTCCCCGGCGAGCGCGATCGCGATCAGCACCCGCTGACGCATGCCGCCGGAGAACTCGTGCGGGAACTGCTTGCGGCGCCGTTCGGCCTCGGGGATGCCGGCCTCGGTCATCAGCCGGACGACGTCCTGCGTGATGGCGGCGCGGTCGCGGTGGCCGTAGGCGCGCAGGGCGTCGGCGATGTGGTCGCCGATGCGCATCGTGGGGTTGAGGTTGGTCATCGGGTCCTGCGGGACAAGGGCGATCCCCTGCCCGCGCAGCCGGCGATAGGTGGCCTCGGGGGCGCCGGCGAGCTCCCGGCCGCGGTAGCGGATGGAGCCGGCGGTGATCCGGCCGGCGCCGGGCAGCAGCCCCAGGATCGCCGAGATCGTCGTGGACTTGCCCGATCCCGAGCCGCCCACGATCGCGGCGCGCTCTCCCGGCGCGAGGGTGAGACCGACGTCCTGGAGGACCGCGGTGTCGCCGTAGGCGACCGACAGGTCCCGGATCTCGAGGACGAGCTCGTCCTGCGGGGCCGACGGGGCGGCTCCGGCGGCCGGGCGCTCCGGGGCCGACGGCTGCTGCGGGGCCGAGATGCCGGGGTCGTGCTCTCTCGCATCGTTCATGCCGCTCACCGTCCTGCCGCGTAGCCCTGGGCGCCGCGGGGATTCGCGGCGGATCGGAGGATCCCGGTGGCCGGGTCCCGGCTCACGCAGGACAGCCGCCCCAGGGCCCAGTCGCCGGCCCGGACCACGCGATGACCGCGTGCTTCGAGGCCGGCGATGACGTCGGGTCCCAGCCGGTCCTCGACCACCGCCCCGCCCGGTGTCCACGTGCGCGGCCAGAACGAGCCCGGCATCGACGTGGTGTGCAGCGCGGGCGCGTCGATGGCCTGCTGCGGTTCGAGGCCGCCCACGAGCACCCGCAGCAGGAACAGCAGCTGCCACTGGTCCTGCTGGTCGCCGCCGGGGGAACCGCAGGCGAGCACCGGGATGCCGTCGCGCAGCACGAGGGTCGGGGTCAGGGTGGTGCGCGGTCGCTTCCCCGGCCGCAGGGCGGAGGGCATGTCCTCGTCCAGCCACATCATCTGCAGGCGGGTGCCCAGGCAGAACCCGAGCCCGGGGACGGCCGGTGAGGACTGCAGCCAGCCGCCCGAGGGGGTGGCGCTGATGATGTTGCCCCAGCGGTCGACGACGTCGATGTGGCAGGTGTCCCCGCGTGCCTCGCCGCTGGGCCGGACCGTCGGCTCCCCGGCGCCGTGGTCGACGTCGCCGCCGGTGGCCTGCGCGAATTGTTCCTCGGTGACCAGGGGCGGCAGCGGCAGGGGCCCGTCGCCGACGCGGCCGGGGCGGAACTCGTGGGAGGCCTCCTCGGTGATCAGGGCGCGCCGGGAGGCGATGTACTCCTCGCTCAGGAGGGTCTGCAGCGGCACCTGGCCATCGCCGTAGTGCGCGTCGCGGTCGGCCAGGGCCAGCTTCAGCGCCTCGAGGATGGTGTGGGCGCCGAGCTCGGTGGCCGGGTCGAGGTGGTCGTCGTCGAAGCCGTCGAGGAGGCGCAGGGCCTGCAGCAGCACCGGGCCCTGGCCCCAGGGGCCGGTCTTGGCGATCGTCCATCCGCGGAAGCTGGCGGTCGCGGCGGGCTCGAAGGTGGCCTCGGTGGCGGCGAGGTCGGCGGCCGTGATGACGCCGGCGTGGTCGGCGCCGTCGGAGTGGCGATGCGGGGTGCGCACGAACTCGGCGATCGCCTCGGCGACCGGTCCGGTGCGCCACCGCTCGCGGGCCGCCTGGATCCGGGCCGCGCGCCCATCGTCCTCGGTGCCGGTCTCGACAGCCTCGCCGGCTGCGATGAGGTCGCGCAGCACGGCCGCGTACTCAGTATTGTGCACGAGCTGCCCCGGGGCGGGCGGCGCACCGTCCGGCATCCACAGCGCCGCCGAGCTGGGCCAGTGCTCGGTGAACATCTGCGAGAGCGCCTCGATCTGGGCGCTGACTCGGGCGAGCACGGGGTGGCCGTCCTCGGCGAGCTCGATCGCGTAGGCCAGGACGTCGGCCAGCTCCCACGTGCCGTGCTCGGCCAGGAGCTTCAGCCAGGCGTCGACCGCCGTGGGGATCGCGGCCGCCAGGGCGCCTGTGCCGGGAACCCGTTCGAGCCCTTCGGCGCGGTAGTGCTCGATCGTTGCGCCCGCGGGGGCGGCGCCCTGGCCCATCATCACCACCGGCGTGGGGTCCTCCGCCGTGGCGAAGACCCCGGTCATGTCGCCTCCGGGGCCGTTGAGATGCGGCTCGACCACGTGCAGCGCGAAGGCCGCGGCGGTGGCGGCGTCGAAGGCGTTCCCGCCGCGCTCCAGGACGGCCTGAGAGCACGCGGTCGCGATCCAGTGGGTGGTCGCGCTCATCCCGAAGGTGCCCTCGAGAGTGGGACGGGTGGTCGGACCGGGCGGCACCACGAACCCGGGCTGCGGGCGGCCGGAGCTGGTCGAGGTGGAGGGGCTGGTCGGGCTGGAGGGCGTCATCGGCGGCTTCCCTTGGTCACGGACGGATCGAAGGCATCCCGCAGGGCGTCTCCGAAGATGTTGAAGGCGAGGCAGATCAGGACGATCGCCAGGCCGGGAAAGATCGCCGCGGACGACGACCGGTAGATGTACTGCTGGGCGTCGGAGAGCATGATCCCGAGGCTGGGCGAGGGCGGCTGGATGCCCAGGCCGAGAAACGAGAGGGTCGCCTCCCCGATCACGGCCACCGGCATGATCACCGTGGCCTGGACGATGATGGCGCTGACCGCGCCCGGCAGGATGTGCAGTCCCAGGATGCGGGGCGCCGAGGCATCCGTCGCGATCGCCGCCTTGACGAACTCCGTCTCACGCAGTCGCAGCGTCTCGCCGCGCACCACCCGGACCATGGTGGGGATGTTCGCGATGCCCAGTGCGAGGGCGGCATTGGTCAGGCTCGCCCCGGCGATCGCCGTCAGCCCGACGGCGAGCACGAGGAACGGGAAGGCGAGGGCCACATCGGTCAGGCGGGAGACGACGAGGTCGGCCGGCCGCCAGTAGCCGGCGAGCAGTCCCAGCGGGGTGCCGATGCCCACGGCCAGCACGATCGTCAGGAGGCCGACGATCATCGAGGCCCGCACCCCGTGCAGCAGGCGGGAGAGGATGTCGCGGCCCAGGTCGTCGGTCCCCAGCGGGTAGCCGACGGTGCGGGGCACCTGGAACGGGTGGGCGAAGTTGGTCTCGGCGAAGCCGTGCGGAGCGAGCAGGGGCCCGAGGACGGCCGCGCCCACCACGAGCGCCACCAGTACGGAGCCGATGACGCCCTGGGGCGTGGAGACCAGTGCGCCCAGCACGCTCTGGCGCCGGGGCGTGCCCGCGACCGGCGCGTCCGTCGGGCCCTTCGCACCGGGGCCCGGCGTGGCCGTCCCGGCGGTGGGGCCCGAGCTCGAGCCGGTGCCCCGGGCGGGGGTCGAGGGGGTTCTCAGCGCGTCGGTCACGAGGTGGCACCGCCTGTCCGGATCTGTGGATTGATGACGGAGTAGAGGACGTCGACGAGAATGTTGATCAGGACGTAGCCGGCGGTGATGACCAGCACCACGGCCTGGATCACGGGATAGTCGCGGGCGAAGACGGCATCGAGCGTGAGCCGTCCCAGGCCCGGCAGCGCGAAGATGCGCTCGGTGACCACCGCCCCGGAGATGAGCGCTCCCAGCTGCAGGCCGACGATGGTGACCAGCACGATCAGGGAGTTTCGCAGTCCGTAGCGCAGCAGGATGCGCCCGCGCCCGATGCCGGTGGCGCGGGCGGTGCGCACGTAGTCGGTGCTCATGGTCTCGATCATCGAGGCTCGGGTCTGCCGGGTGATGACCGCGGCGAGGCTGGTCCCCAGGATCACCGAGGGCAGGAACAGGTGGTGGATGCCGCGTATCGGGTCCTCCAGCACATCGACGTATCCCGAGGCGGGGAACCAGCCCAGTCCGACGGCGAGCAGCAGGATCGCCAGCAGCCCCAGCCAGAAGTTGGGCACGGACAGCCCGATGAGGGCGAAGAGATTGGCGCCCACCTCTTCGGGACGCCCACGGCGTCGCTCGGCGAGCATGCCGAGCGTGATCCCGACGATCACGGCCACCAGGATGGCGAACCCGGAGAGCCACATGGTCACCGGCAGCGTGGTCGCGATCATCTGGGTGACGGGCTGGCCGGTGCGGGTGGAGGCGCCCAGGTCGCCGGTGACGATGCTCTGCAGGAACGCCAGGAACTGCACCGGCAGCGGTTCGTCCAGGCCCAGTTCGGTGCGCACCGCGGCGACCTGCTCCGGGGTGGCCTCCTCCCCCGCCATGGCCAGGGCCGGGTCGCCGGGCAGGGCACGCACGCCCAGGAAGATGACGAGGGCGGCGATCAGCAGCGTGGTCAGCGCCTCGGCCATCCGCACGAGCAGAAAACGGATCATGAGCGATCACCATCCAGGAAGGCGGCGTGGGAGAGGTGGACGACCCCGTCTGCGTACACGGCCACGCCGGCGACGTCATCGCGGTGAGCGGTCAGGCTGCGCACGCGATAGAGATAGATGAAGGCATTGACCTCCTGCATGCGGGCGACCGCCTCGCCGTAGACCTCGGCGCGCTCGCCGATGTCTGTGACCTGGGTGGCGTCCTCCAGCAGCCGGTCGACCTCGGGGTCGGAGACTCCCGGGTAGTTGTTGCCGCCGCCGGTGGTCCAGAAGGAGTAGGCGTTGCCGTGGGGGTCGACACGGCCGGACCATCCCAGCAGCACGACCTCGAAATCCCCGCGGCTCTGTGCGTCCAGCACCGCCGTGTACTCCATCGGCGCGACGTGGATGGCGAACCCGGCCTCCTTCGCCTGGGCCTGCAGGGCCTGGGCGTAGCGCAATCCGTCCTGGGTGTTCGAGACCGTCACCCGGACCGGGTACGGGATCTCCACCCCGGCCTCCTCGAGGAGGGCCTTCGCGGCGTCCGGGTCGTAGGCCGGCAGATGGCGGCTCTCGGGCGAGGTATACGGTGAGGAGGGCGAGATCGGGGAGCCCGCCGCCGTGTACCAGCCGTTGAAGACGGTGTTGACCAGGGCGTTCCGGTCCACGGCGTGGGACAGGGCCTGTCGCACGCGCTCGTCGGTGGCCAAAGGGGTGCTCGGGGGCTCCTGCCCCTCGGGGGCGTGGCCGACGTTGACGGTCAGCCCTTGGTAGCCCAGTGACTCCACCTGCAGGGTGCCCACGCCGTCCACGGCCTGGAGCGCTTCGAAGTCCTGCGGGGAGATGCTGTCGGCGACGTGGACATCACCGGACTGGATGTTGGCGGCGCGGATGTTCGCATCGGTCATGATCCGGTAGGTGATGCGGTCGAGATGGACGTTGTCCGCGTCGTAGTACAGAGGATCAGCCTCGACCTCGATGGCAGTCTGCGGCACGCGACGGACGAACTTGAACGCGCCGACGCCGACGGGGTGGTTGCCGAAGTCCTCCCCGAGCTCGTCGAGCGCCTGCGGCGACATGATCATGCCGGCGCGATCGGCCAGGGCCGCGGTGAACGGGGCGAAGGGGCTCTCGAACTTCACGCGCACGCGCAGCGGCTCTATGGCCTCCACGGCGCTGATCGGCCCCAGCTCGGAGGCACGGGTCGAGCCCTCGAGGGTGAGGTGGCGTTCGAGAGTGAGGCGTACGGCCTCCGCGTCGAACTCGGCTCCGTCGGCGAACAGGACGCCGTCCTTGAGGGGGATCTCGACGGTGAGGCCGTCCTCGGAGATCGTGGGCAGCTCGGTGGCGAGCATGGGCACGATCTCGCCGTCGGCCGAGATGTCGTAGAGCTTCTCGCACATCGTCTGCATGACGAAGCGCGTATACAAAGAGCTCGAGGTGGTGGGGTCCAGCCGGTCCGGCTCGGAGGACAGCGCCATGACCAGATGCCCGCCCTCGCGGAGCGGCCTGCCGTCAGCGCTGACCTGCTTGCGCTCGGGGCGTTCGGGCGGGTCTCCCAGTGGCTGGAGCGGCACGCACCCCGCCACCAGCGCAGCAGCGCCTGCTGCTCCGAGACCCAGTGCTGAGCGTCGTCTCACGTGGCCACCTCCGTCCTGCTGCGGGATGACGAAGAGTTCGGGGGGGTCAGGACCTCTCCGACGACACGTCGATCCGAACTGCTCGGATCCGAACTCCTCGCGTCGTCACGCCACTTTTGTATACATTCCGGCGCCAGACGAGAGAGGGGCGCATGGTGGACACAAGATGACGGACCGATAACGGCGACGCCGTGCGATCGGACTCCGGGCAGCGGGAGCCGGCGCGAGTGAGCCCCTCAGAGCCCGAGGACGGCCGTGGCGATCGTGAAGTAGATGATCAGGCCGGTGGCGTCGCAGAACGTGGAGATGAAGGGGTTGGAGAACACGGCGGGATCCGCCCCGACCCGCTTCGCCACCAGCGGCATCAGGCCGCCGACCATCGCCGCCATCATGCACACCGACAGCAGGGTCGCCCCCATCACGAGGCCGATGGGCCAGCCGTAGACCAGCCCCGCGATCACGAGCCCGAGGCTGCCGAGGACGGCGCCGAGGGTGGCCCCGACCCGCAGCTCGCGCCACACCACCCGCGGGAGATCGCGCACTCGCACCTCCCCTGTCGCCAGCGCCCGGGTCACGGTGGTCGCGGCCTGGTTGCCCGTATTGCCGCCGGTGCCGGTCAGCAGCGGGATGAACAGGGCGAGCACGACGACCTGGTGGAGCCGGTCCTCGAAGATCTCGAGAACCTGGACGGTGAGGATCGCCGAGACCGCCAGGATCAGCAGCCACACGATGCGGCTGCGCACGATCCGCAGGATCGGCGTGGAGAGGTAGGCCCGGGGCAGCGGCTCGGACCCCCCGGTGCGCGCGGAGTCCTCGGCGTTCTCCTGCTCGATGATGTCGACGGCATCATCGATGGTCACGATCCCCACCAGCCGGCCCTCGCGGTCGAGGACGGGCATCGCCAGCAGCTTCGCGTCGAGGAATCGCCGCGCCGCCTCCTCGCGGCCGTCGGTGGCCAGGGCGTGGACGGCCTCGTGGGCGAGGTCGCCCACGAGCTCCTCCTCGTCCGAAACCAGCAGCCGGCGCAGGCCCACGACGCCGAGAAGGCGTCGCGTGCCGTCCACGACCGGCAGCATGTAGATCGTCTCGGGCTCGTCCGCGTGGGAGCGCACGTGCTCCAGCGCCTCGCGCACGGTCGCCGATGGCCGCAGGGTGAGCATCTCCGGCGACATGTACCGGCCGATGGAGTCCCGCGGATACCCCAGCACCACCGTGGTCATGGCGCGCTGACCGGCGTCCAGACCCCGCATCAGGCGCTCGGCGACCGAGGCCGGCAGCTCGTCGAACAGGGAGGCCCTGTCATCGGGGTCCAGGTCGTCGATGATCTCGGCGACCTGGGGAGTGCGCAGCCCGGAGATCAGTCCCGCCTGGTGGTCCGCGGGCAGCGCCTCGAAGACGGCCAGTGCGGTGCCCTTGTCGAGCACGCGGAACAGCAGCGCGGCCTCCGTGGCGGGCCGGGACTCGACAAGATAGACGAGCTCCGCGGTGGGCAGGAGGCCGGCCTCGAGGGCCAGCTGTTCGAGCTGGCCCTCACCCAGCGGCTCGGCGCGCAGCAGGGTGAGGACGGAGTCGACGGTCGTCTGGGTCTCGCTCACCGTGCCATTGTCGCCGAGGCCGCCGCTCACCAGTCGTGCACGGAACCGTCCCGCAGCCGATTGACGGGCAGATAGGCCGGCACGTACTCGTGGGCCGCCGCGGCCTGCTCGTCGAGCTCGACGCCGAGCCCCGGGGTCTCCCCCGGGTGCAGCATGCCGCCGTCGACGCTGTAGCTGGTACGGAACACCTCGAGCGCGGTGGCCGAGTGCGGCATGTACTCCTGGATGCCGAAGTTGTGGATCGCCAGGCCCAGGTGGAGGTTCGCGGCCATGCCCACGGGAGAGACGTCCGTCGGCCCGTGGAAGCCCGAGCGGATCCCGTAGATGCCGGCGAAGGTCATGATCTGGCGCAGGCCGGTGATGCCGCCGGCGTGGGTGGTCGAGGAGCGCACGTAGTCGATGAGGCGCTCGGTGATCAGCGTCTGGTAGTCGTGGACCGAGTTGAACACCTCGCCGATCGCCAGCGGGGTCACGGAGTGCTGGCGCACCAGGCGCAGTGCGGACTGGTCCTCCCCGGGCGTGCAGTCCTCGAGCCAGAACGGGTCGTAGGGCTCGATCGCCTTGGCGAGCTTGGCCGCTTCGATGGGCGACATGCGGTGGTGCCCGTCGTGCAGGAGCCGCAGCTCGCCGCCGAACTGCTCGCGCACCGCGGCGAAGACCGAGGGCAGGTGGCGCAGGTAGGCGGCGGTGTCCCAGGTCTCCTCCGTCGGCCGCAGCGCCGCGGGCTCGGAGCCATCGGTGGCGGGCCGGCCGGCGGGCTCGTACTCGTAGGCAGCCCCCGGGGCCGCGTCGTGAACGCCGTAGATCTGGCCCAGGCCCGGCACCCCGCTCTGGATGCGCACAGCCTGGAAGCCCTGGTCGACGTATCCGGCAACGGCGTCGTTCAGCCGTTCGATGGTGCTGCCGGAGGCGTGGACGTAGGCCATCAGCCCGGTGCGGGAGGCACCGCCGAGCAGCTTGTACAGGGGCTCGCCGGCCTTCTTCGCGGCGATGTCCCACAGGGCCATGTCCACCGCGGCGACGGCGGCCATGGTGACGGGCCCGCGCCGCCAGTACGGGCTGCGGTAGAGGTACTGCCAGGTCTGCTCGATCGCCGACTCGTTGCGGCCGACGAGGGTGGGGGCGACGTGGTCGCGCAGGTAGGAGGCGACCGCGAGCTCGCGTCCGTTCAGGGTGCCGTCACCCCAGCCGACGATCCCGTCGCTGGTGGTGATCTTGAGGGTCACGAAGTTGCGACCGGGGCTGGTGACGATGACGTCGAGGCGCTGGATGCTCATGACTGCCCCTCCTGAGGCGCTGCTGCGGTCCACGCCCCGAGAGCACACGGCGTCGTCGGCGCGGGGGAACGGCATGTTCTGTATCGTGGAACAGGTATTCCGTAATGCATGTCAGCCTAGGGCGAGGAGTACCCCGCAGCAACGCGGTCCCAGACGGACAGGAGACGATCGACGCCATGGCCACCACCCCGGACGGCGGCTCCTCCCCCGTGGGCAGCGTCGACAAGGCGCTCGCCCTGCTCGAGATCCTCGCCGAGGCTGGTCCAGACGGAATGACGCTGCGCGACATCGCCGGGCGCAGCGGGTTGAACAAGGCCTCGGTGCACCGGTTGCTGCGCGCCCTGATCCACCGCGATTTCGCCGAGCAGGTGCCGCCGGACCAGCGATACCGCCTGGGCAGCGCGCCCTTGGTCATGGCAGGTCGCTTCGAGGGCGGTGACCATCTGCCGGTCCTGTTCGCGCCCGCCCTCGCCTCGATCTCCCAGCGCACGCAGGAGCTCGTCCATCTCGGCCGGATGGACGGCGCACACGTCCTCTACCTCGACAAGGTCGAGCCCGAGCGCACCCTGCGGGTGTGGTCCCGCGTCGGCAAGCGGGCTCCCGCCGGGCGCACCGCCATGGGCCGGGCGATGCTCGCGGCCGACGGGATCCGCGGACCCGCTCTGGAGGCATACGCACAGGCCACCGCCGCCCGTGCGGCCGAGCCCGGAGCCGAGGTCACTCCTCGGCGTCTTGCCGGCGTCGTCGAGGAGGCCGCGCGCCGGGGCTGGGCGAGCGAGGTCGAGGAGAACGAGACGGGTATCGCGTGCGTAGGGGTCGCCATGGTCCGGCCCGGTGGGAAGTCGGCGGCGGTCAGCATCACCGGTCCGATCGAACGGATGGGAGAGCAGCGCCGCGCGGAGATCGGCGCGCTGCTGCGCGAGGAGCTCGCTCGCCTGGCTCCGGCCGGGTTCTCTCTCGCCGATACCGACCGATCGGGCGCCCCTGCCGGGGGCCGCACCGGCGCCGGGGACGAGGGCTGATCACGTATTCTTCGCGGCGTCGCCGCGCGCGACATCAGCGAACGTCGCCTCCACCGCCATCGCGGGGAAAGAAGAAGAGCCGGATGACCGCCCTCTCCATGCTGGCCGGGATCGCCCTCGTCCTCGTCGGCCTCTTCGACATGTTCCACACACTGCTGCACCCGCGCGGGAAGGGACGGCTGAGTCACGCCGTCATCGTGGCGTTCTGGAAGGGGTCCGCCGCGCTGGGTCACCGGTTCGGTTCCGCCGTGGGGCCCGGCGGCATGGTGGCCGTCATCATTCTGTGGGTGCTGCTGCAGGGCGTGGGATGGGCGCTGATCTATGCGCCCCACCTGCCTGAGGTATTTTCGTACTCCGGCGTCGATCCCGCCCAGCAGGGCGCCCTCACCGAACCGCTGTACGTCGCCTTCATGACCCTGTCGACCCTCGGCTACGGCGACGTGGTCCCCAACGCCGACTGGGTGCGCGTCATCGCGCCACTGGAAGCCCTCACAGGATTCGCCCTGCTGACGGCCGCGATGACGTGGTTCATGCAGGTCCATCCCGCCCTCGCGCGCCGACGGACCCTGGCCCTGCGCCTCGCCGCTCTGGCCGACGCCGAGTACGCCGCGGAGCTCTCACAGCTCGAGCCCAGCTCGGCGGCGCGGACCCTGGAGACTCTCACCGCCGATCTCGCCGGCGTCTGCGTGGATCTCTCCCAGCACTCGGAGAGCTACTTCTTCCAGGAAGAGGATCCGGAACAGTCCCTGGCCCGCCAGCTGCCCCACGCGCTCGAGCTGCGCGATGCCGGCCGGGAGGCGCCGTCGGCCGACGTGCGGGCCACAGCCCGGGCGCTGTCCGAGGTGATCTCCCACCTGGCACAGAAGATCCAGGGGTTCGTCAAGGTGGAGGGAGAGCCGGAGGAGGTCTTCCGCGCCTACGCCGACGACCACGCCCGCAGGCAGCGGGAGTGACGACGGCGCGAGGATGCCCGGCCACGCAGCATGGAACGCCCTGATGACGAAGTGCCCAGCTCCGGGCCGCATACTATGCCGCGCCGGTACGGGCAGGCCGCCACCGGGTCGGGCGAAGGAGAGGTGCTCATGAGTTCTGTGCAGCGGCCGCGCGGGCGGCATCGCGCGATGTCACCGCGGCGGAAGGTGCGCCTGCGCCGCACTCTCCTGGTCACCGGTGCGCTCCTGGCGGTCGCCGTCCTGGCCGGCGTGATGATCCCGGCGATGCGCCTGCAGGGCAGCCTCGAGACGGCTCCGCTGCGGGCCGGGACCGACGAGGCCGATCCCCTCCCGACCGACGGGATGAACATCCTGGTCCTCGGATCAGACAGTCGGGATCTGACCAGTGGGAACTTCGAGCAGGGTGACGGCAGCAAGCGCTCCGACTCGCTGATGGTGGTCCACCTGGCCGAGGACGACGATCGGATCGACGTGGTCCAGATCCCGCGTGACACCGTGCTCGAGCTGCCGGCCTGTGCTGACGCCGGGCGCGGCGAGGCGCCGAGCAGGCGCGGCATGATCAACTCTGCGCTGAACTACGGCCCGGCGTGCTCGGTGCGCGCCGCCGAGGAGCTCACCGGGGTCGGCATCGACCACTTCGTCGAGGTCGACTTCGATGGGTTCGCGGACATCATCGACGCCCTCGGCGGCATCCCGGTCCACCTCGAGGAGACGTTGCAGGATCCCTTCGCCGATCTGGATCTCCCGCAGGGTGATCAGGTCCTGGACGGCTACCAGGCACTGGCCTGGGCTCGCACCCGGCACGCCGTGGGCGATGGCAGCGACATCGCGCGCTTGGATCACCAGAAGGAGGTCATCGACGCGATCGCGAACACGGTGCGTCACGACGGGGTGCTGAACCGTCCGGACCGGTTGTACTCCTTCCTGGACGCCGTGATCGCCTCCCTCACCGTCGACGACGATCTCGGGTCGGTCAGAGCACTGGCCACCCTCGCCACACGCGTCTCGCACGTGGACCAGGACGACATCACCATCGTCACGATGCCGTGGGAGCCGGCTCCGGGTGACCCGAACCGTGTCGTCCCCTCGGCTGATGCCGAGGACGTCTTCACCTCACTGACCGAGGACGTTCCGCTGCCGGCGCAGGCGTGAGCAACGGGCATCAGCGCCCCACGACACGCATTCCGCTCACCGGATCCGGGGACGCGGCACTCGCGAGGAGAGCAGCGCCGCCACGATCCCCAGCACGATCGCGGCCACACACGCGGTGATGATCTGGTCCGACGGAACATGGAACCAGACGCCCGGTCGGCCCATAAGCGCCAATGCCCTCACGAGGATGTCCACGACGAGCTCGCCCCCGGCGAGCACGGCGCTGACCACCGCGCCGAGGGCAGCACCCACGGCGACGGCGCCGGATCGCCGGCCGAACACCACGAGGACGAGCACCACCACCGTCGTGGCGAGCGTCCATACGGCGACATGGAAGGCGTCGTCGGCGACGCTGCTCAGGGTGATTCGGATGGGCGCCGCCTCGAGCTGTTCCGGCGTATACATCCGGGAGAAGACGGGATAGAAGATCTGCTCCCCCGTCGTGCGGAAGTCGTACGGTGCGCCCAGTCCGAGCAGCAGGCCGGCCGACGGGGCCAGCACCCTACCGGCAGCCTCTCTTCCCTGCCACGACCGGACGACCACCACCACGGCACAGAGCGCCCCGGCAAGGATCACCGCGTGCAGTCCCGGGCGCAGCACGTCGAAGGGGGAGAGCCCCTGGCCGGAGGTTCCCCACAGTGAGGGGGCCCACCACAGTGACCTGTCCAGCACGATCGTGCCGAGTCCCAGGAGGACGCCGAGCCCGGCGAAGACGGCGACTCGGCGTCGGCTCTTCGCCGGGATGACGAGGAGCAGGGCACCCAGCGGGAGCGCGATCAGCAGCAGGTGGGCGATGTCGTGCTGGATGCCGTACTCCAGCGAGCGCAGCGCAAGCGACACACGTTTCACCGGTGCACCAGCCTCGACGAGGAGTCCCCCTCGAGGTCCGCGCCCCTCACCCCTCCACCGTCGCGTCGGCCTCGCGCGAGCGACGCGCCTCGAGCACGCCGCCGGCGATGCTGCCGATGGCGAAGGCGATGACCAGGACGATCAGCAGGGTCGACAGTGAGGTGCCGGGCGCTCCGCCGACGATCATCGAGGCGAGGGTCAGCACGCCCGCCACGGCGGCGGCGCAGGCGGTGCCGATCTGGAGCGCCCGAACCCGCCCGCTCAGTGCCACCAGAGCAGATGCGAGGGCCACCACGGCCATGGCGTCGATGACGACTGCGGCGAGCGCGATGACCTCAGAGGAGGAGATCCCGAAGAAGGCGGGAAGGATCCGGCTGGGATCGCTGAGCCCGATCAGCACGCAGGCGGCGATGCCCAGGCCCGCCCCGAGCGCCGAGCCGTCGCGCCGCAGCACGACCAGCACCGCCGCAGCCAGCGCGCACAGCACTCCCAGGACGATCCCCACGCCGGTGAGGGACCCGATCAGTCCCCCGCGGCCCACGAAGCTCGCCGCCCCCGCGATGATCACTCCCACCAGCAGGCTGGCTCCCAGGCCGAGCCCGGCACCGCTCCACATCCGGCGCGGCGCCGCGACGACACCCGCGGCGAGGAGGAAGGCGATCGGCACGGCCAGGGACACGGCCGTCAGGGCCGAGGCGAGGAGCTCGAGGGGATCGAGATCGAAGATCATGCTTCATGGTCTCCCGAGCCGGCGCTCGCGGGGGTCGGGTTCTCAGAACCGTGACCTCGCGCCGGCGCTGAGCGCCGGCGTCCACGGCGCGCACCGGCACCGCCGATGAACACCGTCAGCCGCGTCGTGGCGCCACGGTTCCCCGCGGGAGCAGCCGCGGCACATCCTGCGTGAGGTGGACGGGTCGGGCCGGATCCGCCAGAAGCGAGGTCGCAGCCCGTCCGAGATCCACCCCCAGCTGATGCGGCTGGCGGTCGATCACCGCGAGCGGCGGGTCATGGGTCTGGCACGCCGGAGAATCGTCCCAGGCCACGATGGAGACGTCCTGCGGGACGGCGACACCCATCGCGACCGCCCGGTCGCAGCCGGCGATGGCCATGGCGTCGTTGTCGTGGACGATCACCGTCGGCCGGAGGGATCCGGACAGCAGGGTCCGGACGCACTCGGCGCCGCTGGCCGCGCCGTAGTCCCCGTCGGCCGCGAGCATCGCCATGCCGTGCTCGCGCACGAAGGCCTCGTAGGCCTCGCGCCTCCACGCGCTGTGCAGCAGGTCCGACGGCCCGCCCACGTGGGCGATCGCCTCGTGGCCGAGCTCGCGCAGGTCCTGGAGCAGCCGGCGCATGGTCCCGCCGTTGTCCATGGTCACGCTCGAGGAGATCCGGCGCTGGCGTTCGTCGCCGATCACGATGAACGGCAGGCCGAGCTCCCGGGCGGCCGACGGTCGCGGATCGTCCACGTGGAGGTCCTTGAGGATCACCACGTCGGCCAGGGGCCGCTCGGCCCATCGCCGCAGCGCCTCGATCTCCTCGTCGACGCTGCGGCACACGCGGCTGAGGACGGTGTGTCCGAGAGGGACCACCGTGTCCTCCAGCCCCTGCAGCACCTGGGTGTAGAACTGCTCGGACCTCGCCGACCACACGGATTCGGGGATCGCGATGCCGATGGTGCCCATGCTCCCCCTCCGCGCGCCGATGCTCAGACGGCGCGCGAACGCGCCCGCGCCACCAGGTCGTTGGCGGTCAGCAGCACGTCCTCGGCCAGGAATGCCTGCGGGTCGGCCGTCGAGTTCGTGCGCACGCGCACGACGGCGCTCTCTCCCGGCAGCAGGGTGGTCAGCTGGCGGTCGACGTCGGCGGCCGGATCGACCTTGTCGGCCAGGACACACAGGTCGCGGACGGTCCCGGTCGCCCTGACGGTGATCGCCACGCCGTCCTCCGTCGTCGCGGCCGAGGCGGTGAACGCGCCGTCGGCCAGCGCGGAGTCACGGTCCTCCGCGAAGAAATGCACCGTGCGCACCGGGGCGGAGGGGGCCGCCCCCGCAGCCGTCGCCGACCCGTCGGGCTCCTCGCTCGAGCTGTCGAACTCCACGACGAGCACCTCGCGGGCGGCGTCCCCGGGGCTCGCCAGCAGCGCCGGAACGGGCAGGGTGGCCGCTGAACGGGCCTCGACCCGCACGTCGAGGCTGTCCTCGGCGAGCACGGTGCCCTCGTAATCCTGGCGTCGCAGCCGGAGCCGCCCGGTGAGGGCCTGGTCGGTGTCGTTGCCGAGGCTGATGGCCGGGCCCTGCTGGCCGGGCTGGATGGTCAGCAGCACCGGTGCGTAGAGGTCGCGCAGCGCGTACCAGAGCAGCTTGCGGCGACCGTCGCCGTCGACCGCGGCCCAGGAGGTGACCGGCCAGCAGTCGTTCAGCTGCCACACGATGGTGCCGCCGCAGATCGGCCAATAGGATCGGTAGTGGCCGATGCCGCAGGTCAGCGCGCGGGCCTGGTTCAACTGGGTGGCGAAGTGGAAGTCGTCGAACCCCTCGACCGGAGGCAGGTGCGGCGCCATGCCGCGGCGCAGCTTGTCCTGGCCGCCCACGGCCTTCTGGTGGGAGAGCATCGTCTCCGAGTCCGGGTCCAGGGGGCGTTCGGTGATGGCGCGGGCGATGGTCGCGTAGTTCGCCGGGCCCTGATAGCCGAACTCGGCGGAGAACCGCGGGATGGTGTCGCGGTAGCGCTCGTAGTCGTTGTCCTGCTCGGAGGCCCAGGCCACCCAGTTGTGCACGGTCCCGTGATCGGGGTTGCGGGGATCCTCGGGCAGCGGCCGCGAGTAGGGGCTGGTGGGGGTGTAGCTGCGGGTGGGGTCGAGCTCGGCGAGCAGGGCGGGGAACAGCTCGGTGTAGTAGCCGAGACCCCAGGCGGTGCCTTCGGGCAGGGTCTCCTTCCAGCCCCAGTGGTAGTAGCCCTCCACGTTCTCGTTGCTGCCGTTCCAGTGGATCAGCGAGGGATGCCAGGCCAGGCGGACGATGTTCTCGCGGGCCTCGGCCTCGAACTCGCTGCGCAGCGGCTCGGCCTCGGAGTAGGCGGCGCAGGCGGTGGCGAAGTCCTGCCACACCAGGATGCCCACCTCGTCGCACAGGTCGTAGAGCACGTCGGATTCGTAGAGCCCGCCGCCCCAGATGCGCAGCATGTTCATCCCGGCCTCGACGGCGTCGTCCACGCGGGAGCGGTAGTCCGCCGCCCTCAGGCGGGTGGGGAAGCAGTCCTCGGGGATCCAGTTGGCGCCCTTGGCGAGGATCGGGCGGCCGTTGACCACGACGGTGAAGGAGGTGCCGATCTCGTCGGGCTCCTCGACCACCCCGGCGGTGCGGAAGGCGATGCGGTGCTCGCGGTTCTCGAGAACCGCTCCGTCGGCGTCACGCAGCTCGAGCTGAACCGTGTACAGGGGCTGGTCGCCGTAGCCGCGGGGCCACCACAGCTGCGGCTCAGCGACGTTGAGCGCGAGATCGACGTCGTCGGCCGACTCGCGGATGATCGCCTGGTCGACCTCTGTTCCGGCCGGGTCCAGCAGCTGCGCGCGCAGCTCGAACTCGGAGTCATCGAGCAGGTCGGCGCGCTCGACGGCTGCGGCCAGGGAGACCGCTCCTGAGCTTCCCTCGACGGTGACGCGCGGGCGCACCTCGGCCAGGCGCGCGGTGGACCACTCCTCCAGCGCGATCGGGCCGGCGATGCCGCTGGTGACCAGCACCGGACCCCAGTCCCACCCGAAGTTGCAGGCCATCTTGCGGATCGCGTTGTAGGGCAGGTCGTTGCCCACCACGGGGAGCTCGCCGAGCACGGCGGTGTTCTCGCGGGCGGTGCGCAGCGGCGAGGCGAAGAGGATCTCCAGCTCGTTGGGGCCCGCACGCAGCGCGTCGGTGACGTCGAAGCGCCAGGAGCGGTGCTGGTTCTGCACGGCGGCGATGCGCCGGCCGTTGAGCATGATCGTGGCGGCGGTGTCGAGGCTGGCTGCGACCAGGTCCACCCGGTCCGCTGCGGTGCCGTTCCCGTCGGACCATTCGAACTCGGTGCGGTAGAGGACGTCGCACTCGCCCGTCCACTGCAGCTCGTGCTCGTGGCGGTCGACGTAGGGATCGGGGATGAGGCCGGCATTGTGGAGATCGGTGACGAAGCTGCCCGGCACGATCGCGGGGACGTCGACCGCCTCGAACGGGGCGGGCCCGGCGGTGATGGTCATCGTCCAGCCGCCGCGCAGCTCGTGGCGGCGTGCGGCGAGGGCGGCGGCGGTATCGACATCGACGAGCTCGTTCATTCAGGCGTCCTCCGACGGGGCGAGGTGGTCCGGCATGGGTACACCGCGGCGCTCCGCCTCGGCGAGGAACCGCGGATTGTTCCCGGGTTCCGGGGCGGCCACCAGCAGCTGCCGGGTGAAGGACGCCTGCGGGCGCAGGATGACGTCGTCGGCCGGCCCGCGTTCGACGACCTCTCCGCGGTACATCACCAGGATCTCATCCGAGAAGTGGCGGGCCGTCGCGAGGTCGTGGGTTATGTAGAGCATCGCGAGGTTCTCCTCGCGCTGCAGGCGCGCGAGCAGGTTCAGTACCCCCAGGCGGATCGAGACGTCCAGCATCGAGACGGGCTCGTCGGCGATCAGCACGCTGGGTTCGGGGGCGAGGGCACGGGCGATCGCCACCCGCTGGCGCTGCCCGCCGGAGAGCTCGTGCGGTTTGCGGTCGATGAAGTCGGCCGACGGGGAGAGGTTGACGCGGTCCAGCAGCTCGCACACGCGCTGGCGCACGTTCGCTCGGGTGGCCTTGCCGTGGAGCAGGAGGGGCCGCTCGATGTGGTGGCCGATGCTGTGGAACGGGTTCAGCGAGGCGAAGGGATCCTGGAAGACCATCTGCACCTCGTCGCGGTACTCGCGCAGGGCGCGACCCCGGCGGCCGATGGGCCGGCCGTTCAGCGTGATCGTCCCCGAGCTGGGGCGCTCCAGCTGCGCGATCAGCTTGGCGATGGTGGACTTGCCGGAACCGGACTGGCCGACGACGGCGACGGTACGGCCGGGAGCGAGCTCGAAGCTGACCTCCTGGACCGCGCGGAGGGCGAAGAAGCGCACGCCCTGACGGATCCGGTAGGTCTTGCTGAGCTTGTCGACGGCGAGAGTCGTCATCGTGTCTCCTGTGATCCGTCGGTGTGCGTGCCCGTTCCCGCCTCGGCAGGATCCGTCCCGGCGGGCTCCTGTCCGGCGGGTTCCTGCCCGGGCCCGCCGAAGCCGGCGCGGACGAAGTCCCCGGTGCTCCCCGTGAGGGAGGGGAAGGAGCCCAGGAGTTTGCGCGTGTAGGCGGCCTTCGGCTCGAAGTACAGGTTCTCGGCGGTCTCCAGCTCCACGATCTTCCCCGAGCGCATCACGGCGATGCGATCGGAGACCTCCAGCAGCATCGGCAGGTCGTGGGTGATGAACACGACCGCGAAGCCGAGGTCCTGGCGCAGCCGCAGCACCTCCTGCAGGATCTCCCGCTGGACCACGACGTCCAGTGCCGTCGTCGGCTCGTCCATGATCATCAGCTGGGGGTCCAGTGCCAGCGCCATGGCGATCATGACCCGCTGGCGCATGCCGCCGGAGAGCTCGTGCGGGAAGGCGTTGAGGCGGGCGGGGTCCACGCCCACCAGCTCCAGCAGCTCCTCGCTGCGCTCCAGGCGCTGCCGCTTCGTCATGTGCGGACGGTGCGTGGTGAACACGTCGCCCAGCTGCGTCCGCACGCTCAGCACAGGGTTCAGCGAGTTCATCGCGCCCTGGAACACCATCGCCACCTTCGACCAGCGGAAGGCTCGCAGGCTCTCCCCCTCCAGCGCGAGCACGTCGACGTCCTCCCCGGTGACGTGGTCGTGGAAGGTCACCGAACCGCCGGTGATCCGCGCCGGCGGCCGGTGCAGTTGATTGAGTCCGTAGGCCAGGGTCGTCTTCCCGCAGCCCGACTCCCCTGCCAGCCCCAGGATCTCGCCGCGGTGCAGGACGAACGAAGCACCCTGGACGGCGTGAACCGGCTCCTCGACCTCGTAGACCACGTCGAGACCCTCGACCGTCAGCACCGGTTCCTCTCGCACCGGTGAGCCGGAGCGCTCCTCCTCGAACCCTGCAGAGAGCTCGGTTGTCTCGGTGCTCATGCGTCAGCTCCGTCGTGATCGGCCTTCTCCGCGGCCCTGACCTGCTTCATCGCCTTCGGGGCGAGCTTGAGCCGCGGGTTGATGATGGTGTCGATGGAGAAATTCACCAGCGACAGCCCGGCCCCGAGGGCGGCGATCAGCAGGCCCGGCGGGACGAACCACCACCAGCCGCCCAGGGTGAGCGCCTGGCCGTTCTGGGCGTAGTAGAGCATCGAGCCCCAGGTCTGCGTGCCCACCACTCCGAGGCCGATGAAGCTCAGCCCTGCCTCCCCGAGGATCGCGGTGATCAGGGCGAAGACGAAGCCGCTGGACATCACCGGCAGCAGGTTCGGCAGGATCTCCACCGAGATGATGCGCCAGGGCCTCTCCCCCGCGATGCGCGCGGCGTAGACATAGTCGCGGGTGCGGATCGAGAGGGTCTGGGACCGCAGCACGCGCGCCGCGGCCGCCCACGACGTGATCGCGAGGATCACCGAGATCAGCACCAGCCCGCGCTGCTGGACGTAGGAGCCGATCACGATCATCAGCGGCAGCCCCGGCAGGATCAGCACCACGTTGGTGAACAGCGAGAAGAACTCGTCGATCCAGCCGCCCAGATACCCGCCGAGGATGCCGAAGAACGCGGAGAGGAACAGCGCCAGCGCCGCCACCAGCACCCCCACGATCAGGGAGCCGCGGGTGGCGTGGGCGAGCTGGGCGAGCACGTCCTGACCGGTCTGGGTGGTGCCCAGCAGGTGGTCCGAACTGGGCGGCTGCATGCCGCTGTTGTGCACCGCCAGCGGGTCCTGGACCACGAACGGCCCGATGATCCCGAACAGCACGATGGCCACCACGAGTCCCGCGCCGACGATCAGGGACGGGGTCAGCAGCCGCCGGAGGCGGTCACCGCGGCGAGCGGGGGCGCTGCCGGTGGCGGCACGCGCCGTGGCGAGAGCTCTGGTCGTCATGTCGCCTCCTCAGCCGCGGACCCGGGTCCGCGGGTCGATCACGCCGTAGAGCAGGTCCACCGCCAGGTTCGTCGCCAGCACGGAGACCGTGATGATGAGGAACAGGCCCTGCATGAGCGCGTAGTCGTTGTTGTGGACGGCCTGCAGCATCGTGTAACCGATGCCGGGGTAGGAGAACACCGTCTCCACCACGATCGAGCCGGAGACGACGAAGCCCAGCGAGATCGCGAAGCCCGAGACGCTGGGCAGCACCGCGTTGCGGGCGGCGTACATCAGCATCACCCGACGCGGGGCCAGCCCCTTCGCCTCGGCGGTGAGGATGTAGTCCTCGCTGAGGGTGGAGACCATCATGTTGCGCATCCCCAGCAGCCAGCCGCCGAGCGAGGACAGCACGATCGTCAGCGCCGGCAGGAAGCCGTGGTAGATCGCGTTGGAGATGAACGGGTAGTCGACGGCGGGACGCACCAGGGTGACGTCGTAGCCGCCGGAGACGGGGAACCAGCCCAGGTTCACCGAGAACACGTACACGAACAGCAGCGCGAGCCAGAAGTACGGAACCGCCTGCATGACCGTGGTCGAGGGGATCAGGGAGTCCAGCCACGTCCCCCGGCGCCAGCCGGCGATCATGCCGAGCGAGACGCCGATGACGAACGTGATGGCCGTGGCCAGTCCCACCAGCACCAACGTCCACGGCAGGGAGTGGCCGATCACCTGCCCCACGGGGGTGGGGAAGTAGGTCACCGAGACCCCGAGGTTCCCGCTCAGCAGCCGCCCGATGTATTCGACGTACTCCTGGACCAGGTTGCCGCTGTCGTCGGCCCCGAGCATCACCTCGATGGCCTGGCGGGTCTCCGGCTGGACGGGACCCCGCAGGGAGAGTTTGGCCAGGACGGCGTCGACCGGGCTGCCGGGCAGCATCCGGGGGATGAGGAAGTTCAGCGTCACGGCCGCCCACAGCGCGACCAGGTAGAAGCCGAGTTTGCGCACCAGATGCATGCAGGTGCCCTCAGCCCTGGACCGGGGTGACCGTCTTCAGCACCTCGGCGTTGTCCGGGGCGGACCACGCCATCGGGTACACGTACGGGTCCTCCTGGGTCGGCCAGCCGGTCACTCGCGAGTTGTTGTACTCCGTCAGGCTCGAGCCGATCAGCAGCGGGATCGCGGGCATCTGCTCCACCAGTCGCTGCTGCACGGTGAAGTACTGCTGCTTCTTCTCCTCGACATCGTCGGTGCCGGAGGCGGCCTCCAGGGCGTCGTCCAGCGCCTGGTCCGAGAAGCGGGTGATGTTCTGGTACGGGTTGCCGTTCTCCCCGACCGGGACGGTGCTCTCGGTGGAGAAGTGCGTGCGATAGGGGTAGTACGGATCGGGCGCGGGTCCCTGGCCGACGGAGTCGATGACCAGCTGGAAGGTGCCCTTGGCCTTGGAGTCGTTCCACTCGTTGACCGAGACCTGCTGCGGGACGAGCTCGATGCCCACCTCCTTGTACTGCTGGGCGAGGGTGTCCAGCGCGGTCACGAAGTCGGACCAGCCCGAGGGGCAGGAGGCGGTCATGGACACGCGCACCCCGTCCTTCTCGTAGATCCCGTCGGACCCTTCGGTGTAGCCGGCGTCCTCGAGCACGCGCCGGGCCTCGTCGGGCTGGGCGTTCCAGGGCGCGAGCTCGATCGAGGGGTCGATGAACTCGGCGTCGCGCTCGGGCAGGGCGAAGGCGGGCGAGATGTCGCTGCCGAGGCCGAAGAACGCCAGCGCGGACAGCTGCTCGCGGTCCACGCCGTAGTACAGGGCCTGGCGCACGGCGACGTCGGTCTGCGGTCCCTCGCACCCCAGGTCAGGGTTGCAGGCGGCGAACAGTGCGGCCTGGGAGGTGGGGGTGTTGGTGTAGCTGAGGTCGGGGTTGTCCTCGACGTGGGCGTCGATGTCCGGGATCGCGGTGGACATGTAGTCGATCTCGCCGGCGAGCCACTTGTCGGTGGCGACCTGGTTCCCGGACTGGGTCAGGGCGCGCACGCCCCCGATGGCGGGAACGCCCTCTTCCCAGTAGGAGTCGTTGGCCGTGAGCAGGTAGGACTCGGGGGTGAAGTCACTGAGCCGGAAGGCCCCGGTGCCGATCGGCTCCTCGTTGGGATAGGTCGCGAGATCCTCGACGTCGGCGAAGAGGTGCTCGGGGAGGATCCAGGTGCGGCCCAGCGCGTTGGGGCCCTCGGTGAAGGAGGGGCGGTCATAGGTGATGGTCACCGACGTCTCGTCCACGACCTCGGCCGACGGGGCGGTCCCCGCCGGGTTCAGCGCCTCGTTGTCCCGGATGGCGTTGAACGTGAAGGCGACGTCCTCGGCGGTGAAGTCCTCACCGTCGTGCCAAGTCACCCCTTGGCGGATCGCCACGGTCAGCTGCGTGCCGTCCTCGTTCCACTCGAAGCTCTCGCCCAGCAGCGGCTTGGGTTCGACGTCGATGGCCTTCAGCGGGTCGTAGTAGAACAGCGGCTCGAAGATCGGACCCTGGACCAGGGAGATGACCGAGGGCGAGTGGGGGTTGAGGTTGCGGCTGATCTCCCCGGCCCCGGTGAGGACCGTGATGGTCGGGCGCCCTTCCTCGCTCTCTTCGAGATTGGAGGTCGGGGCGCACGAGGCCAGCGCGACGGTGCCGGTGCCGCTGACGGCGGCAAGCTTGTACAGATCTCGACGACTGAGGTGCATCGTTGCTCTCCTTGGTCACGCATCGTCGCGTGATGAGTCGTTCACTGGGGAACTTCCTTCATCTGTTTAATGAAGTAGGAGTAGTCTCCGGAGCGGCCGACCATCCGTCAAGGGATGTCGTGGCTCACACAGGCAACGAAACGGTCACGACGATCCCGGAGAATCACGAGGACACCGCGGAGCCGGGCACGTCCCGGGCCCGGCACGGACCCGCATCAGGGGGTGCACCATGACTGCCACCGGCGAGCGCCGAGCGTCCTCGACCGATGCCGCGATCCTCGAGATGGTCCGCCGCCGCACGGAGACCACCCGGGTGGAGATCGCCCGCGAGCTCGGGGTCACCCCCGCCACCGTCACCTACGCCGTCAAACGCCTGATGGCTGCCGGCCTCCTGGTCGAGACCGGGTTGGCCCGCTCCAACGGTGGCAAGCGGGCCTCACTGCTGCGGCTGAACAACCGGGCACGGCGCGCCATCGGCTGCACCATCGAGGCCGACCGCCTCTCGATGGTCGGCGTGGACATGACCGGGGCACTCCGCTCCCGCGTGGTGCTGCCCCTGGCCCCCGACGCCTCCCCCGCCGCGGTCTCGGCCGTGCTGCGCGACGCCCTGGAGACGATGGAACCGGACCGGGATCCGCACTCGACCACCGGCATCGGCTTCGCCACCCCGGTGCGGGCCGACGGTCGCGGCGAGGAGCTGCTCGCGGCCGTTACCGGCGACCTCGCGTTCCCCACCACCAGCGCCGACGCGTCCACTTGTGCCGCGCTGGGCAGCTTCTGGAGCGGGGAGCAGCCGGAGCACGGGATGACGGCGACGGTGCACATGGACGACCGTCTCGGGCTGACGATCCTGCGGGACGGCCAGCCGCTGGAGAGCGCCCCGGGCGCGACGCTCGACCACGTCTGCGTCGACCCGCACGGACCGCCGTGCTCGTGCGGGGCCGCCGGCTGCCTGACGCGCTATGCCTCTCCCGGGGCTATCCGGGACGCCGCGGCCGAGGACGACGGGCTGGCCGGTCCCGCCCTGACCAGTGACGTCGTGCGGATCGCCTTGGCCGCCACGCGCGGGGATCCCCGAGCACTGAGCGTCCTCGACGATGCCTTCACCGCACTGGCCCGAGCGACCTGGACCATCACCAGCGCTGTCGGCATCCGGGCGGTGGTCTTCTCGGGCGCCGGTATCCAGGCCGCACCGGGACTGCTGCACGCGACCGCTGGCCGCTACCTCGCGGAACGCTCGCACGCGACCGGGATCCCGTTGGACGTGGCGGTCTCCCAGGTCCAGCCGCATCCCGGGGCGGTCGGCGCCGCCGTGCTCGCCCTGCAGACCTTCATGGAGCCCGGCGGCCAGCAGCGCTGAGAGCCGGCGTGCCCCGGGGTAAGCTCGCAGGCACCGTTGCGTGGCCGTGCGGCCCGTCCGAGCGAAGGAACCCCACGGTCCAGTGAACACCTCCGGCACTGTCGACGCCCAGGCCACCGCGCCCAGCCGCGTCCCGTACCGCACGCTGATCTGGCTCGCGGTGGCCACCTTCACCACCGGTATCGACGGCTATGTGCTGGCCGGGCTGCTGCCGGACATCGCCGCCGACCTCGACGTCACCGCCGCGCTGGCCGGGCAGCTGGTGGCGGTCTTCGCCCTCACCTCAGCGGTCGCCGGGCCGATCCTCGGTGCCCTCACCAGCGGCTGGGAGCAGCGCCGCACGATCCTGGCAGCGCTGGCCACGTTCATCGCCGGCAACCTCCTCACGGCGATCGCCCCGACCTACGCGATGGCTCTCAGCGGCCGGGTCGTCGCGGCGCTGGGCGGGTGCCTGCTGGGCGCGGCGGTGACCGGCTACGTCGTGCATCTGGTGCCGGAGCGGCATCGCGGGCGGGCGCTGTCGTTCGTGCTGGGTGGGTGGATGACGGCCACGGCGCTGGGGGTCCCCGTCGGCCTGATCCTCGGCCAGAGCAGCTGGCGCCTGCCCCTGATCCTGGTCTCCGCGGTGGGGGCGGCGGCGCTGGTGGGGATCGCGCTCCGCCTGCCCCACCTGCGGTATCCCTCCTCGAGCCTGCGTGCGCGGCTGCGGCCCCTCGCGCAGCCCCGGCTGGTGGCGGGGCTGCTGGTCTCGACCGGTGTGCTGTGCGCGAGCTACATCTGCTTCACCTATGCGGTGCTGATCCTCGGGCCCACGCACTCGGCGCCGTGGATGATGATCGTGCTGATGTGCGCCTACGGGGTGGCGAGCATGAGCGGCAATGCCGTGACGGGGCGGCTCGCGGACCGATTCTCCCCGGTGCGCGTGCTCACGCTGATCCTGGCGGGCCTGCTGGTCAATGCGCTGTTCGGAGCGCTCTCCCTCGCCCTGGCGGCGCCGGCGGCCGTGGCCGTGCTCAGCGTCGTGTGGTTCGTCCTCGCCGGCATCGGCAACGGGGGCCACGCCGTCCCGCAGCAGGCGCGGCTGGCCGCGATGGCACCGGCATCCGCCTCCGTGGTCATGGCGCTGAACGCCAGCGCCATCTCGCTCGGCAATGCCCTCGGGGGCGGAGCCGGTGGACTGGCCCTTGCCGGCGGCCTCGATCCGAGCCGCCTGCCGTTGCTCGCGGCGGCGGTGCTGGCGGTGACCCTGCCCCTGCATCTGCTCGTGGCGCACTGGCCGCGCCGTCCGCGGCCAGTGCGCTGACCGGGCTCACCCCCGGTGCGCCCAGAGGTCACGTAGCAGGGCGATCTCGGCCAGGTGGTGGATGAGCTCGCGGTTGATGTGGGCGACGAGCGTGGCACGGGAGTACTCGGCCCACGGGCCCTCGGCCTCTCCTGCGGCGACCTGCAGGTCCGCCTCGTCCCAGGCGCGCACGCCGCTCAGCCACCGCTCGTACTCCGCATCGAACTGGGCGAGGGCGTCGTGGGCCGTGGCCGCGTACGTCCAGCTCATGTAATCCGCCGCGGGCCCGCCCAGGTGGGCCGCACTGCGCGCGGCCAGGATGCCGACGATGATGTGCCCGAACCGCCAGGCGATGGTGGTCATCGGTGCCGGGTCCGGTTCGGGGAACTCGAAGTCGATGACCATGTCGCCGGCGCCGCCCTGGAGGGCCGCCGGCGGCGTCTGCCCCGGGGGGGTGCGGGGGTGGACGCTCCAGGCGCTGCCGTCGGGCGTGGGATCGAAGAAGTACTCCTCGTCGATCAAACCCTCCAGGCGGGGCCGCACGTACTCGCGCACGTGGTGGTCGATCTGGTCGAACAGCACGGTGGCGAGGTCGCCGCCGACGCCGGCCGGCTGCTCGGTGGTCTCGCGGGAACCTATGGTCTCGTGGGGATCGGTGGTGGGGACCATGGTGGTCATCTCCTTGATGTGGATGCGGGCTGAGCGGGTGGGCACTTCGTGGGCAGGCACGGCTGCCCGTCGGCCAGGGCGTTGAGCTCGTAGGCGATCTTGGCGTCGATGCTCTCCCGGATGATGTCGGCGTGGCCGGCGTGGCGGGCGAACTCCTCGATGCTGTGCAGAGCGATCCAGCGCACGGTCCACTGCTCCGTTCCACTGAGCCACGGTGCCTCGGGGACCGCGACGGGGGCGTCGAGGTCGGCGTCCTCGAGAGAGACCGCCAGTCGCGTCGCCACCGTCTCCAGCGCCTCGCGCAGGGAGTCCGCTGTGTCCTCACCGTGCGCCGCGCTCATCCCTCCCCCGCTGAGCGCCTCGGAGTGTTCGGACCTGAGCGCGGTGGGCGGCGAGTCATCGGAGGTTCCCTGCGCCGAGTGCGAGCGGGCCGTGGCGTCCTGGACCTGAGCCACGAAGGCGTCGGCGACCTCGAGGACGTGGCGGGCGAGAACCGCGAGGCTCAGCTCAGAGGCGGAGGGATGCGCGGTGAGCTGGTCGCGGTCCAGTCCCTGGAGGGTGGTCGCGACCTGTCGGATCTGCTGGTGCGCGAAGACGGCGAGGCCCTCGCGCTCGGTGGTGATGTCTCGGGTCAGGAACGGCATCGTGCTCTCCCCTGCTGCTCGTCGGCCCGCTGGTCGATGCGGTCGGGATCCACTCTGCGGGGCTGCGCGGACAGATTCTGTCCTCGGAGGGAGGCAGACTGTGCCCATGAGCGACGTGACGAGGAGAGCCCTGCAGCTGCTGGCACTGCTGCAGTCCCGCACCGTGTGGACCGGACCCGAGCTCGCCGAGCGGCTCGAGGTCACGGTGCGCACGGTGCGCCGTGACGTCGACCGCCTGCGGGAGATGGGCTACCCGGTGCTGACGTCGGCCGGGCATGGCGGCGGGTATCAGCTCGGCGCGGGCCGGGAGCTGCCGCCGCTGCTGCTGGGGGCGCATGAGGCGGTGGCTGTGGCCGTCGGGCTGCGCCTGGCGGCGACCTCCGGCATCGAGGGACTGGACGCCGAGGCGCTGCGTGCCCTGGCCGCGCTGGATCGGATCCTGCCGCCGGAGGTCCGCACCGGGGTCTCGGCCATCGCCGATGCGATGGGGGTCGTCGCCCGGCCCGTCCCGGGCGCCCGGTCGGAGGTGCTGCTGACCCTGGCCACGGCGGTCCGCGACGGCACGCGCGTGCGGGTGGACTACGAACGCGCCGACGGTCAGCGCGCCGAACGACGCATCGAACCGCATCGCGTGCTGACCGTGGACGCCCACTGGTACCTGTTCGCCTGGGACCTCGATCGCGAGGACTGGCGCACCTTCCGGCTGGACCGGATGCACGATGTCCACCCCAGCACCTTCCCGATCACCCCACGGCCGACGCCGGACATCGAGCGCACCGTCCGTGAGTCCATCACCGTCGGCGGGTACGAGACCTGGGTGACGGTCCGGCTGCTGCGCCCCTACGAGGAGATCGCCCCGCGGGTCCCCGCTCGCACCGCGACCATCACCCCGGACGGGGAGAACGCCTGCATCCTGCGGGCGGGTGCCGACGACCTCCGGTGGCTCGTCGCGCGCCTGGCGCAGCTGGGGGCGCCGGTGGAGGTGATCGAGCCCCCGGAGATGCTCACCGCGCTGCAGGAGTTGGGCCACTGGGCTGCGAGCGCCCGCGCTGCCTCATCCTGAGCCGGCCGGGCCGCTCGCGCGCCTGCCCGCGCATCACACGAGCAGCAGTCCGATCGCCGAGGCGACCGTGAGCACCAGGACGGCGTTCTCGAACACGCCCTGGGGAATGCGCCGGGCCAGTTTCGCGCCGCCCAGTGCGCCCAGCAGGACCAGTGGGATGAGGAGCGCGTCCATCACCAGGGTCTCCCGCGTGATCAGGCCGAGCCCGGCGGAGAAGGGCAGCTTGAGCACGTTGACGATGGCGAAGAACCAGGCCGCGGTGCCCAGGAAGGTCAGCACCGGCATGCGCATGGCGTAGAAGTACATCGACATCACCGGTCCCCCGGCGTTGGCGACCATCGTGGTGAACCCGCCGAGCAGTCCGTACCCGGCGCGGCTCAGCGCGGTGCGTGCACTCGAACGCGGAGCCTGCTGTGCGGCGGCGGCCCGGGTGGCAGGCAGGGCGCTCGAGGTGTCGGCACTCGAGGTGTCGGCGCTCGCTCCGTCGGCCGCCTTCTCGCGCTGAGCGGCGCGGCGACGCCAGACGGTCACCGCCACCAATGCCAGCAGGATGACGCCGATGGTGCCGCGCACGGCCTCCCCACCGACCGTGGCGAAGAAGATCGTGCCGGCCACGACGCCGACCAGGACGCTGGGGATCAGCCGCACCAGAGTGCGCACATCGGGCTCTCGCCGATAGACCCACAGCGCCGTCGCGTCCCCGACGATCAGAATCAGCAGCAGCGCCGCCGTGGATTCCTTGGCGGGCATGGCCAGGGCGAACAGTCCGACGGCGATGGTTCCGGCGCCGGGCAGGGCCGTCTTGGAGAAGCCCACCACGAGGGCGCCGGCGCACACCAGCAGCCACGAGGCGGCGCTGAGGGTGGGCAGCAGCGCGGCGAGGTCGGGCATGGTCGGTGAACCTACCAGCGCCGGGCGGCACCGGGGTAACTCTGGGCAGTGCGATGGCGGGTCACCGCGGCCCTCCGGCAAGAACATGTAGCTGACGGGTGTTGTCAAGCTGGTTGGAGTCAGTGGCTGTTCTGGGTCAGGCTGTTTGCACGAGGTGATTGATCCCGACCGTAGCTGGTGGGGACGGCGTTTTGGGTTT